>SXOX01000132.1 GCA_005776585.1 Pseudomonadota bacterium | reverse complement strand
CGAGCACGGACCTCGCCGCCATCGTCAAGGGTCTCCCGGCGCAGCAGCAGCTGACCGTGAAGGTGCAATACCAGGACGGCAGCATGGTGGACTTCGGTGCCGACCCCACGACCGTCTTCGATGCCGCGACCGATGATCCGACGGACCTCCTCGCGATGGACGTGGCCACCAAGGGCCTCGTCAAGTCCACGGGCAACGGCACGGGTACCGCCAAGGTCAAGGTCGCCGTGGGCAAGTACCCCACGCTCACTCCGGCGACGGCGACGTTCACCGTCGTCAAGGCGACGGGCATCCAGGCCGACATCTTCGAGACCTACACGCCGACTCAGCCGCGGGTCACCGACCTGACGCTCTCCTACATCGAGGGCACGACGACCTACCAGGACGCGCTCTACGAAGCCATCATGCAGTTCGACGACGGCTCGACGATGGATGTGAGCGCGCACGCAGACACGGTGATCTCCACCGTTCAAGCCGGCGGCGCGACGCCCAAGCCCGGAGTCGCAACGCTCGACAAGACCACGCGCGCCGTCACCGCCGTCGGTCCCGGCGTCGTCGACGTCCTGTTCGTCAACGGCAATCTTTCCACGCGCATCGCCGGATTCACCGTCGATCAGAGCAATCACAGCCTCGTTGCGTTGACCCCCAAGGTCGTCGCTGGGACCACGTTCTCGGGAATCAAGGACAAGGGCACCACCAGCGTCGAGGTCTGGGGTCGATTCGCCGACGGCACCCGCCGTAAGTTCTATGGTACCCGGTTCATTACCGGCCTCCTCGACTTCTCGTCGACGGTCGTGGGCGCCGCGACCATCGATCAGACCGGGACGGCGACCATCCGTGGCAACCTGAACACGGCCATTCGGGTGGATGTCGCTGCCGCGACCGACGCGGCACCCAGCTTCAATCCCCCCGTCGATGTCTCGCTCGACTGCAATCTGACGCCCGACTGTGGCGACTTCGACTTCGGCGACAGCGCGGGTCTTGCGTACAAGAACCGCGGCGTCAACGACACGTTCACTTTGGAGGCGCGCGTCAATACCTGCGAGCTCGCTCTCGGCGCCTACGACGTCGCAGTCAAGTACGACAAAGACGTCCTCGAGGTCACCGGCGTAACCGCCACGGGCGCTTCGGACGGGGCGACCTTCAGCTCCAACTTCCAGGGCGAGCCCGGTGTCGTCAAAGCCAACGCCGTTCTCAGCCCCCTCGGTGGCGTCAAGAAGAACACGCTCTCGGTCTTCACCGTCGCGTTCAAGGCCAAGAAGGGCGGAGACGCGCTGTCTGACATGGCCGTCACGGTGCGTGGTCTCGTGGCAATCGACGGCGTCACGGCCATCGGCGGGGCCACCCCGCGCGAGTCCGTTGCTGCCCTGGGCGTCCTCGACCCGGCCTGTACCACGACGCCGCTCTATGGCGACGCCAACGACAGCTGCACCTTCACCGTCGACGATCCCTACCACGTACAGCGGTACGCGGCGAAGCTCGTGACGCTCAACGCGATCGAGAAGGCCAAGGCGGATGCCTTCCCCGATGGCGAGGCGGACGTCGGCGACGTCCTCTTCATGTCGAAGGTCCTGGCAGATCGCAGCTACTTCATCGAGATCTCCGCCAAGGCCTCCGCCGTGGCCAACGCGAACGCTGACATCATCGCCAAGTTCTACAAGCGCCGCGTGGACGCCGGGTTCGAGGGCCTCGAAGAGCTCGTCAAGAAGGACATTCGGGTCCGTTTCGAGATCCAGACGGACGTCAACTTCGACAAGCTCAAGCTGAGCACGCCGGCGCTCGTGGCCGTGGACCTCAACTCCAAGCTCACCGAGGCCGTCTGCAGCGCCGTGACCGGCGAGTGCAAGGTCACGATCTCCGGGCTCACCTCGAAGACCAACGTGAGCCTCGGCGTCATTCTGGACGTCCACGAGCCGGGATTGCCGGCCAAGATCATCGAGACGACGTTCTTCCTCGAGTCCAAGGAGCGGCCCGTCCCCGCGGGTTCTCCGACCAAGACCTTCAAAGCCGTCAAGGTGATCACCATCCCGCTGGTCGATGGCGACTGCGGGACCCTCGCGTGCGACGACGGCGACCCGTGCACGACCGATTCGTGCGCCAATAGTGCGTGCACGCACACGCCGGCCACGGGAGTTCCGTGCGACGACAAGAACGCTTGCACGACCGGAGACACCTGTCAGAGCGGCGTCTGCACCCCCTCGGGTAGCGCGACTGCCGGTTCGACGTGCGACGACGGCAACAAGTGCACGACCGGTGACCTGTGCAACGCCTCCGGTGTCTGCGTCGGCGCGCCGATCTCGTGTTCGGACCTGAAGTTCTGCAACGGCGTCGAGCAGTGCGACACGGCGACCGGCCTGTGCAAGGCCGGTGTCCCGCCCGATCCCAGCGACGGTCTGTCGTGCACCACCGACTCGTGTGACGAGGCCACCGACGCGATGGTCCACGCTCCCGACGACTTCGCCTGCGACGACCTCAACCCGTGCACGATCGATGTGTGCAACAAGGACTCCACGACCGGTCCGAGCGGGTGTCGCTGGACCCCCGACGTCGGCGCGAGCTGCGACGACAAGAACATCTGCACCACGCCGGACACCTGCAACGCCGAGGGCATCTGCGAGGGCGTCCTCGACGAGGCGCAGGTGCTCGCCAATCCGTCCAAGTGCTCGCTGTGTACCGGTCAAGCCGACTGCGAGGCGTTGATGATCTCGGCGTCGGGCTATGACTTCTGTCAGGGCCGGATGCGCTGCGTCGCGGTCAAGGCCGGAGTCACGACCTGCACGGATCCCGGCGCGTGCGGCTGCAAGCCCAACCCGCTGACCGCGTTCAATCCGCTGTGGGACTGCGTCCAGGTCCAAAACGTCGACCCGCTGCCGCAGTACCCGTGGGAGGTCCAGGTCATCCAAGACTGCGATCCGGTCACCAAGATCTGTACTCCGAAGCAGCGCACGTTCTGCGCCGACCCGTCGAAGCCGACCTCGTGCGCGACGGTCGACGTCATTCAGCCCATTCCCAAGGACGCGGGCCCGTGCGCCATCTGGAAATGCCTCCCGGACGCGCCACCGGGCAACCAGATCATCGACCCCGACAGCACCTGGCACGGCCTCTACGCGCCTGAGCCCGGTCGCTGCGATCACGCGCCGGACGTCGACAAAGAAGGTACGATCTGCGCCGACGACAACCTCTGCACGGTCGCGTCGACCTGCGTCGGTGCCAAGTGCATGCCGGGCGAGTACTTCCCGGGCTGCGAGTGCACGCAGGATTACCACTGCGACAACGCGATCGCGTGCGACGGCATGGAGATCTGCGACCCCGCGACCCTGACCTGTCTGCCGGGCATTCCGGTCGACGTCCCCGACGACGGCGTCCTGTGCACCAATGACCTCTGCATCCCATGCAAGTCTGACAATGCTACGTGCTCCGCGCTCGCCAACGGGCAGCGCTACAAGGTCGTGCACCAGCCCGTCCACAGCATCTGCCTGGACGCCGATGTCTGCACCGATGACTACTGTGACCCCAACGTGGCAGGCGCTACGAAGTGCGTTCACGTCTGGGGTGTGGCGCCGTGCAGCGACGGCAACGCGTGCACCAAGAACGACCAGTGCGACGGCATCGGTCACTGCCTCGGCCAGCCGGACGCCAACGTCTGCCCCTGTGCCAGCGACCTCGACTGTACCGCCTACGATGACGGCAACTACTGCAACGGCAGCCCGCTGTGCCTCCAGACCACGCCGGGTCAGCCGTGTGCCATTGGCCTCAAGAACTGCGCGTGCGCTCAAGACACGCAGACGATCTTCGACGCGAAGTACGACTGCGCTGGGATCATGACCGAGCCCGCCTGCTGCCGGTGGGACTGCAAGCCGAACGTCCCGCCGCCGCCGGCGAGCCAGAAGATTCCGGGGACCAGCAACCTCCCGCCGAAGCCCGAGCGCTGCGATCTCGTGGCCAAGGTCGGCCCGGCGACGTTCTGTCCTGACGCGTCCAAGTGCGACATCGCCTGCCTCAAGGACAGCGACTGCGGCAACGACGCAGGCGCTTGCAACGGCTACTACACCTGCGATCAGGACGCCTACGGCAAGCACTGCAACTTCCACCCGGCGCCGACGGAGTGCACGGGAAGCGACGCGTGCAAGACGGTGACGTGCGTCAACGACGGCCCGACGACCTACCACTGCGGCAACGCCTACAAGGCCGGCGCGTCGGCGGACTACGACTTCTTCGGCAACGTCACGGGCGTCAACGCCCAAACGCCGTGCGACGACGGCAACGTCTGCACCGAGGGAGACCACTGCGACGGCGCGGGACACTGTGTCTACAAGACCTGCTTCACGACCGACGTCTTCTTGTTTGGCTCGACCACGCGCTGTACTGGTGGGCTCAAGGCGTGCGCGGATGGCAATGAGTGCACCGACGACACCTGCGTCAACCCGACCGGGTGCGTCTACCCGGCCAACGTCAAGGCCTGCACCTCTGACGGCAACGACTGCACGACGGACGTCTGTAACAACAAGGCGTGTACGCACCCCTACAAGCCCAACGACACGGCGTGCGCCAATGACGGCAACGAGTGCAGCTACGACTACTGCCTGAATGGTTCGTGCTACCACCCGGCGGTCCCGGACGGTTCGGGCTGCAAGTCGGACGACAACAGCTGCACCGACGACCGCTGCTACTCCAAGACCTGCATGCACGACAACGTGCTCGACGGGACGGGGTGCAACGATAGCAACAAGTGCACGAGCGGTGACGTCTGCACGGGCGGCAGCTGCGGCGGTGTCAACGCGTGTGACGACAACAACAAGTGCACCAACGACGCCTGCGTCAACGCCGCCATCGGGTGCGTCAACGTGCCGGTCGTGTGCGAGGACGGCAACGTGTGCACGGACAATCCGTGCTACTCGGATGTGGGCTGCCAGTCCATCAACAACACCAAGGACTGCCTCCCGGACGCCAACCAGTGCACGTCGGACGTCTGCCGCGATGGCTCGTGCACCCACCCGCAGCTCCCGGTAAACACGCCGTGTCAGGACCTCAACCCCTGCACCCACGACGACAAGTGCAATGCGAGCGCGAGCTGCGTCGGCATTCCAGTCGAGTGCAACGACAACAACGCGTGCACGTCCGACGCGTGCGTTCTCGGCGCGTGCGTCTACACGCCCAAGGTCTGCGTCGACGGCACGGCCTGCACCGAAGACAAGTGCAATACCGCCACGGGCGAGTGCTACTACCCGGCGACGTCACCGGGCTCTGAGTGCGGCTTCTGGGAGGTCGACATCCACCAGTGCACCTACGACTACTGCAACGCCGGCACGTGCGTGCATCCCGCCAAGCCGGCTGGGACCGCCTGCGAGGACTTCAACCCGTGCACCGTGAGCGACATCTGCCACTCCGCCACGGACTGCCACGGCTCCGCGAAGAACTGCAACGACAACAACAAGTGCACGGATGACTCGTGTGTCGCGGGCGCCTGCGTCAACACGCCACGCGTCTGCGCCGACTCGACCGCCTGCACCGACGACAAGTGCGATACCGCGACCGGCGACTGTTACTTCCCGGCGACTCCGTCGGGCTCGAGCTGCGGCGCGTGGGAGCTCGACATCTATCAGTGCACGAATGACTACTGCCAGAACGGCTCGTGCGTCCACCCGGCCAAGCCTGCGGGTACGGGGTGTGAGGACCTCAACCCGTGCACCGACAGCGACATCTGCCACAGCGCCACCGACTGTCACGGCACGCCGCGCGATTGCAACGACAACAACGCGTGTACGTCCGAGTCGTGCGTGGGCGGTACGTGCGTCTACGTCTCCAAGGTCTGCGAGGACTTCGAGGAGTGCACCAGCAACCACTGCAACACCGCAACGGGCCAGTGCTACTACAACAACGTGGCCGACGGGAGCGGCTGTCCGCTGGAGGCCGACCTCAACCAGTGTACGAATGACTACTGTGTCAACGGCAAGTGCGCACACCCCGCCAAGGCGAACGGCACCGGTTGCTTCGACGGTGACCTTTGCACCCTGGGCGACACCTGCCAGGGCGGAGACTGCACCTACGCTTCCGTGAAGAACTGCAATGACAACGACAAGTGCACCAACGACAGCTGCGTCGCGGGCGGTTGCGTGAACACGCCGAAGATCTGCATCAGCGGCAACCAGTGCAAGAACTCGCACTGCGACGGCGACACCGGCAACTGCGTCAACACCAACAAGTCCAACGGGACCGGCTGCACGCCGGACACGAACCTGTGCACGCACGACGAGTGCATCAACGGCTCATGCTCGCACCCGAGCAAGAACTGCAACGACAACAACGTCTGCACCGACGACGACTGCGACTGGAAGGGCGACTGCCAGCACGACGGCATCTCGTGCAACGATGGCAACCCGTGCACCGACGACGGCTGTGACGCCAGCTCTGGCTGTTACCACAACGTCCGCGCCGACGCCTCGTCCTGCCCCGATGACGGCAACGTGTGCACGCAGGACTACTGCGTGAGCGGAAGCTGTATTCACCCGCCGACGGGCGCGGCCAATAATTGCAAGGACGACGGCAACGTCTGCACGCAGGACTACTGCAGCAACGGCGACTGCGTGCATCCGAACGTCCCGAACAACCCGCGCAAGGACTGCCCCGACGGCAACGCGTGTACCTATGACGAGCACTGTATCGACGGGACCTGCGACAAGAAGACCGTCGATTGCAATGACGACAAGTACTGCACGCATGACAGCTGCAATACGTCATCGGGCTGTGTCTATACCGCGCGTGACTGCGAGGACGGCAACCCGTGCACGGACAACCCCTGCGACGAGGGCAACGACAAGTGCCAGACCTACAACAACTCGAAGTCGTGCTCCTCGGACGGAAACACCTGCACGAAGGACTTCTGTGAGGGTGGCTCCTGCTACAACCCGCGGCCGCCGGGCTACGGATGTACTGACAACGACATCTGCACCGTTGGCGATCACTGCGATGGCGCGAGCACCTGCGTCAAGGATCACGATCGCAACCTGACGGACAACTGTGGCTCCGACAACGACTGCGACTGCTTCAACGACGCCAGCGCGTGCAACGGCTACTACGCCTGCTCCGCTTCCAAGTGCGTCTTCCAGACCGTGGCGCCGTGCACACAGCCGGGGAATCAGTGTCAGTACGCCTCCTGTCGCTCGATCAACAAGCACAGCGCGACCTGCGACATCCTCAACAAGGCCGGCGTCAACACCGACACGAACTGGTACGGCAAGCCGACCGGTGTCAGCCCGACCAACTACTGCGACGACGGCAACAAGTGCACGACGGGCGAGCACTGCAACGGCTCTGGTGGGTGCGTCTCGCAGACCTGCATCGACTGGACCTTGAAGGACCCGATCTTCGGCAACACCCTGGAGTCGGTCCACATCTGCACCGCGGGCGGGACGACGACCTGTGGCGGCAGCGATCAGTGCCGAACGGGCTTCTGCGATTCGTCCACGGGCAACTGCGCGATCTCGAACTTCCCCAAGGGCACGGCATGTAATGACAATGTCCCGTGCTCGACGGGCGACCAGTGCGACGGCTCCGGCGGCTGCTCCGGTACGCAGGGCTGCCAGTGCCCGTCCTGCAACGACGGCAATCCGTGCACCTTCGACCAGTGCCCGGCCGGCTCCAGCAAGTGCACGCACACCCCGACCGTTGGCGTCGCCTGCAACCCCAAGTGGAACCCGGGCGTGTGCTGGGCCGACTACAAGTGCGATGCGCTCGGCGCCTGCGTCGGCGGTATCATCGCGGGCTGCAACCACTGCGACTCGGATCTGGAGTGCGGCACCCTGTTCCCGAATCGGTGCGAGGGCATCTACGAGTGCCAGCTCTCGAATGCGTCAGCTTCCAACTACAAGACCTGCGTCAAGATCGCGAACACCGAGCAGACCTGCGAGGTCGAGAACGCCCTCAACCCGAACATGTGCTCCATCTTCGAGTGCAATCCGGTCAACGGCGCGTGCGTCGAGAACAACCGCGAGAACGGCGTGTGGTGCGACGACTTCGACAACTGCACGATCTTCGATTCGTGTGACACCGGCAAGTGCACGGGCGCCAAGCAGGTCGGCTGTGACCCGGACAAGGGCACACTGTGCGCCTTCTGCCCCTCGAATGGCGGTCCTAAGTGCGACGACGGCAACGGCTGTACGCAGGACTGGTGTGATGGCTTCGGCGTCCTACACCACGACGCCGACATCATGAACGGCAAGGCCTGCGCGCCGCAGGATCCGGACCCGTGCAAGGTCGACTACAAGTGCAAGGCGGGCTTCTGCTTCTCGGCGACCTACAAGCCCGAGTGCGAGTGCACGACCGACAAGCAATGCAACGACAAGTACGGGTCGACGTGCAAGGGTCAGTTCGTCTGCACGGCCGCCGGCTACTGCGACAAGAAGCCAGGTACCGGCTGGATCTGCGAGAAGAGCACCAACGCGTGCTTCAGCAACGTCTGCCGCGACACGACCTGCAACCCGATCACGGGCGCCGGCTGCTGCGAGACGGTTCCGGCGGCCGCGGGAACGACGTGCGATGACCTGTCGAAGTGCACCATCAACGACCAATGCGATGGCTTCGGCCAATGCAAAGGTACGACCGACCCGAACTGTCCGTTCGGCAAGGTGTGCTGTAGCAAGACCGATCCCTTGCAGTGCGAGCAGTGCAACGACGACGCTTGCGCGGCCGGCAAGTGCGATGACGTCACTGGCAAGTGCTTCTTCGACACGTTCGTCAAGAACGGCGCGTCGTGTCAGCCGCAGATCCCCGAATACTGCACCGAGAGCTACTCCTGTCTCGACGGCGCGTGCATCTCGGCCACCAAGAAGGCGACGGGTTGCTCATGTACGGCGGCGGCGGACTGCAACACGTTGCCGGTGACTAACAAGTGCATCACGTATGACTGCGTCAATGGCCAGTGTTCGGGCACGCCGGTGACCTGCCTGCCCAGCACCAACCCATGCATGGCCAATCTCTGCAACCCGAGCACCGGCGTGTGCAGCCCGCAGTTCGCGCCGGCCAACAAGAAGTGCGACGACGGCAAGACCTGCACGACGAGCGACCTGTGCGACGGCAAGGGCAATTGCCAGGGACTCAAGAAGAACACGATCTGCGACGACAAGCTGTTCTGCAATGGCGTCGAGTTCTGCTCCTCGGAGACGGACGTCGACTGCATCCGCAAGCCGTCGGACGACTTCTCCAAGCCGGCGCTGGACCTGACCATCTGGAAGCCCACGGGCACCGTGACGATTGGGGCCCAGGGCCTGATCTTCAAGGCGGCCAAGGGCAACATCGAGGCGAAGGTCGAGTCCAACTACTTCTACACGGGCGACTTCGAGATCCTCGTGAAGATCGCGGCCTTCGACGCCCAGAACGACTGCACGACTCAGATCTTCATGTTGGACACTGTTCTGAACAAGAAGTACGGCTGGGAGTGGTACACGGGCGATACGACGACCGGTGCGGCGGCTCACCAGAAGGCCTTCGTCGACACCGCCGTCGTCAAGTCGGCATTTGGTTCGACGATCGGTGTCTGGCGTATTCGCCGCGATGTCGGCAACCTCACCCTTAACGGGCCCGGCACCATCGCCGATCACGTCTGCGCGAGCTGCATCGCCGCGACGACCAAGATGAAGGTTCAGATTCGCGAGGTCTGCGGCGCCAACGGGCCCATCACCGGCGGCTTTACCATCGACGACTTCATTTCGGATGCGCTCCAGCCCGATATGACCTACTCCATCGGCGTCGATGACGGGTTCCCGTGCACGGTCGACGGCTGCGACGAGACCACCAAGACCAGCACCCACACCCCGGACCACGCAGCGTGCTCCGACAACAACCAGTGCGATGGCGATGAGGTCTGCAATCCCGTCAAGGGCTGCGTCGAAGGGACGCCGCTCCCGACGAGCGACGGCGTGGCGTGCACCGACGACGCGTGCGACCCGGTGAAGGGCGTGACGCACACGCCCAATCACGCGCTCTGCCAGGTCGAGCCGTTCTGCTCGGGCTCCGAGGTCTGCGATCCCACCGCGGGCTGCAAGTTCGGTCCTCCGCCGACCGTTCCGGACGCCGTAGATTGCACCATCGACGTATGCGACGAGGGCCTCAACCAGGTGACGCATACGCCGGATGACAGCTTCTGCAGCAACAAGAAGTTCTGCGATGGTCTCGAGACCTGCGGGGCGACGGGCTGCATCAGCGGGACGCCGCCGAGCTGCGACGACACGAACCCGTGCACGCAGAACGTCTGCGATCCGCTGGCCGACGGCGGCAAGGGCGCGTGCTCCAACGCGCTGCCGGTCGCGTCGTGCGCCGGTCAGAAGTGCGGCGGCGCCCACGCCTACAACGCGGGTGACAACCAGTGCGGCTCGCAGGACGCCTGTGTCGGCGGAACCGCCGGTCCGACCCTCGGCACGTGCACCAAGATCTGTGCGACGCCAGACTGCACGCTGGTCGACTCCGGCACGCTGAACACGGCCATCATCACGGGAGGCATCTGCGCCAAGGCCACGGTCTCGGTCTCGACTACCGCGCCGTACGTGGCCAACCTGGCCGCGCGTGTCGACATCGCACACGCTTCGATCGGCGATCTCTCCATCACGCTCACGACCCCGAAGGGGCGCAAGTTCGACCTGCTCGTCAACCAGGGCAACCTCAAGGTCGACTCGAACAACACCTATGGCGTGAGCTACCCGGCCGACTTCTGCAAGGCGTTCGGCGACGCCCCGAACGGGGTCTACACCATCGAGGTCTGCGACACGGTCACCGGCACCGACGGCGTCCTCAAGCGCTTCGAGATGGCGGTCACCGGCTCGGCGACCAACGCCAAGCTCGGCGACACCTGCGCCGATCCCAAGGACCTGGGCGACGACGCGACCGTCGTGGCGGGTACTCCGAAGACCGTCACGCTGACCGCGGATACGAGCTGCCTCACCAACGACCTCTTCGGCTCCTGCGGTGGCGCGAGCGGTCTGGACTACGCCTACAAGCTCACCCTGGCGCAGAAGCGTCGCGTGACGCTCACGCTCGCGGGAACGGCGGTCGACACCGTCCTGTACGCGCGGCCCGCCACCGCGGGGACCTGCGGCGACCAGACGACGGATATCGGCTGCGTGGACGCCGTCGGTGGCGCCGCAGGCGAGACTCTCGACCTGCAGATGGGTCCGGGCACCTTCTACCTGATCGCTGACGGCGCGACCGACAAGGGCGGACTGCTCAACGGCTCGGTGTCCATCTCCGCGCTCAAGGCCGACGGTCAGACCTGCACCTCCGCCAAGGAGTGCAGCGGCAACCTGTGCGCGAATGGCTTCTGCTGCTCCGGTGTCGCGGGTGAGCTCTGCTGCAACGTCGCGCTCGACTGCCCCGGGACGTTGGAAGGTCCCAAGACCTGCAACAACGTCGCGGAATGCCAGGGCACCCGCGTCGCGCGCGCCTGCACCGCGAACAAGTGCAAGACGGAGGTCGTCCCCGACGACACTGCGTGCTCGGCCACGACCAAGGCAAACGAGTGTGGCTGTGCCCCGGCGATCTACTGCACGGGCTTGGCCGACCAGCTGAAGCCCACCTGCCCGAGCACCTGCGGCGAGGGCGCCTGCGACGCGGGCTGCCACTGCGACACCGGCGGCTGCACGCCGGACCTGCCCAACGGACAGGCCTGCGACGAGCCCAACGACTGCGTGAGCGGGCATTGCAAGAACGGCTACTGCTGCGCGACGGGCGACTGTTGTCAGATCGCGGACAACTGTCCGTCGACCTACGCGGCGACCTCCACCTGCACCACCCCGGCGACTTGCACCGGGACGCGCAAGGACAAGGTGTGCTCGAGCAATCAGTGCAGCTCGACCTCAGTGGACGATGACACCGGATGCACGGCGTCTACGGTCGCCAACGACTGCGGCCTGTTTGCTCCCGCGAGCTGCGATGGTCAGCTGACTCAGACGACGCCCACGTGTCCCACGAGCTGCAAGGTGCTCGACGGGCTTGGCAACATCGACTTCGCCGCCAGCGACGCCAAGTGCGATGCGACGGCCTATTGCGACACGGGCGCCGGCTCGGGCAACACCGACAAGTGTGTTCAGGACAAGCCCAACGGTCAGACGTGCGGCCGCAAGACGATGTGCGTCGCCGACCACTGCGACAACGGCATCTGCTGTAACGGCGGGACGTGCTGCAACACGGCGGCGTCGTGCCCCGCCTCGTTCACCGAGGCGGCCAAGTGCGACAACCAGGCGAACTGTCAGGGCTCTCGTAAGGATCCGACGTGTGTCAGCTTCACGTGCGGCTCGGCCCTGGTCGAGGACGACGTGGCGTGTACCGGCCAGGCCAAGGAGTGCGGCTGCTTCGACCCGGTCAATTGCCCCGGTGGCTCGGACCAGACCGCTCCCGCATGCGCCACTGCGTGCAGCACCAGCAACGACTGCACCGCCACCTGTGCCTGCGTCGGCGGAACCTGCCAAGGTAAGCTCGCCAACGGCTCGCCGTGCACGACGGCCGGTCAGTGCAACTCGGGCTACTGCGACAACGGCTTCTGCTGCGACGGCCCGACGGGCACCTGCTGCTCGGGCTCGGGTGACTGCCCCACGACGTTCACCACCGCGGCGGTGTGCAATTCGACGACGACGTGCCAGGGCAACAAAGGCGTCGGGACTTGCACCGCGAATAAGTGCGAGACCGTGACGACCGAGGATGACTCCGCGTGCGATGCGTCGGTCACGGCAGTCACGTGCGGGTGCTACCCCGATCAGACCTGTTCGGGCCTGGCCATTCAGTCGGTGCCGGCCTGCGCGACTGGCTGCGTCGGTGACAGCAGCTGCACGGCGTCGTGCCACTGCGAGCCCACCGGGTGCGCCGCGGACTTGCCCGACGGCTCCGCCTGTGACGAGCCCTCCGACTGCGCATCGAACTACTGTGGAAACGGTTACTGCTGCGTCAACGACGGTTCGAACCCCGCATGCTGCTCGTCTGCGTCGGTCTGCCCGGCGTCGTACATGACCGCGCCGAGCTGTCCCGCAGCCACGTCCGGGTCGTGCCAGGGCACCGAGAAGGTCGCGACCTGCGATGCCAGCAAGTGTGGTTCCGAGACCAAGCAGAACGACAGCGCCTGCACCACGTCGATCAAGTGCAGCGAGTGTACGGTGGAGGGCACGGCGGCTCGTTTCTGCGCCGGCACCGTCGATCAGGCCGGCTGTCCGTCCTGCCTCGGCTGCTCGTCGGACGCCTCGTGCAGCAACGGGAAGTTCTGCGACGGCGCCGAAACCTGCGACACGGGCACGGGCCTCTGTCAGTCGGGCACCGCGCCGGTCCTCGACGACGGCATCGACTGCACCGACGACGCCTGCGACGAGGTCAATGACGTCGTGACTCACGCGGCCAACGACGCCAAGTGCGACAACCTCAAGGCCTGCGACGGTCTCGAGACGTGCGACGCGGTGGTCATCAAGAAGTGCAAGCCCGGCACCCCGATCGCGGTCGCCGACGCGCACGAGTGTACGATCGATACGTGTGCTGAGCCTGGAACCGCGGTGAACACACCTGACGACGGCGCCTGCAACGACGCACTGAGCTGTACGACGGACTCCTGCTCGGCAACGACGGGCTGCTCCTACGCAATCGCGGCGGGCTTCTGCAAGATCGCCGGCGCGTGTTACGCCGAGGGCACGGTCAACCCCGCCAACTCCTGCGAGAAGTGTGTCACGGCCACCAGCACGGAGAACTGGACCGCCACCACCGGCTCGGCGGAGACCTGCAACGGCAAGGACGATGACTGCGACACGACGGTCGATGAGGGCGTGACCCAAGCGTGCAGCAATGCGTGCGGCGAGCCGGGCACCGAGGTGTGTGACAACGGCAGCTTCATCAACTGCTCGGCGCCCAAGCTCAAGGAGCTCTGCAACGACGGCGTCGACAACGACTGCAATCCGGCCACGCTCGACACCGACCTGACGACCTGTACGGTCCCGTCACCCGGTCAGAGCGGCGCGGAGGTGACCTTCAAGATCAGCGCGAATCACGCGTCCAACGTGGTCATCGACAATCTCGACGGAACCTACAAGCAAAAGTACTTCGGTATGGCCGACCCGAACCTGGGTGGCACCGCGTGGGTCGAGGTCAACCCGACCTCGCCGCCGAGCAGCTGGGAGATTCAGGCGATGACGCCTGCCAAGCTCGACGCGGTGATCGCGCGCGCGGATCTGCATGACGACGTCCGCTCCTCCAAGATCTTCGTCCAGGTGCGTGACACCTTCGATCGCCCGGTCAAGTCGGGAACGACGGTCACTGCGACCTTCAGTGGGAACACGGTCTCGATGACCGCCACGTGCCTCACGGGCGCCGACGGCCGCTGCGTCATCGAATTCACGCTGCCGGCCAGCGCGTTTGACGCGGCCGGTCAGGTGAGCGTCGCCACGACCGTGGGCTCCCTGCCGCCGGTCTCGGGTGTGCTCACGACCGTCGCGCGGCCCGCGGCCTTGGCGCTCGCGGCCAACCAGACGGGCGCCGAGCTGCCGATCTCTCCGCTCTGGGAGCCGGCCGTCACGACGTCGACGTTCCAGATGCCGATCTACGTGAACACGGGGACCAAGACGCTCGGCGGCTACAACATCCATGTCACCTTCGACAAGACGAAGCTCGAGGTCGTCTCCGCGACCGCGGGTACGGCGAGCATTCCGTTCCCCGATCCGACGAGCAATGCGCCGCCGGGAGACGCAAACACCACGGGCGTGCTGAAGTTCAATCAGTTCACCAAGGACGCAGACCACGCCTCGGGTAAGGGCGCCAAGGTCAACATCGCCATCGTGACGTTCAAGACGCGCGCTGCGTTCGTGCCGGGCAATGACGTGCTCGTGACCGCCAAGGTCGTCGATCTCTTCGACACCAACAACGTCTCGATGGCGGCGAACGCCGACATGTTCATGCGCGACGGCGACGGCGTATCCACGACCGGCAACGTGAAGGCCAAGAAGCTCGACGTGTCGGGCTTGCTCGTGCGCACCGCGGACGCGCAGCTCTACTACTGGAAGGAGGTCACGGGGACGGCCGACTCGACGCAGCTGATTGTCACCGGCGTGCGCAACGACGCGACGACCGTGGCGCTCAACGCACACGCGGCGACGTCCTACGCAGTCTCGAACGGCGGGAACCTGCTCGATGTCAGCGCGACGGGCATGGCGACGGCGAAGTACGACCAGGCCACGTTCGGTGCCTGGTATACCGTCACCGTCACGCACGGGACGTTCACCGGCGCGACCAAGGTCGAGGTCGTCGTACCCAAGTCCTACGAGGTCGTCCTGACCGACGACATCCTGGAGAGCATCAAGGACTACCCGGCACCCGGAAAGGTCCAGACGGCCAAGCTCACGGCGTATGTCCACTGGTGGGCCAACGGCGCGCTGTCGTTCAAGATGGACATCACCGACCGCGTGACCGTCTCGCCGCCGGCGCAGCTCACCTACGCTCAGGCGACGCGCGTCCTCGCGGGCACGACGAACGGCGCGTATACGGTCAACGTCAAGGGCACCACGGGCACGCAGCTGGCCACGGCTTCGCTGTCAGTGAACACGGCGAGCTTCGCGACGCTCTCGAACCTGACTGTCGTCGCTCCGTGCGAGGTGAAGAACGAGTCGCTCGATCCGCCGCAGCCGTCGCCCGAGTTTGGCAACATCGAGATGACCTCGTCGGTCAATGGCTTCATGAAGAACTACCTCCAGACCTGTCAGGTCATCGTGTTCGGTAATTTTGCCGACGGTAACAAGATGAACCTGACGGGTGACACGGCCACTGTCGTCACGTCAACCAACGCGACGGTCTTTACCGCGTCCTCGACGGGCCTGTTGACCGCTCAGGCGGATGGCATCGCCAAGGCGCACGCCGAGCTCAAGGACGGCAGCACGATCGTGGCGCAAGGCGATACGGACGTGAAGGTCCAGCTCCCGTCACCGACCGGGATCACGGTCCTGCCGGCCTCCGCGCAGCTCGCGCTGAGCGACGCGGACGCGGCGCACACGGTCAAGGGTCTGCCGAGCTTCCAGCAGCTCACCGTCAAGGTGAACTACCAGGACGGCTCGCAGATCGACTTCACGTCCTCGGCGACGTACGACGACGTCGCCAAGGACGCCTCCGATCGCATCTCGTGCACCGCGCTCGGCAAGTGCTCGTCGACGGGCACGTCCGCCGGGACGGGTAACGTCGTCGTGAAGGTCTCCAACTACCCGACGCTGTCGGCCGAGGTCGCGTTCACGGTCGTCAAGGCCACGGGCCTCACGGCGGACACGTTCGAGACCTACACGCCGAACCAGCCGCGGATCTCGGACAAGACACTCTCGAAGATCGAGTGCACGAGCACCTACGAGGACGTGAACTTCGAGACGTTCATGACCTTCAGTGACGGGACCAAGCAAGACGTGACGCAGGACGCGGCGACGACGATCACGCTGTATGCGGCCGGGACGACGACGCCCAAGGCCGACGTCGCGACGTTCACCAAGGCGACGCGCACGGCGACTGCGGTTGGCAACGGCGCTATCGATGTGGTCTTTAACAACAGTGGCTTCTCGACGACCATCGCCAACTTCACGGTCAACGGCGCGCAGGAGAGCGTGATCGCGCTGTCTGCCGCGTTCTCCGGCGGAGCGACATTCTCCGGAATCAAGAACGTCGGCACGGGCACGGTCACCGCGTGGGGCGTCCTCGGTGACGGAACGCGCCGCCGCCTCGACGGCACGCGCTTCATCACGGGGCTGTTGTCGTTCTCCTCGATCGAGCCGCTGGCGGCGACCATCGACACCAATGGTCTGGCGACCATCGTCGGCAACAAGTCCACGGTGTTCAGCGTCGACATCCTCAGCACGTGCGATGTCGGCGTCCAGATGAACACGCCGGCTGAAGCCGCGACCGATTGCAATCTCTTGCCGTCGGCAGGCGACTTCGACTTCGGTGACACGTCGGGCCTCGCGTACAAGGACCGCGGCGCGAGCACTGCCTTCACGCTGGAAGGCCGCTGCAACACCAATGACCAGGCACTCGGCGCCTTCGACGTTACGGTGACCTACGACTCGTCCATTCTCCAGGTGACCAACGTCACGGTCGGAGCGGACATCGTCGGGGCGACGTTCAACGCCAACTGGCTCAGCCAGCCGGGCAAGATCTTCATCAACGCCTCGCTCAATCCGACGGGTGCGGCGAAGAAGGGCGCGAACCTCAAGGTCTACGACGTGGCGTTCACGACTCTGTCGAGCAAGAGCGGGGTCTCCGCGATGGGCGGCACCGTCACCAAGATCGTGGCCCTGGACTCCATCACGCCCATCGGTCCGAGCACCACGCCGCCGCGCGCGATGATCGCCGCCGCGGGCACCCTCGACCCGATGTGCTTCGGCAACGTGCGCGGTGACGCCAACGCCGACTGCGCCTTCGGGGCGGACGACGTGCTCTTCATTCAGCGGGTCCTCGCGGGCCTCGACCGTCCGACGGACGACCAGCTCGCGGCCATGGACCTCACGGGCAACGGTCACCTCGACATCGGGGACGCCATTCGCGCCTCGCGGGTCCTGGCGCGGCTCGATCACTTCACCGAGGTCCGCACCAGCGGCACCCGCGGTGGCGAGATCGCGCTGATCGCGCGCTTGTGGGATCGCGACGGCGCGGTCGTTCGCGACGGAGTCGAGGCCTACGCGGTCTACTTGTCCGGGACCCGGCGCGTTGTCTCGAGTCGCGTCACGGTCTCCGCCGACGGTCGCTTCCACCTCGTGCTCCCGCCGACGGCGCGCGACGTGCGCGTCGTCACCGTGGACCGCGTGAGCGAGGAGATCCTGGGCGACGTCCGCGTGTCCGCGGAGGCGCTCCTGGTTCCACGGGCTCTCGGCTGCTACATCGACGCCGACTGTCGCGCAGGGACGGTCTGTGACCGCGCGACGGGTGGGACGTGCCGCGCGCCCTGAGCCTCGACCTCTTCCTCACCTCTCCTGGTTTTGAGACCGCGCTCCTCGCTGAGGCCGGGCGCGGTCATACCGTGAGCACGGGGCTCGTGGCGATGGAGCCGCGGCCGCTGACTGAGACGGACTACGTCTTTGCGCGCCAGGTCCTCCCGGAGGCCATTGCGGTCTGCGAGCCGAGCGTCGAGCGCCTCGCCGACGCCGTGGCGACCGAGCTCATCGCGCGCGCCGATCAGCTCGAGGTGCCGCTGACGCTGCACGTCTTCGTCGGGGACGTGGACCATCGCGAGATGCCGGCTCTGTCGTCGCGCGCCACGCTGCTCGAGCGGACGCTGACCGAGCGGCTGCGATTTCGCCGCCGCCGGCTCCATCGGCGCCTCACGATTGGCCCCGGGGGCGTCCTCATCCAGGTCTTGCTCGCCGAGCCGAGCGTGGCCTGGCTCTCGGTGGACACCACGGGCGCGCCAAGTCCCCCGATTGGCGCCGGCTGGCCGGTGCGCTTTCCCGCCGGGCGCGCTTCCGTGCCGATTGACCGAACGGCGCCATCGACCGCGTACCTGAAGCTCGCCGAGGCGTTTGCCTGGATGGACCGCCCGCCGCGCGCAGGCGAGGTGGCCGTCGATCTCGGCGCGTCCCCCGGCGGCTGGACACACGTCGCGGTTCAGCACGGGATGCGCGTGATCTCGGTGGACCGGGCGCCACTGGCGCCAGAGCTCATGGCGCACCCGAGCGTCGCTCACACCGTCCGGGACGCCTTTCGCTTTCATCCCCCGGAGCCTGTGGACTGGCTCGTGTGCGATGTGATCGCCGCCCCGGACCGCTCCCTTGCGCTGTTGTCGGAGTGGACCGCGTCTCGACGCACCCGGAGGCTCGTCCTTCACCTCAAGTTCAAGGGCGAACTGGACTATGGGCGGGCACAGGAGCCCCTCGCGATCCTCGCGGAGTCAGGGTATGGATATCGGCGCGTGAAGCACCTCTACCACGACAAGAACGAGGTCACCGTGCTCGCCTCCCTATCGCCGGAGGGCGTGTGAGCGGCCGACCGGAAGCCCGCATCTGCGGAACTCACGCGGCGCATGCCGTCTTTCGCTCTCGACCCGACGCCATCCTGCGCGCGTGGCTCGTCGAGGAGGCCGTCCCCCTGCACGGCGAGCTGCTGCGCTTCCTTGCGCGCTCCCGGCGTGCGTATCACGTGACGGATGCCGCCGAGATCGAGCGCGTGAGCCAGACGGTGCACCACGAGGGGATCTGCCTGCTCGCCGAGGAGCGGCCCGTGCTCTCCTTCGACGCGCTGCTCGCCGGCCTCGCCACGCGGGCGCGCCCGCTCGTCGCGCTCGAGGAAGTGAGCAATCCGCACAACGTCGGTGCCTTGCTGCGTGTCGCCGGCTTCTTCGGCGTGGACACCGTGCTCGTCGAGGGCACCGGTCGGCTCCCGAGCGCGACGATTCGCATCGCCGAGGGAGCGTGCGAGGTCGTCGACGTCGTGCCGGTGCGCGATCTCGCGCAGTCACTCGAACGCTTGCATCGCGAGGGCCTCGCGGTGGTCGGGACCTCGGGGCGTGGCGATCTCTCGCTCTATGATCCGTTGGTCTCGCCGGAGTGCGTCGTGCTCTTCGGGGCTGAGGGTCCCGGCCTGTCGCCGCGCGCATTCGCGTCGTGTGACGCGGTCGTGGCGATCCCCGGTGCTGGGGTCATCGAGAGCCTGAACGTCTCCAACGCCGCAGCCGTCGTCATCGCGCAGCTGCGCCGCCTCGCGGCCGCTGGGACATAGTCCGTCCTCTATTCCGCCGCACTGCGTTCAGAGGACGGGCGACTACACGCTTCCGAGGGCGGATGTCCGCAACAGGCGCGCCAAGAGGTCGTCGCGCACCGGCAGCTCCCCGTGCGGGACCCGAGTCTTGGCGAGCAGCGCGCGCGTCTTGGCCAAGAGCGCGTCGGTGACGTCGGCATCCGTGCCCACCTGATCCACGACCACGCCACCGCGCCGGAGCTCGCCCAGCAGGCGTTGGGTCCAGCTCGCCACCTTGGCCGCTGCGTAGAACGACACGAGCCTGCGCCGTGGCAGATCGCCCTCCGGTTTGCCGGAGACCCACCGAGAGAACGTGCTCGAGAATCCATACAGCGCATCGAGCAAGATGACGTCCGTAACGCGCGCGCCACCGTGTGCCAGACATCCCGCTGCGGGCTGGTAGCCGCCCGAATGTGCCGAGAGCACCACCTTGCCCGGCACGAGCGCTGGTCGCGCCAGCTCGGCGGCCACGAGCCGAGTGACCTCCGCGTGCAGCCGCTCGAGGCCGCGAGGTCGCTCCAGCTTTCCGCCGCTCGACTCGGGTGCTCGGACGGGCCCTTGCGGCACCACCAAGACGGCATCACGCCCACTCGTCACGAGCTGCTCCGCGAGCCGATACTCCGTGAGCGCCGCAGCAGCCGTCGTAAAGTGCCCATGGAAGTGCATGACGATGTCGAGCTGCGTTACGGTGCGCAGCCGTCGTGGCAAGAATAGGATGACCGTGTCATCCCGGTGCCGTGACCCAGGACACGGAAACGGCGCTGACGGCAGCGACGCGAACAACGTTGTGCCATTTTTGCCAATGTCACGCTTTCGGACGAGCCCAGACGTCTTGGCGGCCCAGACGGGACCAGCAATGGAGGTCGCTGCCAGGATCGCCCGCTGTAGCCACACGCGCCGGGAGTGCGTCACGTCGATCGACACGGCGACCGTATAGCACGAGACCGGGAAGGTCACCGAAAGCTTGCCGCGAACGCGTGGGCTGCCTACAGTCCGCCCGTGGCAGGCGCTTGGCTCAGGTTCATGTCCCGCTTTCGACCCGAGGCGGTCGACGCTCCGATGGGTGCCGTCCCGGGCGGCCTCGTTCGCGTCGACGGGCAATGGCGATGGGTCATGGGCTTCCTGCTCGACGTTCGGCCCGTCACCAACGCCGAGTGGGACGCGTTCGTCTGGGCCACCGGCGCGCCGCGTCCGCCGTGGTTGCGCCGTCCCGGCTTCGACGACCCCCAACAGCCCGTCGTTGGCATCACCCTGGCCCACGCGCGCGCGTTTTGTCGCTGGGCCCGAAAGCGCCTCCCGACCGAGGCCGAGTGGCTTCGTGCCGCCCGAGGGCCGTCCCATGACGCGCCGTTTCCGTGGGGAACGGACGATCCGGACGAGGGTCGCGTCCATTACCGGCGGACCGTTCGGCGCGGTCCGGCGTCGGTGGGTTCGCTCTCGATGTCGACGCGAGGGGCCGGGCCGTATGGGCACGTCGATCTCCTCGGCAACGTCTGGGAGTGGTGTGCCAATGGCGCGCTGCGTGGAGGTTTTTGGGGGTCCGAGTCGGTCCACCTCGAAGATCGGCTCACGGAGCCCGCCGATCGCATCTCGGCCGGGATCGGGTTTCGCTGTGCCCGGTGAGACGGCGCGCGGCGCGGCCGGGCGCCGGTGGTCTCGCGCCGACGAGCTGGCGCCGATGCTGGCCAATCGCGTGCGCAAGAACTTCCGCCGCCTGCAACCGTGGGCGCGGCGAGAACCGACCGACTGCTTCCGCGTCTACGACGGCGACATCCCCGAGATTCCGGTCGTCGTGGACTGGTACGCGGGCCGCCTTCATGTCTCCGATCGCAGCGAGCCGCTCCCGGACGATCCGACGCCACCCTCCCAGATCGCCTCGTGGACCGCGCGACTGGCGTCCGCGGCCGCCGAGGCGCTCGCGCTCGCGCCGACGGAGCTGTTCTTGAAGCATCACCGGCGCCAGCGGGAGGGCAGCCAGTACGAGCGCACGGCAGACGCCGCTGTGTGGCACCTCGTCCACGAGCACGGGCTGACCTTTCGAGTCAACCTGTCCGATTATCTCGACACCGGGCTGTTCCTGGATCATCGCACGACGCGCGGCCGGGTCCGCCACGAGGCGACCGGGCGCCGCGTCCTCAACCTCTTCTGTTACACCGGCGCCTTCACGGTGCATGCGGCCGCCGGCGGCGCGGCTCACACGATGTCAATCGATCTCTCCAACACCTACCTCGACTGGGCGCGCGAGAACTTGGCCTTGAACGCACTGACCGGCCCCCGACACACGTGGCTGCGCGCCGACGTCTGTGAGTGGCTCGCCTCGGACCAGGGCCGGGGTCAGTTCGATCTCATCGTGTTGGACCCCCCGACGTTCTCCCGCAGCGCGTCCATGGAGGCCACCTTCGACGTCCTCCGCGACCAGACCACGCTCCTGAGCGACACGCTCACTCGGCTCGCCCCTGGCGGCGTCCTCTACTTCTCGACGAATCATCGGCGTTTTCGCATGCGCCCCGAATCCCTGAGCCTGGGCCACTTCGTGGAGCTGACGCCCGACAGCCTGCCGCCCGACATGCGAGACCGGCATATCCACCGCTGCTGGCGCATCACCCGAACCGTGAACGCGTGACGGAACCCAAGCCGCTTCGTGCGCACGCGTCATGCGACGCCGGTCTCGAGGCGGTCGTCCTCGCCGAGCTCCACGCGCTGGGCGTCACCGATGCGCGCACAGCCGCCCGCGGCGTCGACTTTCGCGCCGACTGGCGGACGATCTGGCGCTGCAACTTGCGCTGTCGTGTCGCCAACCGCGTGCTCGTCTCGGTCGCCTCCGCGACCGTCGAGGGTCGCGATCCGCTCTACGACCTGATCGTCAGCCTCCCGTGGGAGGAGTGGTTTCCCGTCACCCGCACGCTGGCGATCGCCGCCCACGGTGTCACGCCCGCGCTGACGAACACGGTCTTCACCGCCCAGCTTTGCAAGGACGCGGTCTGCGATCGCTTTCGTCGCGTCACGGGGCGGCGCCCGTCGGTCGACCTCGAGCGACCCGACGTCGTGATCGACGTGCGCCTCCGGGGTCGCGACGTGATGGTCAGCCTCGACACGTCGGGGGCGCGCCTCCACCTGCGCGGCTATCGCGCCCAGGCCCGCGAGGCGCCACTGCGCGAGACGCTCGCGGCGGGGCTCGTGGCTCTCGCAGGCGTGGACGGCGCGACGCCCTTCCTGGATCCGATGTGCGGCTCGGGGACCATCGCCATCGAAGCGGCGCTCCGTGCGCGGCGGATCGCCCCCGGACTGCAACGGCTCGCTCCGGGCACGCCTGGTTTTTCTCTGACGCGTCTTTCGTCGTTCGATCGGCGCGCCTTCGACGACGAGGTCGCTGCCTGCCGCGCCGAGGAGCGTCCCGCGCCCGCCCGGATCCGAGCCAGCGACCGCGATCCTCGCGCGATTCGCGTAGCCCGCGACAACGCGCGGTTGGCCGGAGTGCTGACGAGCATCGACTTCTCGGTGGCCGATGTGGCCACGGTCACGTCCGACGCTGACCGCGTCATCCTCATCACGAATCCGCCCTACGGCGTGCGACTCGAGGCCGAAGACGCCGTCGAGCGCACCTGGAGCACGCTTGGCGACACCCTCAAGCAGCGCTTCTCCGGCTCGTCGGCGTTCGTCCTCTGTCCCGACCGCGCGCTCGAACGTGCCCTGGGCCTCTCGCCGACCCGCCGCTTTCCGCTCTATAATGGACCGATCGAGGTCAGGCTCCTGCAACTCGACCTCTGGACCGGACATCGCCCAAGCCCATGATCACGCACCACCTCCTCGAACCCGTCGCGGGGCGCCTCGCCGGCGACCTCTACGAGCGCGAGTTGGAGCTCCGCTACCGCGTCCTGCGACTGCCTCTCGGCATGGCGCGGTCGACCGTCGTCTTTCCGTTCGAGGACCAGAGCCTGCACCTCGTCGCCTGTGCGGGGTCGGAGGTCGTCGGCTGCGTCTTGTTCCACCCCGACGGGCGTTGTGGCGGGCGCCTCTTCCAGATGGCCGTCGATCCGCTCCACCAACGCACAGGCCTGGGCCGCCAGCTCGTCGTGGAGCTCGAGTCCATCGTCGTTGCCCGAGGCGTCCGCGAGGTGACCCTACACGCTCGGGCCGACGCCATTGGCTTCTACGAGCGCCTCGGATACGCCACCTTTGGCGAGCCGTACGTCGAAGTCGGACTTCCTCATCGGCACATGCGCCGTCAGTTGGGACCGCCCCGTGGAGACGACTAGACGATGATGACCCTGAACGACACGGCCCCGCCGATCCCTTTTGGGACCCCTTCGGAACTCCTCGACGACGGCATCTCCCTTCTTCGGGACCTGATTCGCATCGACACGACCAACCCACCGGGCAACGAGGTCCTTGCGGCCGAGTACGCGGAGCGCCGCCTAGCCGAGGTCGGGATCGCGGTCGAGCATTTCGAGCCCGCGCCCGGCAGGCGAAGCATCCTCGCGCGGCTCGGGCCCGGCACCCGCGACGGCCTCGCGCTGTCGGCCCACCTCGACGTCGTCCCCGCCGACGCCTCCAAGTGGCGGCACCCTCCCTTCGCCGCGGTCGAGGACGAGGGGTGTATCTGGGGTCGGGGGACCATCGACATGAAGCACATGGCCGCCTATGGATTGGCCGTCCTGCGTCATCTCGCCCGGACGCGCGCGCGGCTGGCGCGTCCACTTTCGCTGCTCTTGGTCGCCGACGAGGAGGCCGGATGCGCGCTTGGCAGCCTCGCTGTGGCGCGTGAGCGGCCGGAGTGGCTCGCGGCGAGCGCTGCACTGACCGAGGTCGGCGGATTCACGACGTGGGTCGACGGCCACCGCGTGTATCCGGTCCAGGTCGCTGAGAAGGGTTTCGTCTGGCTTCGGCTGACCATCCACGGTCAGCCGGGACACGGCTCCATGCCGCGGGAGGACTCCGCCCTCATCGAGCTCGCGCGCCTCGTCCAGGTCTTCGCCGCGCAGCCGTTTCCCTTTCGGGCGACCGCTCCAGCCATCGGCTTCATCCAGGGCATCGCGGACGTCTTGGGCTTCCCCAAGGCGTCCATCTTTCGCGCCATCGGCTCGCCGCTCCTCTCTGACTTCGTCCTCGACAAGCTCGTGCGCGATCCGGACCGGACCCGGGTCTTTCGCGCGCTGCTGCGTGACACGATCGCGCCGACCATGGTGCAGGCCGGCGACAAGGCCAACGTCATCCCGGGAACGGCCTCCCTGACCATTGACTGTCGAATTCTGCCGGGCACCGACATCGACCGGTTCATCAACGAGCTCCGACAGCGGGTCCCGGGGCGCTACGATCTCGAGATCCTCGCGTCCGGCCCCGCCGTCGTGATGCAGCAGGACCACCCGATCCTCGCGCAGATCCGCACCGTCGTCGAAGAAGCGGACCCCTCCGCTGTTGTCGTCCCAAGCATGCTCACCGGCTTTACCGACGCCCGCGCCTTCTCGGAGGTCGGCGTCCCATGCTACGGGTTCGCCCCCATCTGGCTTCCCCCTACCCTCAACTTCGCAGCGATGTTCCACGGCCACGACGAGCGCATCCCGATCTTCGGTTTTCGGTGGGGACTGGCAACCCTTTACGAGCTGACGCGGCGCGTTCTTCAAGTTCGCGCGTGAACGTGCGCAACCCCGTCGATTCGCACGGGAAAATCCGCACCCCAACTTCGACAACTGCTTTCAACTCGCTTCGCACTTGCGTATAGTGCCCACGGGAGGATACGCCTGGACCTCCGCCTCAACCCCGGCGGCAAGCCGAGATGAGGGGGAACCGGGCGCAGTTCGAAGGGTTGGAAGCGACGCTCAGACGCGTCAAGAACGCAGAGGTGGCGACTTGGAGCACACGCGAGGCGCAAGGGACAGGCCGATTCGAACGGCAATCCTGGCACTCGTATGTCCTCCCGGTGGTCCCGCTCACGGGCTTGGGCTCATCCAATCCGACGAAGGGTGTAGGGGATTCGTCACACCGCGCGTCGTCCGAACCGGTCGGGGGACGTGCGATGGTCGGAAGTTGCCATGAACAACCAAATTTGGTCGATAGGGCGAGCGGCGACGCTCGGCCTCCTCGCTGCCCTTGTGGCGCACTGCAACCAGACGCCTGCTCCGGCAGACGTCCTAGCGGAGCTGCCGCAGGAGACACGCACGACACCGATGGCACCCGAGCCGCCGCCCGTGCCAACGCTGGAGTGCCTCTCGCCTCAAAATCTGCACACCGCAGATCTGGTCGGCCAGGCTACGCCGGTGGACGTCACCTGGACGTCCAACGTCGCGGCTGAGCTGAAGGCGGGCGCGCTCAAGCTGGGCTGGTACGACAACGGTCGCCTGGAAGGGACCCAGTCGTCGCTGGCACCCGCCAGCTTCCGCCTCCCCTATGGCGACCACCTGCTGACGCTGGCCCTCCTCGACAAGTCCGGTGCAGACGTTCAGAGCCCGACCGCCCGGTGCTCCGTGCGAGTCCGAATTTCTCGACCGTGTGAGACGGATTCCGATTGCCTGGACGACTTCTACTGTAGCGAAGCTTCGTGCCAGCTCTCGTCCAGCGGCGCTCGAAAGTGCGCCTTCCGCGATCTCGGGCAGTCCCGTTGCTGCCAGCAGCGCTTCGAGTGTGGACCGGCCGAGCAGTGTGACTCGGCGCGGCACACGTGCGTTGGATGCCTGACCGACGCGCAGTGCGGCGACGGCAACGCCTGCACGACCGACGTGTGCAGCGATGGACAGTGCAGACACGAACGCGCCAACGCGAACTGCTGCGATTGCGCTGCGCCCGTCGCTGGCGCCTTCCAGTGCGATGACGGCAAAGGTTGTACAATTGATTCTTGTAATTGTGACCTCGGACACTGTCAGAACGTCTCGAAGACGCTCCCAGGTGGAGCCGCCTGCTGCGAGGTTGGCGTTCCTGGAGCTTGCGATGACGGCAACCCCACGACCACCGACACGTGCGTCAACGGCCTCTGCGAGCACCTCGCCGGTGCTGGCGCCGCCGTGGGAGCGTGCACGCAGGACGCCGATTGCACCGACGCGGATAGCTGTACAATCGATTCGTGCGACACGTCGACCGGCCGGTGCGCCCATCGGCTCGACCTGACGGGCGCTTGTGCTCCGAGCGTGCTGTCGGATGGCTCGGCCTCCGATGCCGCGCTACGCACGCCTACGCCGAGCAAGCTCGTGGCCGGCGCAGATTGCTTCGATGGCAAGAGCTGCACGGTGGATACCGTGGGTGGCTCCGCATGCTCGAACGAAGTCACCGCTGGATCTTGTCATATCGACGGCGTCTGTCTATCCGCAGGTCAGCGCAACCCCGGCAATGCCTGTGAGCAGTGCGAGCCCGGCAAGCGCAAGACGATGTGGTCCGCGGCAACCGGCGCGCCCGAGGCCTGCGACGGGCTCGACAACGATTGCAACGGCTCCGTCGACGAGCACCTCCAGTCGGCGTGCAAGAACGCCTGCGGGCAGTCGGGCACGGCGCGGTGCGATGGCGGTGCCTTCGCCATGTGCACCGCTCCCGTGGCCATCGAGACCTGTGGCGACACGCGCGACGACGACTGCGACGGGCTCATCGACGAGCTCGACTGCCTCCCCGTGCGCGCGCGCCGGGCTGCCAGCCTTCTCCAGGTTCAGGGCCGCACCTTGACGTCGGTTCCACGCGACCTCGGCGATGGCACCTATGAGATCCTGGTCCACGGACTCACGGCAGCCAACACGACCACGTCGTTCGACATCGTTCTCGGTGACCATCGCACGCCAATCTCGCTGACCACCGGCGCACTCCCCGCCGCGGCGCTCGAGGTGTATCCGCCCACGACCGCCCTCACCGTGGACGACCGCCAAGCGCGCTTCGTCGCACGTGTAACGGATGCTTACGGACGGCCGCCCACGATTGGCACCCGAGTGAGCTTCGAGGTGGGACCCGCCCGCCACCGCGCCGCGTGCACGACCGACGGAACGGGCCTCTGCACCGCGACGGTCGAGCTCGGCCGGGACACCTTCACCTCCGACGCCGCGCTCTCCTATAGCGCCCAGGTTGGGGCCTTGCCCGCAGTGGAAGGACGCGTTCAGGTCCTCGCTCCGGTCGCGCTCCCGACCGAGCGACAGCCCGGCCTCCACCTCGTACTGCCGCAGCGGACGCTCTTCGTCGGGTCCGCCCGGCCGACCGAGCTTCGCATCCCCGTCGTGGCCACGCCCGCCAGCAACGGAATCGGCGCCTTCGACGTCAAGGTCAATTACGACTCCGCCGAGCTCGACGTGACCTCTGTCGTCCCGTCGGAGGGCTTCGCGACCGTGCACGCCATTACGACCGGCCAGGCCCCCGGCACCTCGTGGACCGGCGCGGTCCGTCTCAACGGCGTCGCGCGTGGCAAGTCCATGGGTCGTGAGGCCGTCACTGTCGCGACGCTCGTCGCTACGGTCAAGGGGTCGGCCTCCGGGCAGGTCCGCCTCGGCGGAACCGTCGTCACCCTGGCCGATTCGAGCGGCGCGCTCTTGACCGAGGCCGTGGCGCTCAAGACGCTCGGCCGTGCAGGTCTCGGCAACGACGGTGTGGTCCACGTCGTTCGCGCGGCTCCGGTCGGCCTCTTTGTCACGGCGGGTCGCTCTCTCCTCCTGGCGGGTGAGCTGGCCGCTGAGGCCGAGCGCTCGACCGCACTGGACGTGCGCGCCGTGCTCGCCGATGGAACCGTGCGGTCGGTCCCCGGTGCGTCGCTCGGTGTCGTCGTCGAGACCCCCGAGCTCCTGTTCGCCGACGGTACCGGCGCGCTGCACGCGCAGGCGGACGCCAAGGGCGGCTTCGGTCGCGTTCTGGTGAGCCACGGTGGCGCCGTGCGCGAGTTCGTCATCGCCGTTGCCGCCGCCACGCGCGTCCAGGTCACCGCGTCTGACACCGTGCTACAGCCGATCACTGGCTTGCCCGACCGCCTGCAGACCGCCCGGCTCACCGTCACCGCGACGTGGACGGGACCTCTCGGCGCGCTCGACACGGACGTCACCCACCGCGCGCTCATCAACACCGACACGGGTCTCTCCTTCGACCCGGGCTCTCGGACCCTCGCCGCCGCGACGGCGGGCCGCTACCTCGCCCGGGCCACGTCCGCCTCCGGTGCACCGTTGGGTGAGGTCGCCGTGTCCGTGGACCCGGCCGTACCGGCTCGTATCTCGCGCCTGGATCTCGTCCCGTCGTGCGACGTGCGTGTCGTCTCGGTGGAGCCGCGCCGCCCCACGCCCGCTCTGGGAATGGCGCGGGTCGTCGTCGCCGTCACCGCCGGTGTCGGTGACAGCGCGTGCCGTGCACGGCTCCTCGCGACGTTCGACGACGGCAACGAGATGCTGCTCGGCAACGAGCGCGGGCTGGAGCTCGTGACGGCGGATCCGGAGATCGCGACCGTCGATGTTAACGGTCTCGTGCACGCTCGCGGCACCGGTCGCACGCTCGTTCGTGCCTCGCTCGTCCATGATGGCCGCGGTATCGCCTCGGCGGAGTCCACGGTTCAGGCAGGTTCCGACCAGCCCGTCGCGCTCACGCTGACTCCCCCCCGGCTGGAGCTTGCCGCCACCGAGAGCGATCTCGCGGCGACGATCAAGGGGCTTCCGGCCCAGCAGAGCGTTCGGCTCCTCGCCACCTATCGCGACGGTCGGACCGTTGACGTGACCCGTCACGCCGCGACCAAGATGGAGACGCGCGGCGCCGCCGTGTGCTCGAAGCAGGGCCACTGCACCGCTGGCGAGGGCGACCAGGGCTCGCTCACGGCGACCTTCGGCGAACTCAGCGCTCAGGCGACTGTTCGCGTGGTGCGCGCAACCGGCATCGACGCTCAGCTCGTCGAGCCGCTCCTGACCAACGCGCGCCGCGCCGCGCGCACCTTGGCGCCGATCGGCGCGTCAGGCATCCACCAGCGGGCCGAGCTCGTCGTCGTGGCTCGCTTCAACGACGGTACGACCGCCAGCGTCATTGGCAGCTCCGGGCTCACGGCGCTTCCGCAGGACCCCACGGTCGCGACCGTTGACCGCAGCGGCATCGTGCGACCCGGACTCTCCGGCGCGACCGACATCGCCGTGCGTCTCGGGGCCTACTCCAAGCGGCTCTCGGTTCGCGTCACGAACGACCCGGTCGCCGTCACCGGAATCGAGGCTCGACTGCTGTCGGGCGCCACGCTCTCCGGCGTTGCCGGCACCGTCTCCGGTGGTCTCGCGCTGACCCTCACCGCTGCCGACGGCACACGCCACGTCTTCACCTCGGGTGACGTCCCCGCCGACCTCGTGCGCTTCGAGGTCACCGACCCCGAGACGCTGACCGTCACTCGCGCCGGCGACCTCGTTCCGCGACGCAATGGCACCACGATCATCCGAATCACGCCGCAGGGCGACGCTTCCGTGAGCGCCTCGGAGCTGGCCGTGGAGGTCAACCTCCTTCCGGCCGTCGGCGACGTCGATCTCGGCGACGCCATAGGACTCGCGCACAAGGACCGCAAGGTCGGCGAAATCTTCGAGGTCCCGGCTCGGGTCAACCTCGGCTCGCAGGCGCTCGGCGCCTTCGATCTCAGCCTCACCTACGACCCCGCCGTCCTGGAGGTCCTCGGCGTCGCCGCGGGACAGGGCCTCGGCAGCGCGCTGCTCGCCGCCAATTGGCTCAGCGTCCCCGGCGAGATCTTCGTCAACGGCTTGATCCCGCCCAACGCGCAGCCCCGGACCGGCGACGCCTTCGACGCCTTTGTCGTCACCTTCCGGGCGGTCAAGGGTGAGCGGACCGTCTCTCCCATCAATGGGACCCTGCGGCGACTCATCGCGGCCGACGGTCAGAGCGACATCGGCGCGCCGACTCCGCGCGCGCTCATCGCGGGCGCCGGCGAGATCGACCCGAGCTGCACCGGCGAGCCCATCTACGGCGACGCCAATGACAGCTGCGAGTTCGGCGCGGAGGACCCGTTGTTCATCCAGCGCAGCCTGGCCGGTCTCGAGACGCCGACGGCGGACCAGACCAAGAAGATGGACATCTTCCCAGACAGCAAGGTCGACGTCCGTGACGCGCTCTTCGGCTCCCAGGTGCTCGCGCTGCTCTCCCACTTCGTCGTCGTCAAGTTCCAGCCCTCCGCGGCGGGCTCCGGCGGCAACATCGACGTCGAGGTCCAGGTCATCGACCGCTACCAGAAGCCGGTCACCAAGGACGTCAAGGTCCTCCTCGAGTTCCAAGTCGACCAGAACTTCGCGTCGCTCACCTTCGACAAGCCCGGTGCGGCCGCTCAGGATCCCGCATCCAAGCTCGCGAACACGACCCACATGGGAGCGGGCAAGTACCTCGCCACGATCAAGGGTCTGCCGTCCACGCCGGCCACCAAGATCAGCGTCGCGGTCCTGCTCTCCACCCTCAAGCCCGCCGACCAGGCCGTCATCAAGACTGTTGCGTTCCTCGAGTCGCTCGAGAACGCCGGCAGCAAGTTCGTCCCCATCAAGACCTACACGCTGAGCCCTGCCACGGGCTGCTCGAGCGATCTCGACTGCGCCGCGACGAAGTTCTGCGACGATACGGTCGGTCCCGGCTCGTTGACACCAACCAACGAGTGCGTGCCCAAGAAGGACGACGGTCAGCAGTGCCCAAAGAATAGCGCGTGTACGGCCAGCCACTGCCAGAATGGCTACTGTTGCGCCTCGGGTGACTGTTGCAACGGACCGTCGACGTGCCCGTCGAGCTACACGGTTGCGCCCACCTGCCAGAGCTCGTCCATCTGCGAAGGCACGCGCAAGGACGCGACCTGCGTGGGCTTCGTGTGTGGAAGCACGCCGCTCAACGACGACACCGGATGCACGGCGTCCACGGTGTCCAACGAGTGTGGCTGCTATGCCGCGGTCTCGTGCAACGGACAGCTCGACCAGACCGCACCGGTCTGTCCCACGACCTGCTCGGCAGACGGCCAATGCGACGCGAACTGCCACTGCGACGGAACCTGCGAATCAGACGTCGTCAATGGTAGCGGCTGCGACGAAGACACCGACTGCGTCAGCGGTCACTGCTCCAACGGCCTCTGCTGCGACTCCGGGCTCTGCTGCACGGGCGACGCGCAATGCAGCTCGCTGACCACGCCTCCGACGTGTGACACCGCCGCAACGTGCCAGGGCACGAGCAAGGCGGGCACCTGCAACACGTCCACCTTCCAGTGCGCCACCGCGACCATTCAAGACGACACCGCCTGCGGCACGGGCACCTTGGCCGTCACCTGCGGTTGCTCGAATGACATCAACTGCACGGGCCTCGCCGAGCAGACGCCTCCGCAGTGTCCTGTCGGTGGCTGCGTCGGTGAGAACGACGGCACCTGCAAGACGTCATGTCACTGTGACACGAGCAACTGCTTGACCGACCTCGCCGATGGCGCCCCCTGCGACGAGCCGTCCGATTGCCAGTCGAACTACTGCGCCAATGGCTTCTGCTGCACCAACGACGGGAGCAACCCCGTGTGCTGCGGAGCGGCGGCCAACTGTCCCACGGCGACGTTCACGAAGCCGTCGCAGTGCTTCGCCGGCTCGTACGGGTTCGCGGCCGGATTCAGCGACACGCAGGGCAAGAACCAATGGTCCTATCAGCTCGCGCAAGCCGCGGGTGGATACACGGACCTGACCTACACCGGCTCCGTCTGGACCTCGGGAACCGGTGGCTCCATTGCCAAGCTCTCGCTGACGCCCGCGCCGAGCGACGGCGTCGCCATCGCCTACGCCGTTCGAGGCGGCGGCGAGGTCCGCATCAACGGGACGCTGACGGACGCGGACGCCGCAGGTGACGGAGTCCAGATTCAGATTCGGGTCAACCTGCTTACCGTTTACAGCGCCGACCTGCCTTCGGCGGGCAGCCTCGCGCTCAGCCAGAAGCTGGACGTCGTGGCCGGTGACGTCATCCGTCTCGTCGTTCTGCCGCGCGCGAACAACCTCGGAGACCTCACGAACCTGTCGCTGACCCTCATCGCCTCGACGTGTCAGGGTGAGGCCTTCGTCGCGACCTGTGCCACCAACAAGTGCGGAACGGCCGCTCAGGCGGACGACACGGGCTGTGGCGCGGCCCTTCAGGCCCGGAACTGCGCCCCGTACAAGAACGTGCTGTGCGACGGAACCGTCGACCAGCGGGAGCCGGCCTGCCCCGAGACGTGCGCCAACGCCTCCGACTTGACCAACAGCGGCGCCTGCGTCGACAACACGCCCATCCTCAACCCGACCTTCGAAGAGGGCGAGGGCACCTCCTGCGGCGACCACAGCGGCCACGGCTTCGGCGGGCGCCTCGTCGGGATCAATTTGCCGTCCTGGGTGCCCGGTCTCTTCGGATGGGGCCTCGGCTTCAATCAGCTTGGCGCGGTCGGCGGGGCGCTCGACCACCTCGTCGAGATCCTGGGCTCGTCGACCCTGGTCTTCCCGGGCGGCTTCTCCGTCGGCGGGTGGATCAATTGGGGCGGCATCGGCACCAGCGGCAACCAGATCATCGTCGGCAAGGGCTCCGGCTGGGGCCTCGGCCTCAAGGGCGGCAAGCTCACGTTCCACGTCAACGGGGAGTTCGGTCCAGGCAGCCTCTGGGACCTCATCGCCAACCTCTCGGTCCCCATCCCGACCGACGTGTGGACGCACGTCGCCGCGGCCTTCGACGGCTTCAACTTCGACGTCTTCGTCAATGGCGTCCTCGTCGCGAGCGTCCCCTACATCGGCCTCATTCCGACGGCGCTCACCGAGCCCATCGTGTTCGGCCAGTTCGGCGTCTCGCTCCCGAACACGATGCCGTTCCTCGGCATCCTCGATACGCCGGTCATCACGGACTTCCCCTTCAGCCCGTCGCAGATCCTGGGCCTCGTCAAGGGCTTTGACCTGCCGCCGCGGCTCAACCTGGGGAACTTCGCGCTCAAGCCCCCAACGAGCTTCCTGTACTTCGAAGAGGGCCTCGGGAATATCGCCGCGAATGCGGGCGTCGGCGGCATCGCCGGCCAGATCTTCGGCGCACTCGAGTGGGTCTCGGGCCGGTGGTGCAAGGGCCTCAAGTTCCACGCGAATCCAGGCGAGTACATCAAGCTGCCCGGGTCGGGGAGCATCGACTTTTCGCTCGGCTTCTCGGTCGGCGGCTGGTTCAACTGGGGCGGCGGCGCTGGCATCCAGTGGCTGCTGTCCAAGGCCGGCTCCTTCGGGATCGGCATCGAGGACGGCAAGCTGTTCCTTTACGCGGTCGACGCGATCGCCGGTCCGCTGAAGATTCTGGCGCCCTCGAACCTCGATCTGAACGCGTGGCATCACGTGATGGGCGTCTTCGACGGGACCCACATCATCCTCTACCTCGACGGGATTCGCATCGGAAAGCTGCCGTGCAGCCTCATCTCGATGACGGCCGTCGACCTGATCATCGGTCAGCTCTCGCTCGCTACGCCGGATCTGCAGATGTTCAAGGGCATCATCGACGAGTTTCTCGTCGCGCCCTATGGCCTCGCGCCGGACGTCATCCTCGCGATTCTCAAGGGCATCCTGCCTGCGACGGGGCTCCTGGCCGACATCTTCCCGCCGCACCCGTTCAGCTACTTGACGTTTGACGTCAACACCACGGGCGGCCTCGATTGGGGCAACTTCGCCTATCAGCTCGGCGGCGGCGGTGGCGGAAACGGCGGCAAAGGCATCAACTGGAAGTCGGGTTGGGGACGCGGCTCTGGCGGCGGTGGCGGCGGCGGCGGCGG
>SXOX01000017.1 GCA_005776585.1 Pseudomonadota bacterium | reverse complement strand
GGCACGGCGATCCTGCTCGTGACGCCACGCGAGCGGCGCATGATGATGGACATCGAGCGGTTTACTGGCCAGCGGCTGACGCCGATGAAGCCACCGACCCAGGCCGACGTCGCGACGCGGCGCATCGCGCAGTTCAAAGACACGGTGAAGAAGACGCTCGAGACCGAAGAGCTCGACCTCTACGTGCGCCTGATGGAGGAGGTCATGGCCGAGACCGGCCGTGACGCCGTCGAGGTCGCCGCCGCGGCCGCGCGCGTGGCCCGGGGCTCCAAGCCGCTCGAGGTGCCTGTCGAGCCCGCTCCCGAGCGGTCGGTGCGCGCCGAGGTCGGCATGGTGCGCCTGTTCGTCTCGGCGGGCCGGCAGATGGGCCTGCGACCGGCCGACATCGTGGGCGCCTTCGCCAATCAGGCCGGTGTGCCGGGCCGGGCGATTGGCGCGATCGATCTCTACGATGACTTCACGTTCGTCGATCTCCCTGGCGAGTTCGTCGCGCAGGTCCTCGACGCGCTCGGTCGCACGCGCTTTCGCAATCGGCCGGTCGTGATTCGCGTGGCGACGGCGGGTCCCGACGCTCCGGAGGCTCCACCTGCGCGCAAGGCGCCCCTACCCCCGCCGAAGGCGCCCGCACCCCCGGCGTTGGAGCCCGCGCGACCGGCGCCGAAGTCGGTGCCCAAGCTCGGCCCCAAGCCGGCTCCACCCCCCGTCATGGTGGCAGCGCGCGTCATGCCGGAAGCGCCCGTCGAGGAAGCCGCGCCCAAGAAGCCGCGCAAAGCCTCCAAGAGCGCGAGCGCAGCCTGGGGCGCCAAGCCGGCAGCGCCGCCCGCGCGCGTCGATGGGAGTCAGCCTCCCAAGCGCGCCCAGAAGCCCTGGGAGAAGAAGAAGCGCTAGCGCTCGCGGTCGACCTTGAACGTGCGCTCGACCTGGTTGTACGGACCGGGAGCCGGGTTGCCCGCCGCGTCGAAGAGGGCCAGCGCGACGGTATGGTCGCCCGGCTTGAGGCTCTCGAGCCACACGGGCGTCCACGCCACGAGATCGATGGGCGTCCCCCCATCGAGCACCATCCGCACGCGATAGGCGGCGGGCCCGATCTCGGCGTTGGCGACGTGAAAGTCGACGAGTACGCGATGTGCGGCCATGTCCTTCACCGCGCCCTGGGGCACGTTGAATGACAGCGTGGGTTTGCTGAAGTCCACCGGGGGCGGCTGATCGCGATCGGAGCGCGTGTAGAAGTTGACCGCGTCAAAGGCCGCGAAGCCCTTCACGCACTCGCCCCACGCCGTGACGGGGAACACCCGAATCGTGTGCAGGCCGGTGGCGAGCCCTTCGATGACGAGGGGCTCCTCGTCGGGGTCGTACCAGTCGCGCGCTTCTTCGTTGTCCAGCAGCACGCGGAGGTGGGGTCCACCGGCCGTGTTCGTCTTCCAGGCCTGGAAGTCGGTGAGGTGGACGCCGATGGAGACCTGGCTCGACTGGATCACCTCGTTGGGCTTGGGACGCACGATCTGGACCCGAACGGTGCCCTCGCGCGGCCCAAGATCGAGGTCCAGCTCCTGAGAGAGGCGCATCCCCTTGCCCGCGTTACACGACTGCGCGATGAGCGGCGTCTTCGTCACCGGTCGCGCCGGAGGCTCGTCGTCCTTCTTCGTCGGCGGGGCGTTCGGCGCATCCGGGGGCTTGGCCGCAGGCGCCGGTGCGCTCGTTGGCGCGGGGTCTGCGGGCTTGTCCGCCGGCTTGGCCACCGCCTGTGGCTTGGCCGGTCCCGGAGGCGGACCCGGCGTTGGCTCGTCCTCGAGTAGGCCCAGGAAAAAAACAGCTGCCACGACGCCGACGACGGCGACGCCACCTCCGATGAGCACCCCTTTCGAGGCCGCGATCCGCATGACTGCTCCCCCTCTCACCTCTCCGGAACGCCGCCCGACCGCGCTCCGGTTCGATGAGCCTACACGCGCCCCGTGTCGATTACCACTTGTCGACCATGAACGCCCATGCTAAGTGGCCATATATGGCAATCGTCACTGCTCTGCGTTCGTCTCGCGCTCCGGGCACCGACGCCCCGCGCGCTCGGCTCCACTACAGCGCCTCCGCTCCGTCGCTCGATGTGTTCCAGAGCATTCCGCCTCGGGACCGCGCGGAGCCGTTCGTGAAGTGGTCCGGGGGCAAGAAGCGTCTGCTGGCCGCCTTCGATCCTCTGTTTCCTGCGCACTTCGAGAGCTATCACGAGCCGTTCCTGGGCGGCGGAGCCGTCTTCTTGTTCCTGCGCAGCGTCGGGCGGGTGCGGCGTGGCGTGCTCTCTGACAGCAACGGTGAGCTCGTCCACCTCTGGCGCACCGTGCGCGACGACGTCGATCGCCTCATCGTCGCGCTCGAGCGGCTGCCCTACGACCGGGACGTCTATTACTCGGTCCGTGAGCAGGACCCGGCCGAGCTCGAGCCAGTCGCGCGCGCCGTCCGTACGCTGTATCTGAACCGCACGTGCTTCAACGGCCTCTATCGCATCAACCAGTCGGGGCGCTTCAACGTGCCCTTCGGCCGCTACGACAACCCGGTCGTGTGCAATGGCCTCAACCTGCGCAACGTCAGCCGGCTGCTCCAGGGCATCGAGATCCAGCGCTGGAGCTTCGACGTCGTGGCGGACCTCGCGCGTCCGGGGGACTTCGTCTACCTCGATCCGCCGCATCACCCGGTCATCGTCGCGTCCGAGGGCGAGGGGACCAACGACGAGGGCTTCGACGCGCGCGATCACGCGCGGCTCCGCGACGTCTACCGGCAGCTCGACCAGCGCGGGGCGCTCCTCATGCTCTCGATCCCGCCACTGCCCGGCCTCCGCGAACTCTACCGCGGCTTTGCCGTCAGCGAGGTCACGTCCACACGCGCCACCGGCGCCGGCGCAAACCGGCGTACGCGGGGCACGGACCTCGTCATTCGCAACTTCAGCTAGCGTCTACTTGGCGCCGTCGGCTCCGAGCACCGGCACGAGGTCCGCGAACTTCGAGCGCATCGTGTCGAACACGATCTGCTCGGCCTCGCGGTAGGTCGACAAGCCCAGGATGCGCTCGACCAGCGCGCGCGCCTCGTCCAGCCGCGACCGTTGCACGATCTCGCGCACGATGGGGATGCTCGCCGCGCTCATCGAGAGCTCGTGGAACCGGTAGCCGAGCAGGACGAGCGCGTACATCGGGTCGCCGGCCATCTAGCCGCACATGGCGAGGTGGATGCCTTCCTTGTGTGCTGCGTCCGACACGATGCGGAGCACCCTCAAGATTGCCGGGTGCAGCGGGTGGTAGAGGTAGCCGATCTCGGTCGTCTCGCGGGAGATGGCCAGCGTATACTGGATGAGGTCGTTGGTCCCGATGCTGAAGAAGTCCGTCTCCCGCGCCAGGATGTCGGAGATGAGCGCGGCCGACGGGATCTCGATCATCGCGCCGAGCTGGAGGTCCGGGCTCACCGAGTGCCCCTCGTCGCGCAGCTCGCGCCGCACGTCCGCGACGAGCGCCTTGACCGCTCGCACCTCGGTCACGTCCGTGATGAACGGGATGAGGATGCGCAGCTTCCCGTAAACGCTGGCCCGCAGCAGCGCGCGCAGCTGCGTCCGGAACATCGTCTGCTCCTTGAGGCAGTAGCGAATCGCGCGCAGTCCGAAGAACGGGTTGAGCGCCTCACCGGCCGAGCCCGGGATATCGAGCTTGTCGCCGCCGATGTCGAGCGTGCGGATGGTCGCCGGATGCGGTGCGGCGCGCTTGAGCAGCTCGCGATACGCGGTGAGCTGCTCTTGCTCGCTCGGCAGCGACTGCCGGTTCAGGAAGAGGTACTCGGTCCGGAACAGCCCGACGCCACGGCTCCCGACGTCCTTGATGGCGTCGAGCTCCTCGACGACATCGACGTTGCAGGACAGCGCGACCTCGAAGCCGTCGAGCGTGACCGCTCTGAGGTTCTTGTTCTTCCGGATGCGCCGCAAGACGTCCGCGACGCGGGTATGGCGCTTGTTGTAGGCGTCCAGCTGTCGCCGCGACGGGTTGAGGCAGATCTCGCCCGTGTCGCCGTCGACGACCGCGATGTCCCCCGCCGAGACGGCCTCGGTGATGCCCACGGCGCCGACCACCGCCGGGATGCCGAGGCTGCGCGCCACGATCGCGGTGTGACTCGTCTTGGTCCCGTCATGCGTCACGATGCCGGTGACGGTCGAGCCGCGGAGCTGAATGGTGTCTGCTGGAGACAGCGTAAACGCCACGAGGACCGCCGACTCGGTCGTGGCGAGCAGCAGGTCGGACAACGACTCCGCGGGCGCGCCGAGCAGGTTGCGCAGGATGCGATCGGCGACGAACTCGATGTCGCTCCGGCGCTCGCGGAAGTAGTCCTCTTCGAGCTTGTTGAAGAACTCGCGAATGGTCGCCAGCGTCTTCTTCAACGCCCACTCCGCGTTGATCTCTTCTTTCTGAATCAGGTCGATGACGCCGCTGACGAGGAGCTCGTCTTGGAGCATGAGCTCATGCGCTTCCAGGATCTCGTCGTGCTCGCCACGGAAGGAGGTCTCCACCTGGCGGCGCAGCGCCCGCAGCTGATCGACCGACTGCGCGATGGCGAGCCGAAAGCGCTCGACCTCCTTGGGGACCTCGCGCTTGCCGATGGTGGTCTTTGGCGTAGCGACCCGCCGGCGATCGAGCAAGATGATGCGCCCGACGCCAACGCCTTGGCTTGCCGCTGAACCCTTGACGACGACGCCGTCCGTTCGCTTGGGTTCGATCGTCAGCGGACCCTCCCAGCCTCGTTCTCCGAGACGTGGCTCACGACACCTCTCCAAATCCGCGCTCGACGAGCCCACCGAGCGCCGCGAGCGCCTCCGTGGCGTCCTCGCCGTTCGCGATGATCTCGATCTCCGTCCCGCGCGGCGCGGCCAGCGTGAGCAGGCTCATGACGCTCTTGCCGTTGGCCTTGGCTGCGTTGCCATTGCGCGCCACCGAGATCTCAGCCTTGAACTGCGTCGCGGCTTTGACGAACTGGGTCGCCGCGCGTGCGTGCAGCCCCTTCTCATTGACGATCCTGAACCTGCCCACGATCATGCCCTTCCTCTACGCCTTGTCCAGATCTCTATGCTGTATGACGATTCGGTACGGCTCGGACAGCAATCGGCTCGCCAGCCACTCCACGATCGCGACCGAGCGGTGCCGGCCACCCGTGCAGCCTACCGCGACCTTGAGCTCGGCGCGCCCCTCGAACTGCACGCGCGGGAGCACGTGGGTCACGAGCCGCGTCACGAGCTCCAGCAGCTCCGGCGTCCCCTCTTGATTGACGACGTAGCTCGCGACCGGTGGATCGCGCCCGGAGAGATCCTTGAGCTCGGGCACGAAGAAGGGATTGGGTAGAAACCGGACGTCGAACACGAAGTCCGCGTCCGGTGAGAGCCCGTGCTTGAAGCCGAAACTCTCCAGGCGCACGGTGAGCGGCCCTTGCGCGCTCTCGCGAAAGGCCTCCTGCACCCGCCGGCGCAGGGAGTGGACGGTGAGCCCGCTCGTGTCGATGACCTCGGTCGCCGTCTGTTCGATGACGTGAAGCGCATCGCGCTCCGCCTGCAGGCCGTCTTGGAGCGTGCCCTCGCCCTGCAGCGGATGCCGGCGTCGCGTCTCCTTGAAGCGCCGAACGAGCGTCTCCTCGTCGGAGGTGAGAAACAGCGTCTCGACCGCGTAGCCCGCCTTCGCGATGAGGGCCATCGACTCGGTGTAGTGCGCGAGAAACGAGGCCTCGCGCGCGTCGATGACGACCGCGACGTTGGCGATGGTGGCGCGCTCGCAGAGCTCCAGGACCTTGTCCAGCAGGACGACGGGCAGGTTGTCGATGCAGAAGAAGCCCAGGTCCTCGAGGGCCCGGATCGCCGTGGTCTTCCCGGACCCGGCCATGCCGCTGACGACGATGGTCCGGATCCGGGGTCGGCGGCCGCCTTGGCTACTCCTCGGCCTCAAGCGGGGTCCCCTTGCGGGTCTCGAGCTTCACACGCTCCTTGCGGCGCGCGAAGTGGCGTTCGAGCTTCTCGGCGAGCTGATCGATGGTCGCGAACATCTCGTCACCGTGCGCCGACGCGGGGAAGCTCTCCCCCGGCGAGTGGACGACGACCTCGGCGACGCAGCCCTCCTTGCCGTGGGACAGGACGACGTGAACGTCCTGCACGCGGTCGAAGAAGTGGTCGAGCACGCCAATCTTCTCCATCACACGCTCGCGCAGCCGGTCCGAGGACTCCATGTGCCGAAACGTGACCGTGACTTGCATTCAAACCTCCTTGCAATGCTCCGCCGACCCGTGCGTCAGAAGAGCCGTTTTCGCTGCGACGACGGCAGGATGTTCATCATCTCGCGATACTTCGCGACCGTGCGTCGAGCGATGTCGATGTTCTGCCCCTTCAGCATATCGGCGATCGCCTGATCCGACAGGGGATTCTTTTGGTCCTCCTTGCCGACGATCTCCTTGATCTTGAGCTTGACCGACTCCGAGGCCAGGTCCTCGGCGCCGTACATGCCGCCGATGCGGCTGTTGAAGAAATACTTCAGCTCGTAAATGCCCTGCGGCGTGTGCACGTACTTGTTGGTCGTGACGCGAGAGACGGTGGACTCGTGCACGCCGATGTCCTCGGCGACGTCCCGCAGAATGAGAGGCCGCAGGTACTGCGGGCCCCGATCGAGGAACTCCCGCTGGAACCGGACGATGCTCTCGGTGACCCGCCGAATCGTGTTCTGCCGCTGATGGATGCTGCGGATGAGCCACACGGCGGAGCGGAACTTCTCCTGGATGTAGTCCTTGGCGTTGCCTTGCCCTTCGTGCATGGCGCTCTTGTAGTAGCCCGAGATCTTGAGCTTGGGCAGGCCGTCCTCGTTCAGCACGACGATGTAGTCGTCGGCCACCTTGTGGACGTGCACGTCCGGAGTGATGTACTGTGTCTCATCCGACTCGGCGAAGGCCCGACCCGGCTTGGGCTCCATGTGCGAGATGACCTTGATGCAGCGGATGAGCTCGTCTTGCCCGATGCCCAGGTCCTTCTGGATGGCGGGGTAGTTGCGCCGCTCCAGGTTCTCGAGGTGCCTCTCGATGATCTTGCGCAGGATGCCGTCGCCCGCGTGGTAGGTCTTGGCCTGGATCAGCAGGCACTCCTGCAGGTCGCGCGCGGCGACGCCGACGGGGTCGAGCTCCTGGACCGCGCACAGGACGTCCTCGATGTCGTCCGCGGTGACATCGTGCATCGCGGCGAGCTCGTCGATGGTCGTGTTGGTGAAGAAGCCATCGTTGTCGATGTTGCCGATGATGTCGGTCGCGATCTCGCGCTCCTTGTCATCGAGGTTCGACAGGTTGATCTGCCAGACGAGGTGATCGAAGAGGCTGGTTCCCTTGGACAGTGTCTGTTCGAGCGTTGGCAGGTCATCGGACGAGAGGCGCTGTCCACCCGCTCCCGGGCTGTAGGAGTAGTCGCCGTAGCCCTCGACGAAGCTCTCCCAGTCCATCTCGCCGTCACTCCCGCCGTCGCGCGTATCGGGGCTCCCCTCCTCGACGCGGTCGTGCTGGTCGCGGTCGTTGTAGGTGTCGTTCGTCTGCGGCAGCTCGACGCCGATCTCGGTCCCGTCTGCAGCCATCTCCGGGACCGCTTCGCCCGTCTCCGGGTCGACCTGGTCCTCCTCGAGCACGGGGTTCTCGTTGAGCTGCTCCTGTACGGCTTCTTGCAGCTCGGCCCGCGACAGCTGGAGCAGCTTGATGGCCTGCTGGAGCTGCGGCGTC
>SXOX01000131.1 GCA_005776585.1 Pseudomonadota bacterium | reverse complement strand
GAGCGAGTCGACCACCTTGTGGGTGGCCTCGCCAACCGTGGTGGTCTTGAAGAAACCGAAGTCGAAACGTTCGTTCGTCTCGTGGGCCAGAAAGTTCAAGGGAGGCCGACGCGGTCGCCGTCCTGGAGCGTGAGCGTCACGCCCTCGAAGAGCGTGCGCGAGCCGTAGCGTTTGGCGAGCCCGGAGGCTTGGAACATGCGTGGAGGTGCGATCGGGGACGAGGTGAGGCGGGCGGTCTACTTCTCGGCCTCTTTGAAGGGCGCCATGAACTCCTCCATATCGGGCACGAGGATGATCTCGATGCGCCGATTCTGCGCCTTGTTGTCTGGCGAGTCGTTCGCCGCGGCGGGCTGGAACTCTCCGAAGCCGGCAAACGACAGCCGCTCGGGCGGGAGCCCCTCCTTGGTCATGAACTGCGTGACAGCGAGCGCGCGGTTGCCCGAGAGCTTCCAGTTCGAGTCGATGCCGCCGTCGTTATCGGTGTGGCCCGCCACCTGGTAGAAGCGGCTCGGGATGCTCGCGAGCACCTGCGTGACCTCTTTCAGCGTGGCCTCGGCGTCCGCCTTGATGGCGTAGCGGCCGGAGTCGAAGAGGATCTTGGCAGCCATCTGCACCGTGAACTGCCCGCGAATGATGGCGACGGTGACCTTGCCGGACTTGACTAGCGCGTCGAGCGCGCCACGGATCTTGTCGAAGATGGCCTTCTGCTTGGCCGAGATCTTCTCCAGGTCGTCGATGCGCTTGAGGGCCTTGCGCAGGTTGTCGTCGAGGTTGGCGCCCTTGGCCTTCATCGCGTTGAGGTCGCGCTCACAGGACTCCCGCCGCTGGGCCTCGGACCCGTACTTGCCGAAGAGGTCGGTCTTCTGCTTCTCGAGGTCGCCAATCTGATCCTTCAGGCGGCGGACGTCGCCCTCGTAGATCTCCTTGTTGACCCCGCAACCCGCGAACGCCGCGCCGACGGTCAGCGCAACCAGGGCTCCTGCCCACGAAACTCGATGTTGGTGCTTCATTGTCTCCACGATGTTCTCCACGCGATCTGGTCCCTTCCGAAAAGTCAGCCGTGAAACGCCACGACGATAGCACGGCCGTCCGGCCCCAGGAAGTGCCTCACGTGCTAAAGTCGGCGCGCCGCGGGGCCGATGGAGAACGTGCCCGCGGTATCTGCCGCGGGTCTGCCGCGGTGTGTGGAGGGCATGCGAGTCGGTCACCTCATTCAGTACCTCGCGATTGGCGGAATCGAGCGCATGGTGGAGCTCTTGGTTCACGGCCTACGCGAGCGGCACGGCGTCGCGTCGTCGGTCCTGGCCTACCTGGGTGACGGACCCATGGGCGCGCGTATTCGGGCTGCGGGTGGCGACGTGGCCTTCGTGCCCTCCGGCGTCGGCTTTCGTCCCGTCTTCGCGCTCGACGTCCGTCGCTGGCTGGTCTCGTCCCGGATCGACGTCGTCCATTCGCACCACGTCGGCCCGTTTCTGTACGGCTCGACGGCCGCCCGCCTCGCGGGTACGCCGCATCTGCACACCGAGCACTCGGTCGAGCTGTACGACGTCGGACGTCGTCGCGCCATCGGCCGCGTCATGCCCCGTGTGGCGCGCGTCGTCGCGGTCTCCCCCGCGGTCGCCGACGTACGGACGCGCCTCTTCGGCGACGTGTGCGAGGTCGTCCCCAACGGCATCCCGATCCCCAGCCTGCCAACCGACGCCGACGTGGCCGTGGCGCGTGGTCTGGTGGGCGTCGGGCCCGGTGCCTTCGTCGTCGGCTGCGTCGCGCGCTTGTCGCCGGAGAAGGACCACGACACGCTCATTCGCGCCTTCGATGGGTTGCTGCGCCTCGCGCCCTCGGTCGACGCGCACCTCGTCCTCGTCGGCGACGGGGGGGAGCGCGGCGGCATCGAGGATCGGGTTGCGACCTTGAACCTGGGCCACCGTGTCCACCTCCTGGGCTCGCGCGACGACCTCGATCGCCTCTGGAGCGGCTTCGACGTCGTGTGCCTCTCGAGCACGCGCGAGGGGCTGCCCTTGGCGCTGATCGAGGGCATGGCCTCGGCGCGTCCCGTCGTGGCGTCCGCCGTCGGCGGCATTCCGGCGTTACTGAGCCACGGCGGCGGCCGGTGCGTGCCGAGCCAGTCCCCCGGGGAGCTCGCGCGTGCCCTCGCGGACTACGCGTTGGACCCGCAGTCCCGAGCCCATGACGGCCTGCGCGCGCGTCAGACGGTCGAGGCCCGCTACGGCGCCGACCGCATGGTCGACCGCTACGTCGACCTGTATCGCGAGCTGCTCGAGCAGCACCGTCGCACGACGGCTGCGACGGGCTGGCGTGGTCGTCTCGCGCGGCTGCGCATCCGGAGCCGTACGGCGTGAACGTGCTCCACCTCATCGCGCCTGGGCCCATGGCGGGCGCAGAGAGAGTCGTCCTCGGCGGCACCGCTGCACTCGCGGCACTGGGCGTCGTCGGACTGACCGTCGCGGTCTTCGTCGATACGCGCGCGCCAGAGCACGGCAGCCGGCTCGTCGCGTCGCTCCGGGCGCTCGGCGTCACCGCGGAGCCCGTGGCGATGGCCGGACGCGCCGATCCGCGGGCGGTGATGGCGCTCCGCGCTCTCGCCTTGAAGGCCGACGTCCTCCATACGCACGGCTACAAAGCGCTCGCCTATGGGCTCCTCGCGCGCCGACGCGGGACCGCGTTGGTCGCCTCCGATCACGGTGAGACCGCCGTCGACGCTCGCGTGCGTGGCTACGAGCAGCTCCAACGCTGGCTGTATCGGCGCGTCGACGCCATCCTGGCCGTGTCCTCGCCCGCTGTGGCCGCGTTGGCGCGCGCGGGGGTCTCCCAGTCCAGACTCCACCTCGTCCCGAACTTCGTCCCCCCGGATCTCGGCCCGCTGACTGCGCGCACTCCGTGGACGGACGCCCGTCCGCTGCACGTCGCCACCTTGGGCCGGCTCAGCCCGGAGAAGGGCCTCGGCGTCCTGCTCGACGCGGTCGCGGCCTCGGCGCTGCCGCTGCGCGTGACGCTGTTTGGAGACGGCGTCGAGCGCGCCACACTCGCGGCGCGTGTCGCCTCCGATCCGCGGCTCGCGCCCGTGGTCCATCTGCCGGGCTTTGCGTCGGACGTCGCGGCAGCGCTTGCCGACGTGGACGTCCTGGCCCAGCCGTCGCTCCGAGAGGGCATGCCGCTCGCGGTGCTCGAGGCCGTCGCGCTGGGCGTCCCGGTCCTCGCCTCGCGGGTCGGCGCGCTCCCGGACCTCGTGACCGAGGACGACAACGGCGTACTCGTCCCGCCCGGGGACGCCGCCGCCTTGGGGGCCGGCCTCACACGCCTGGCGCAGTCGCACGCCCACTTCACGCGGGGGGCGGTCGCGACCGCGCAGCGCCTTCGGACCGAGCGCTCCGCCGACCACTGGGCCCACACCGTCGTCACGCTTTATGAGGCCGTGACCCGTCGACGCGAGGCACGGGCCGCATGATGGACTGGCTCATCTTCGGCGACGACTTCGGGGCGCACCCCTCCACGACGCAGCACCTCGCACGGGCGCTCCCGTCTGCCGACCGCATCGTGTGGGTCGACTCGCTCGGCATGCGCGCTCCACGGGTCACGCTCGCCGATGCGCGCCGCATCGTCACGCGGCTCTGGCCTCGCCTGCCACGCCCGTCGCGTGCCCCGGGTCCGCCGCAGCGGCCGGGTCTCGAGGTCGTTCACCCGTGGATCGTCCCATGGCACGGCAACCGCATCGCCCAGCAGCTCAATGGCGGCACGCTGGGTCTCGCCATTGGTCGCGCAGCGCGCCGGAACCAGTCGCGTCCCACGGTCGCGCTGCTGTCCAACCCCGTCGGCGTCCTCTACCTCGACGCCCTGCCGCGGAGCTGCCAGCCAGACCGGGTCGTCTACCTGCGCCTCGACGACTACGTCACGCTTCCAGGCGTCGACGCCGCGCTAGTCGCCCCCATCGAGGCGGCCTTGATCGCGCGCGCCGACGAGGTCGTCGTGACCGCCGAGCGGCTCGCTCCTCCCGGTGCGCGCTCGGTCCGCTACTTGCCCCAAGGGGTCGACGTCGCCCACTTCGCCAGCATCCCCGACGCGCCACCCGAGTCGCACGTCCTCGGCTTCTTCGGGCTGCTCGCCGAGTGGATCGACTGGCCTCTCGTGGCCGAGGTCGCCGCGCGCTGTCCGTCGTGGACGCTCGAGCTCCTCGGTCCCGTGCGCGCGTTGCCGGACACCATTGCGCACCTTCCGAACGTCCGCGTCCGCGCTGGCGTGCCCTACGCGACGCTCCCGCAAGCCATCGCGCACTGGCGCGCCGCATGGATCCCCTTCGAGGTCACCGAGCGCACCGCGGGCGTCAACCCGCTCAAGCTGCGCGAGTATCTCGCCGCCGGCTTTCCGACGGCCTCGACCGCGCTCCCGGAGGCCTGCCGCGTCGCGGGCATCTCCATCGTCGCCTCCGCCTCCGACGTCGCCGATTGGCTCGAGGCCGCCCGCGCCGATACGCCCGATGCCCGCCACGCCCGCCGCGCCCTGGTGCGCTCCGAGGGCTGGGACCGCCGCGCAGCGACCTTGCGCGCCTGGGCCGGAGGCACGCCATGAGCCTCGAGCTCCTCGCCGCGCTCGTCCTCGGCAGTCTGGCGCTGCTCTTCCTCTGGCCGTACGTCTTCTACGGGCTCACGATTCGGCTCTTCTCGGTGCGTCCGTTCGCGCCCCGCGCCCAGTCGGACGACGAGCTCCCTACCGTCACTGTCCTCATCCCCGCCCACGACGAGGCCGCCCACCTCGCCCGAAAGCTCGAGGACACCATCGCGCTCGACTATCCGGTCGGGAAGCTCGAGGTGATCGTGTGCTCGGACGGCTCGACCGACGGCACGACCCGAATCGCGCACCAGTACGCGCAATACGGGGTCACCATCCTCGAGAATCCGCAGCGGCTCGGCAAGGCCGCGACCCTCAACCGGCTCCGCGACGCCGCGCGCGGCGACCTCATCCTGTTGACCGACGCCAGCGCCGATCTCGATCGCTCCGCGCTCCGCAAGCTCGTCGCGATGCTCGCCGATCCTGCGGTGGGCCTCGCCTGCGCGCGCTATGCCGTCAAGACCAGCGGCGGCTCCGATGGCGTGACGGAGTCCGGCTACTGGACCTTCGAGGCGCGCGTGCGCCAGAACGAGGCCGACCGCGACATGCTGCTCGGTGCCTCGGGCGCCTGCTACCTCGTGCGGCGCGCGCTGGTCCCGAGCATCCCGGAAGACACCGTCAACGACGACTACGTCATCCCGCTCTCGGTGAGCGTCCAAGGCAACCGCATCGCCTACGTCCACGACGCCGTGGCCAAAGACGATCCGACCGACACGTTCACCGCGCTCACACTGCGCTGGATTCGTATCGCGTACGGCAACTACCAGATGCTCTGGCGGCTGCGCCGGCTGCTCAATCCGCTGCGGCCGCGCCTCTTCCTGCCGCTGCTTCGCAAGCTCCTTCGCACGCTCGGCCCGGTGTTCCTCGTGCTCGGCTTGGGCGCCGCGTGGTTCTTCTCCGCCGTCGCGGCGTGGATCGACACGCTGGCCATCGCCGGAACGGCGCTTCTCCTCGTGGGGCTGCTCGCGGTACCGCTCCAGAACACCGCCCTGGGACGCACGCGGCCGGTCCGCCTCGCGATTTTCTGTACGCTGGCTCAAGGCGCCTACCTCATCGGCCTGCTGCGCTTCCTCTCGGGCCGCCGCGACGGGCTCTGGCGACGCACCGCCGAGCTCGATCCGCTGGACCTGTCGCGCCCGGCCGAGATCCCGCTGTCGGTCCGCATCGCCAAGCGCACCTTCGACCTCGTCGGCGCCGTCATCGGCATCATCGTCACGCTGCCCGTCATGGTGCTCGCCGCCATCGCGGTCAAGCTCGACAGCCGCGGGCCCATCTTCTACCGCCAGATGCGCCTCAGGCCTGGAGCGCAGGGCAAGCCCGTGCCGTTTCACATGATCAAGTTTCGGAGCATGGCTGCCTCCGCCGAGGCCGCGACCGGCCCCGTCTGGGCTCAGGCCAACGACAGCCGCGTCACCCGCGTCGGTCGGTTCATTCGGCGCTTCCGCATCGACGAGCTCCCGCAGTTCTTCAACGTGCTCATGAATGACATGAGCATCGTCGGGCCGCGCCCCGAGCGACCGTTCTTCAGCGATCAGCTGGAAGAGCGCGTGCCCGGCTACAACGACCGCATCGCCAGCGTGAAGCCCGGCATCACGGGCTGGGCGCAGGTCCGCTGCGGCTACGACAGCTCCATCGAGAGCGTCAAGTCCAAGGTCATCCACGACCTGGCCTACATCGCCCACCTCTACCACCTGCACACCTACCTCAAGATGGAGCTCAAGATTGTCGTCCTCACCGTTTGGGTCATGCTCACCGGAAAGGGCTCGCAGTAGCGCCATGGCGAGCGTCATGGCGAGCACCGTAGTAGACAGCGTTCGACCGGCCCTTTCCTTGACTTCGGGCCAGGATGGGCTTCCATCAGCGACCGTGATGAAGCCTCATTCGCTCCCTGTCGTCTCTCGCGTCTCTGGCGTTGCGCTCGCGTTCGTCGCGGGCCTCGTGCTCTCCTTTCTGGCCCCTGCGGGGACTGCCGCGGCGCAGACGCTCCAACCCGGCGATGAGCTCATCCTCATCATCCCTGGCATGACTCCGGCCGAGCGCACCGTCGGCCTCGACAACGAGGGCAAGGTCAACCTGGGCACCTACGGACAGGTGCGGCTCGCGGGCCTCACGGTCGCCGAAGCGACCCGGACGCTGCGGCGCCACCTCGGCAAGTACCTCACCGGCACGGCCGGCATCCAGCTCGTCGTCAAGGAGGAGAAGCGGCTCGTGCTCGTCTCGGGCCAGGTGCAGAAGCCGGGCTTCGTGCGCGTCGGCAAGAGCGACGACATGTGGCAGGCCATCCAGCTCGCGGGCGGTGTGCTCGGCGGCGCGGATCTGATGAACGTCGTGCTCACTCGCCTCGGACAGGACCAGAAGGTCGACCTGCGCGCCTACCTCACCCGCGAGCGCAGCACCCCGCTGCCCGACCTGCAAGGCGGCGACGTCATCTTCGTCCCCGCGGACTCCGCGTCTCCGGTGGGGCAGGGCAGCAAGGGCGCCTTCCTCGGCCAGAAGGCCTTGGAGAACAAGGTGTTCGTGATTGGCTCGGTCAACGCGCCGGGGCTCTACGACCGCTCGCCAGGGCTGACCGTCCTCATGGCCATCGGCCTCGCCGGCGGTCCGGCGCCCACGGCCGACCTCGTGAGCGTGCGGGTGCTGACACCAGAGAAGGGCGAGTCGGTCGACGTGTCGGCCCAGATCGCCGGCAAGGCGTCCATGTCGCCCATCCCCGTAGGCTCGGGTGCCATCGTCTATGTGCCCGGCGGAGGTTCGGCGGACATCAACCCCCTCGGGCGCCACGTGAGCGTCATGGGTGGCGTCGCGCGCCCGTCACGGATGTCGGTGGGCTCGCCGATGCGCCTCGTCGACGCGATCGGCGCGGCGGGTGGACCCAGCAAGGACGGGGACCTCTCGGAGGTCCAGGTCGTCAAGATCGGCGAAGGCTTCACGCTGGCCACTGAATACAACGTCGAGAAGTATCTCTCCAAGGGCGGCGTCGTGGGGATGGTGACCGTCGACGCCGGAGACACCGTGTACGTGGATCAGGCGAGTCGCGTCTGGGAGTCGGTCACGCGGCTCATCTCGGACCTCGCGGTCCTCTCGTCCGCCATCGCCCTCTTCGTCCGGCTCGGCCCCTAGGAGCGCCCCATGCGTCGCCATTGGAACTCACTGCATCTCGGGCGCGTCCTCCCCATTTCGCTGCTCGTGCTCATGCTCAACGCGTGCGGTCCCGATATCATCATTCGCCACATGGACCCCTCGGTTCGCCTGGCGGACGTGTGGATCGATGGACACAAGGTCGGGACGGTCGAGTACGATGAGCGCATCCGTGTTCGGGTCAAGCCAGGGCGGCACGTCATCAAGACCACGCCCGTCGGCATGGCGAGCAATCCCTGGATCGGTGAGGGCGGGCCACCGGGCTCCATCACCTACGGAGGCGTATGGACGTTAGTGCTGGAGCAGGACGCGATCCTCACGCTTCTCCCGCGACCACCGGCACGTTCCGCACCGGTACCTGGCCCGACGGGGAACTGAGCAAGGTCACAGGACGGCCCGGCAAGAAGGCCGGCACGTCAGCCGATCCGCGGCTCCTCAAGGAGCGGCGGCATCTGCGTCAGCTCGCCACGCGCATCGCGTCGGTCCTCGGTCAGTCGGGTGCGCGCTTCGTGCTGCTCACGTCCGTGGGGCGGCGCGAGGGCAAGTCGGTACTCATGGAGACGCTGCGGGAGGAGCTCGAGGCGATCGCGCCGGAGCGCTACCTGTTCGTGGCCGAAGATCAGATGACGCTGTACGATCCGGCGGACATCCGCCAAGGGCGTACCGTCGTCGTCGAGGGTCCCTCCATGCTCGGCGGCGAGGGCGCCATGGGCATCCCGGCGCGGTGGATGCAGTCGTTCGATGGCGCGCTGCTCATCGTCATGAAGCGCTGGACCCGGCGGGCCGACATGGTCGAGGCCGTCACCTGGCTGCGCGACGCCGGCATCGCCCCGCTCGGAATCGTCTGGAACGAGGTCTTCGCGCCGCCGTTCGGCACCCGCGTGGCGCTCTTCTGGCGCCGCGTGTTCCGCCCCTTCGGCCTGTTCAAGGGCCCCAACGCCGACCCGAGGCGCGCCAATGCTCCCCGCTAGCCCGCTCGAGCAGCCCGGCATCGAGCGCAGCCAGCGCTGGGTCGACGTGCGCGTGCTCATCGAGGCGCTCCTCCATCGCTGGAAGACGCTCTTGCTGCCGCTGTTCATCGTCCCCATCGTCGGCGTCGGCCTGCGGCTCATGATCCCGCTCAAGGTCAAGGCCTCGGCGCAGGTGCTCGTCCAGGAGTCGGTCAAGGTCAACCCGTTCCTCAAGGACATGATGGTCGAGTGGTCGGTCAACAGCCGCCTGCCCGTCGTCCAGAGCATCCTTCAGTCGTCCAAGATGCTCGAGCGCGTCAAGCGCGAGCTGGGCGAGATCACCGACGCCACGCCGCCGCCGGTCGCGGCCCGGATGATCGCCCAGTTCAAAAAGGAGATCGAGGTCTTCGGCGAAGGCGGCGGCCTCGTCCGCATCTCGGTCGCGGGCTTCGAGCCCGACAAGGTCTTCAGCTCGCTCAAGATCCTCACGGGCGCGCTCATCGAGGAGATGTTGCGCCCCCAGCGGCAGGTGCTCGACGAGTCCGTCAAGTTTCTCAAAGTCCAGATCGACCGCGTCAAGGGCGAGCTCCAGTCTTGCGAAGAGGAGATCAAGGAGTTCAAGAAGAAGTACGCCGGCGACCTGCCCGAGGTGCACAAGCTCAATCTGGACAACCACTTGTCGCTCATGAAGGACCTCTACAAGGCCGAGGCGGAGATGGCCGTGGCCGAGCAGCGCGCCAAGTCGACCTCGGGCCGCGTGCGGGACTTCGACCCGGAGCTGCGCAAGGTCGCGAGCAAGCTCAAGCGCGCGCGGCAGGCGCTTGCCGGGCTGCGAGGAACGTACACGGACAATCATTACAAGGTCCAGGCGCAGCGCGCGGTCGTCGCCGGCTTGGAGAACGCGCTTGAGCGGCTGGAGAAGCGCGAGTCGACCGACGACCCCAACGCCAAAGGCCCGGATGTCTCGCCCGACAAGGTCGGCGTCGAGCACTCCGTGGGCGGCGACAAGGGCTCGGGCATGGTGCTCAAGACCGACGACCCCAATCAGCTCGACATGCTCGAGGCCCGCGCGGCCAAGCTCGACGCCGAGTCGCTCAAGGAGAAGGTCGCGCTCTACCACGAGCGGGTGAAGTCGTCGTTCGAGAACGTCCGCGGCTACGCCGAGCGCGAGCAGACGCTCACCCGGCTGTTGCGCACGCAGGAGGCCAAGTCCAAGACGCTGGCCTCGCTCCAGGACCGATATGAAGACACGCTCGTCAAGCGCGACCTCACGAGCTACGACGAGGCCAAGCTCGTCTGGGTCGTCGAGGAGCCGCAGCAGCCTATCCCGGTCGGCGGCTTCACGCTGCCGATGGTCGGCATCCTGTCGCTGTTCGGCGGCCTCATCCTGGGCTTCCTGCTCGTGGTCCTGCGCGAGTTCCTGGACCGCTCGTTGCGTTCGCGCGACGAGGTCGAGTCCCTCGTCGGCGTCCCCGTCATCGGCACGCTCCCGCGCCTCGAAGGACGCGGCGCGTGACGTTCCCGGAGGCTCACCGCAGCCTCACGCTCGGCTCGGTCGTCGGCGCGCTCGCGCTCATCGCGCTGGCCGTCGGCGTCGGGGCCCTCGGCGCGGTCGTCCACCCGTTCGCGCCCATCGCGGTCGCGCTCGGCATCGCGTTCATCGCCGGCGTCATGACGGGCCCGTTCTTCCTGTTGTGCGTCTTCGTCGCTGTGCTCTTCACCCGACCGGGCGACTTCGTCCCCGCGCTCGCGCCGCTCCAGATCGGCAAGCTCGCCATGCTCGGCGCCCTCGGCCTCCACGCGGTCTCGAAGCTCATGCGCCCGGTGCAGACGCACGCGCTCCCGCCCATCCCCCACCACCGCTGGATGGTGGTGCTGTGCGCGGTCATCCTCATCTCCTCGACGCTCGGCGCGAGCCCGTCGGGCAGCATGGCCATCTTCAAAGAGGTCTTCGTCAAGATCATCGTCCTCTATGTGCTCATCACCAGCCTGGTCGACTCCCGCCGGCGTGCCGTCATGTTTCAGCTCACGATGTGCCTCTGCACTGCGTTCTTGGGCGGCTACGCGCTCTACGCCAAGCTCTCGGGCCAGGCCACCATCGAGGGCAGCCGCGCTGGCGCCGTCGGCCTGCTCGGCGATCCCAACGACCTCGCGCTCTCCATCCTGATGTCGCTGCCGTTCCTGTTCGTCGCCGTCAAGGAGACCTCCGGCTGGCTCCGCATCGCCATGCTCACCATGACCATCCTCGGCGTGGCGGGCATCATCTCGACGCAGTCGCGCGGCGGCATCCTCGGCATGGCCGCCGCCATCGCCGTCCTCACGCGGTCGCGCTTCAAGAACCCGATGTTGGTCTACTCAGTCGTCGGTGTGTTGCTCTATGTGCTGATGAGCGTCGCCGGCATCGGGAAGCGGCAAGGGCTCAAGCAGGGCGAGATCGACGAGTCCGCCCAAGGCCGCCTCGATGCGTGGGGTGCCGGCGCGCGGATGTTCGCCAAGAACCCGGTCTTCGGCGTCGGCTACGAGCAGTTCGTGGTCGTGTACTTCAGCTACGTGGTCAACCCCGTGGACTGGACCGCCCGTGTCGCGCACAACTCCTACATCACGGTCGCGGCGGAGACGGGGGTCGCGGGGCTCGTGCCGTACATGGCGCTGGTCTGGCTCAGCGTCCGCGCGGGCCGGCGCCTGCAGCGCACGGCCAAACAGCGCACACCGGGGCTCGAGCGCGCGCTCGCCGAGGGCCTGCTGGCCAACCAGGCAGCCGTGCTGACCGCGGCCTTCTTCCTGACGCAGTGCTGGCTTTGGTTCATGTTCATCCTCATGGCGCAGGCCGCCGCGACCGAGCGCGCCTTCTTCGCCATGCCGCGCCGCGCGCCGGTCACTGTACCACGGTATTCCATGCGCTTTCACCACGTCGGCGAGGCCGCCACTTGAGGAGCACTCCATGACCCGTCGCGTTCTCGTCGCCATTGGCACGCGCCCCGAGATCATCAAGATGGCACCGGTCGTCTGGGCCTTGCGCCGGCGCCCGGACACGTTCGATGTGCGAGTGCTGTTCACGGGCCAGCATCGCGACCTGTTGCGCCAGCATGCGGCGTTCTTCGAGCTCGCGCCCGACGTGGACCTGGACGTGATGACCCAGGGGCAGACGCTGCCTGAGCTGACGGCGCGGCTCGTGCGCGGGGTCGACGACGTCCTGCAGTCGGAGGCGCCCGACGTGGTGCTCGCGCAAGGCGACACGACGACGGTCTTCGCCGTCGCGCTCGGCTGCTTCTATCGCCGCATCGCGTTCGGACACGTCGAGGCCGGGCTACGCACCCCAACGCTCTACAACCCCTACCCCGAGGAGGCCAATCGCCGACTGGCCACGGTGCTGACGCGCTTTCACTTCGCGCCTACGGCCTGGTCCGCGGACAACCTTAAGCGCGAGGCCATTCCGACCGATTCAGTGTACGTGACCGGCAACACCGTCATCGACACGCTGCTCTGGCTCCTCGACCGCGAGTCCCAGCCGCCGCGCGTCATTGCGGACCTCGAGGGCTCCGCGCGTCCGATCGCGCTGGTGACGCTCCACCGGCGGGAGAGCTTCGGTGCGCCCCTGCGTGAGGCCCGCGGCGCCCTGCGCACGCTGCTCGTCGCGCGACCCGAGCTCGTCGCAGTCTACCCGGTTCACCCCAACCCGAACGTAAGCGGCCCCGCGCGCGAGGTGCTCGGCGACCTGCCCAACGCGCGGCTCGTCGAGCCTCTCGAATACGGGGACTTCATCGGCGTCATGCGTCGCGCGACCGTATGTCTGTCGGACTCCGGCGGCGTTCAGGAGGAGGCT
>SXOX01000130.1 GCA_005776585.1 Pseudomonadota bacterium | reverse complement strand
CGCGGAGCGTCCCTTCCGTGATGACAACGTCACGGCCCCATTGAAGCTGCGCGTGGTCGGCCTGTGTGAGCGTCGCCCCTGGCCCCTTCCGTGATGACAACGTCACGGCCCCATTGAAGCGTCGTCGACCACGCCGGCCGGGCGCTGGACGCCGCGATCCCCTTCCGTGATGACAACGTCACGGCCCCATTGAAGCGCGACGCGTTTAGGCCAGCCCCCCCCACCCGCGCGTGGCCTGCTTCCAGCGGGCAAGTCAAGAAGCTCTCTCAGGAACCCAGGAACTGAGGAAGCCCGGAAGAGGACCGGTTGACGGCACGCGCTCCACGCACGCCAATCGCGGCTGGTGTGGTCGGTGACAGCCTCGGACTCGACCGCGACGGTGCGCCACGGAAGGACTCAAAGCGGAGCGGCGGCTCAAGTGCGGTGGCCGGTGACCTCGTCGAGGTCAGGGGACCCGTTCCTGCCTCCTGCCTTCATACCTTCCTGCGTTCCTGAGAGAGAGCCTCTGGGCGCTTTCACCCCAGCCGGCTTGGAATGTGCCGGAGGCCGCACCCTTCGGAGATGACAGCGTTCCGGCTCAGCCGCCGAAAGCCGACCGCGCGCGGTCCAGCCGCTCGGTGACGCCCCACGCGCCGGCTTGGGCCACGACGTAGTCCCAGTCGATTGCAGGAAGTGCCACGAGCCCGGCGATGTCGGCCCGATCCTTGGCGCGAAACGCAATCAGCTTCAATACGAGCAGATCTTCGGGCGTGGCAACCGAGACGGCGCCGTGACGCACTGCGCGCCGCAGGAGGCTCTGTCGGAGCTCCGTCTTCGCGGCCTGTAGCTCGAGGACGACCTGGCCGTCGGCGGACACGAACCGGACGAAGTCGGGTCCCGACGGCAGGGTCGCTCCGGTGACCGGTGTCGCGGTGAGCCCTTCGGCTTCGGGGAGGCGGCGGAGCTCCCATTCGGCGGCGACGTCCGCGGCGATGGTCACGTCGATGTCCGCGGTGGCGCGGGGTTCGAGCCAGGCGTTGACCGCGTGTCCGCCGATGAGCGCCCACGCGATGCCGGACGCGTCGAGCAGCGCACCAAGCATGTCGAGTGACCTGGCGCTCACCGCAGGACCAGGCCGCGAGCGCGTGCGAGCGCATAGGACGCGTCTGGGGTCTCGTCGTCGAAGGCCCTCGAAGACGCACGCTCACGGGCCCCGGAAGACAGCTCCCAGCTCCGTGCGAGGCGCGCTGCGATATCGCAGTCCATGTGGTCAGCGGCAGCTTCGGCGTGAGAGAGCGCCTTCTGAGCGCCGATGCGACGCATGTAATCCCGATCGGCTTGCGTGACGGCCATGGCAAGAGCGTAGCGAGGCCTGGACTCCGGTTCAAGCCGACCCGACCTCACCCGCCGCCGACCTTGTACTTGCACACGGCGACCATCTGGCCGCACTGCTTCACGGCGCTCTCGAGCGACGCGCAGCCGGGGCAAGCGGGGTTCATGAAACAGGCGCCGAGGCTCGGCACCGACGCCGCGAGGCACAAGCACGGGCCGACACAATCGGCGGAGGTGGGCACCTTGTCCCACGTGCCGCCTTTGGCCGCGCACTGCGCCAAGGCGGACTGGACGGCGGTGTGGCATACCTCGACGCAGTTCACGGCGGGCGCGTTGTCGCAGGTGGTGGGCGCCTTGCACGTGCCGGTCTTTGCATCGCACGACTGACCTTCGGCGCAGCACGTCGCGCCGCACAGGCGCGCGGTCGGGCAGCAGGTGGCGTTCGCGGTCGCGCAGGACTCACCCGCGGCGCAGCAGTCGAGGCCGCACGGGGTGGGACAGTCCACGCACAGGCCGGTCGCGGCGTTGGAGCACTGCTCGCCGGCGGTGCAGCAGCTTGGGCCGCAGCCGGTCGCGCAGGTCGTGCAGGTGGTGCCGTCGCAGCGCTGGCCCAGCACGCAGCACCCGGCGGCGCCGCAGCTCTGGTGACAGGTGGCACAGCCGAGGCACGAGCCCGCCGTGGGGCAGCACACGCTGGCCGAGCCGTTGGTGGCGAAGCACAGCTTCTGCCCGGTGGGGCACAGCGTGACATTGCAGCTCGCGGCCTGGAACGCGCGGCAGTCCTGGATCCACGAGAGCGCGGCAGGCGCGATGGAGCCCATCGACCATACGCTGGCGGCGAGCTTGATGAGCGCGGCGGCGCCTTTGAGCTCGGGGACGCCCGCGAGCAGCAGGAGCTCGCCGGTCGTGGCGCCGCAGCCGCCGGCCAGCAGCACGAGATCGTCCCACGTGCACGTGTTGGCCATCGCGCACTTCCCGAGCTTCGCGGTGTCCTGGGCGCAGTCGATGCCGCCTGCGACGAGGTCGGCGTGCCACTTCGTCAGCTTGGTGAGGCTCGCGTCGATGGCGGCGTAGACCGTGGCTTGGGCCTCACACGACTGTCCACACCGCGGCTTGGCGTTGCCGAGCGCGAGCGCGCCGGTGCGCGTGGCCAAGAGCTCATCGGGCCACTCGGTCACCGACTCGGCGAGCGCGCTCGTCTTGGTCGCGGTCGTCTTTGGCTCCGGCGGGGCAGGGAACTCCGACACGAACGGCAGGTCGCGCAGCGTATCGAGTGCGGCATAGAACGCCGGCGTGGGCTGCCACGCGGTGTGCGCGCTCGTCGCCTCGAGGAGGCCGACCACATTCGCGGCCAGAGCGCTGGCCTGCGCTGGAGTGAGCCGGGCTCGGAGCGCCGCGCTCAGGGTAGCGAGCTTTGGGCCGCCCTTGGCTGCGTCGGCCTCGAGCGCGACAGCCACGGACTCGAGCTGACGCAGGCTGACGAGCGTCGGATCTAGCGACCCGCCGCTATTGGCGCAGCCAACGTTCGCGAGGGAGGTGGCGACGAGCGCGACGGCAGCCAGCGCGGCCACACGAGACGTCTGGATGGGGTCCATACGGCCTCCTTGGCACGCCGGCCGCCCCGGAGCGAACCGCGGCGGAGGTGCCACGCACACGTGACGCAAAGGATGTGCCGTCAGCCGAACGCGGTCGTGCGCTCGATGGACCTCTGTCGCGGGTCACTCCGGGGCGGCCGTGTGGGTCGGGTCGCCCCATGTAGCGGGTGTCAGGGACGCACGACGCAGCCCCCGATGACGTCACCACGCCACTTCGCGCGCATCGCCTCTTGGAACTCCGTCAGGGGAAACACGTGCGAGACATGCGGGCGCAGCGCGCCGGAGTCGACCCACGCGAGCAGGCGCTCGAGCCGCGGTGGGCGAAGCGACGGGTCGTTGAGCGTCGAGATGACCGTCGGGCAGCCCTGCACGGTGAGGCCCTTCATCATGATGATGTTGGTGGGCAGCACGTTCACGTTGGGCGCGCCGCGCTGACCCTTGCCGCGCGCGACGTCGGGTGTGGCGGCCCAGCCGACGATGAGAAAACGGCCGCCAAAGCGCAGGCAGCGGAGACTCTCGACCGAGATGTCGCCGCCGACCCCGTCGTAGACCACGTCAACGCCCCGCCCGCCGGTGAGCGCCTTGACGTCCTCGCGAAAGCGGCGCACGCCGGGTGACCCGTCCTCGGTGCGGCAGTTGAGCACATGGTCGGCCCCCTGGGCTTGGACCACGGCGAGCTTGTCATCGGACCGACCCGTGGCCAGCACGGTCGCGCCCACGAGCTTGGCGACGTGGACGGCCGCGAGGCCCGTCGAACCCGAGGCGCCGTTGATGAGCACCGTCTCTCCGGCCTGAAGCTTGCCGCACGTGAGCAGGCAGTGAATGGCGGTCTCGTAGTTGCCGAGCAGATTGCAGGCCTGGTCGAAGGAGAGCTGGGGCGGCAAGCGCCGCACGGCCTCGGCGGGGGCGACGGCGTAGGTCGCAAAGCCGCCGTAGGCCTGATAGGCGCCGAGCGAGCGCGGCCCGGCGAGGAAGCCATCGACGTAGACCGGCTCACCTACGGCGACGTGCGCGACCTCGGGCCCCTGCCACGCGACGACCCCCGCGTACTCGAGGCCGGGCGTATACGGTGTCTTGGCGAGGTGCTGGTACTGGCCGCTGGTCATCAGCAGGTCCACCCAGCCGACCGAGGCGCTCTTGACCGCGATGAGCACGTCCTTGGGTCCGAGCGTGGCCGGATCGGGCGCGGGCATGGGGATGAGCGTGAGGTGATGGTCGATGGCGTCGGTCGGGCTCTCGCCGAGTTCAGAGACGAGCACGCGATGGCCCGGGGGCAAGCTGGGAGCGGTCATGGGGTCTCCGGCTCGGGCGGACGGCCGAGCATCGTGCGGTTGACCATGGGGTGATCGTGATCGGTCGGTCCCGTGTCGGTCTCGGGGTGCCAGGCGAGCACGTCCAAGGCGTCGGCGTCGGTGTGAAACGCGTGCACGACGCCCGGGGGGATCCACCAGCCGAGGCCGGTGGTGAGCGCGGTCGTGCCCTCGCCCGTGACGCAGCGGCCGGAGCCTCGCGCGACGACGCCGGCGCGCAGGCTCGGGTGCCAGTGCGCGGTCTGGCGCGTCCCGGCCGGCAGGTGCAGGTGGTTGAGGCAGGGATCGCCACGGCGGGGTGGACTCACCAGGACCGTGTCGGTGCAGCCGTCGATGTAACGGAGCCGGCCCAGGCGCTCGATGGGCCCCGCCACCAATGGCCATCCGCGAAAGCCCACGACGCCGATGGCGAGCCCTGCGCCGCCGCTCAGCTCGGCGCCGTCGGGCGCGACGAAGACCATGCCGGCGCGCACGGGGTAGACGTCTTCTCCCAGGCGGACCGTCCCGCGCTCCAGCACGAGGCCCGTCCAGCTCAGGCCCGCCGGCAGCGTGCACGCCGTGCCCGACCAGGTTCGGACTCGGGTGTGCGCGTCGAGCCAGCGATCGAGGCGCGCGGCGATGGGCAGCAGCTCGAGCGTGTTCATGCGAGCGGACCGTCTGGCAGATGTGCCCGGAGCCAGGCCTCGAGCGTGAGCAGCAGCCACAGCTTGACTCCGCGACGTGGCCGCAGTCCGCCGAGGCGGCGATCGACGAGCGCCTCGAGCCAGCTGCGTCGAAACAGCCGCCGTGGCGCAAGGCCCTCCAGCAGGCGCTCGCGAGCAAAGGCACGGAGCGGGCCGTCGAACCACGCCTCGACGGGGACCATCATCCCGGACTTCGGGCGGTCGACGACGGCGCTCGGCAGCCAGGGCCGCACGGCCTCCTTGAGCAGGTACTTCTCGATGGCCCCCTTGCGCTTGAGCTCGCCCGGGATCTGGAACGCGAGCTCCACGACGCCGACGTCAAACAACGGAGACCGCGCGCTCACGCCGCTGAGGCCGCCGAGATGCTCCACCTTCGGGAGAATGTGGCCGGCACCCTTCCACGCGACGTTGATGGCCATGAGCCGGTCGAGGAGCGCGGGCCAGCGCACATCGTCGAGCCAGGGCGTGACCTTCGCGGTGACGGCGTCGGCGGGGATGGCGGCGGCAACGGCGGGCTCGAGCGCGAGGTCCAGATCGTCGGCCAGCCGTTGGTGGGCGCGCACATAGGCATGCGCCAGTCCCTCGCTGCGGTGATCGGGGCCATACACCTCGGCGAGGAGCATGGGCGCGTTCTTCGGTCCGCCGAAGCAGGGATCCCCGCCTTCACCGTTGAGCACGACCGTGTGGCCCATCTCGGCGGCCGTGCGAAATAGCACGCGGTTCGGCACCGTGAGCGGATCCCCGTTGGGCTCGCTGAGCGCGGCGACGGTCGCGTCGAGCTCGCGGCGGACGTCGTCGGGACCGATGTGTACGGCGTGATGCCGCGCGCCGGTGTGCTCGCAGACCGCGCGAGACCAGGGCAGCTCGTCGCGATGCTCGGGGCCGAAGTGGATCGAGAGCGCGTCGACCGTCACCTGCTGGCGCGCGAGCGCGACGACGAGGCTCGAGTCGATGCCGCCCGACAGGAAGGCCGCCGTGCGCTCGGGCGGTGTGACGCGCGCGACGGTGGCCTGGAGCGAGTCGCGGAGCCGGTGCAGCAGCGCGCCCTCGGAGTCGAAGCTCTCGGGTGCCCGGGGCAGCGACCAGAAGCGCTCGACCTCGGGGGGGCCGGACGCTCCAAACCGGAGCAGGGCGCCGGCGGGGACGGCGCGCACCTCGGCAAGCAGCGTGCTCGAGCCGGGCACGTACGAACACGCGAGATAGGCGGCCAGCGCGTTCAGCGCGAGGTTCCGCGTCGGCAGGTGCCGGGCGACGTTCGCCAGCCGCGTGGACCACGCGACTTGGCCGTTGGCGAGCCGGCTCCAATAGAGCGAGCGGTGACCGATGGGATCGCGCGCCAGGACGAGCCGCCCGTCGGGGTCGGTCCAAGTGAGCGCAAACGCGCCGCGCGCGTGCTCGACCTGGGCGGTCACTGGGCCGCCATCGACATCACCGCACGGCGCGAGCGTCTCTCCGAAGCGCCACAGCCCGCCAAGGATGGGTCGGGGCTCAACCAAAGCCGTCATCCCCACCATCGCTGGCGTCGCTGTCCTCGCCAAGCGCGAGCTCGACGAGGTCGCCCACGTCGGACTCCGCCTCGACGGCGTCGTCGGGCTTCTTGGGCGCCGAGGCCGCGAGGATCGCGCGATAGAGCCGCTTGACGAGCTGCTCCGGACGCACGGCGAACAGCGAGACCTCCCACGACTCGAGCCAGCGGACGTCGCTCACCTCCATCGCAGGAGAAAGGCCGCTCACGTGTGCCGGAGACCACGCGTAGGGCATCCGGTCCACGTGCCGAGGGCTCAGCCCCACGTCGACCACCGTGCCGAAGTCCTTGAACCACGCCGGATCGGTGCGCAGCCGCGTCGCAAGCTGGCTCCCGGCGCGGTTGCAGTCGTGTAGCGCGAACACATGGATCTTGGGGTTCTGTCGCAGCATCTTCCGGATGGTGGGCGACGCGTGGCGGGGGTAGCCGTCGATGGTGAGCACCGCGCAGTTGTTCTCGAAGTGGAAGTCGTTGGCGAGGAGCACGTCGACGGTCTCGGGCCGGTCGCAGACGACGGCCCGGTCGAAGGAGTACTCGGCCAGCTCGTCGTTCAGCGCGTTGGTCACCTGCGGCGGCGCCTTCGGTGGCTCGATGAGGCCGCGCGGCGCGCCGTGCGTACCGGTCCAGCGCTTCCAATGATCCTCGAACGCGGCCTCGGTGTACCGGAGCCCGGGTCGCCGCCGATGGGCGTGGATATAGAAACTGGCGAACGGCACGAGCGCGAGCACGCTGACGAAGGCGCCCAGGCCGTTGGCAATCGCCGCCGCCATGCCGCCGAGGCCGAACAGCCCGGACAGGGGCAAGAGCCAGCGCACGACGAAGCCACGCCGGCGCATCGAGCCCTTGGCTCCCTTGCCGCGGGCGAGCTCGTGGTAGACGTGCTGCGGCAAGAAACGCACCGTACCGTTCGCGCTGACGCGGGTGATAGCCGACTGGACCGCCATGTCCGTGAAGGGGTCGCCGTCCTTGGGCTCGAACGCGAAGCGGCGCTTGCAGCTCGGGCACGTCCGGTTGGAGCGCTCCTTGTACGGACTGTCGGTGTTGCAGTGGATGCACTTCATGGAGCGCGACCCCGGTTGTCCACGAAGCGGCGAAGCCACCCCTCCAAGATGAGCAGGGCCCAGAGGCGCTCCCCATAGCGCCTTCGGCGGGTCTCGCCGGCGATGCCGGAGTGCTCTCTCAGCGTGCGCACAAACTCGGTCCGGAAGAGGCCGCGTCGACGAACGGACGCGTCGCCGAGCCACTCCTCGACCCGCGGCCGGAGCGCGCCGTCGAGCCAGCGCAGGATCGGCACCGTCATCCCGAACTTGCGGCGCCAGACGATGTCTTCGGGGAGGCGCTTCTGCATGGCGAGCTTGAGCACGTACTTCTCGCAGGCGCCGTGCAGCTTGAGCGCGGGCGGAAGACGAAAGGCGAGCTCGACGAAGCTCCGATCGAAGAGCGGGGCGCGGACGTCCAGGCCGTTGGCGGCGGCCATGCGCTCGGCCCGCGGCAGCAGGTTCTGGGTGCCCTTGAGCCAGAGGTCGGTCAATCGGACGCGGTGGAGAAAGCTCGAGGCTGCGCCCTCGCCGAGATACGGCGCGAGCTTGGACCGACGCTGGCCGGGACCGCCGACGCGCGTGGCGAAGTCCGGAGTGTAGAGCTCCGACTCCAGGCCATAGAAACGGTGGAAGCTCTTGAGGTACTGCTCCTCGGGCGTCGCGGCGTTGCCGTCGTCGGGTGCGCCGAGGCCGTAGACGGCGGCGGCGACCATGGGCTTCGAGGTCCAGCCTCCGAGCAGCTGATCTCCGCCCTCGCCGTTGAAGACCGACGACAGCCCCGCGGCGCGTGCGGCGAGGCCCAGGCGAAAGTGGGGGCCGGTGACCGGATCGCCGAATGGGAGGTCGAGCAGCCAGATGAGGCGGTCGAGATCGGCCTCGATGTCGGCGTCGCGCACCGGGACCCGCGTCATCGGCATGTCGAGGTGCGTCGCGACGGCGAGCGCCTCCTCGCGCTCGACGCTGTCGTCGCCGAAGTCGAGCGTGAAGGCACGGGTGGGCACGTCGTGGGCCCGAAGCGCCGCGCCGACGGCGGAGGAGTCGATGCCTCCCGAGAGGTAGAGCCCGACCTCGGCCTCGCCGAACAGACGCGCGCCGACTGCGTCCCGCAGACCACGCCACACCCGCCGCGACGCCTCCGCTTGCTCGAGCGGCTCGATGGCCTCTTCGACGGCGGCGTACCGGACGGGGGACTCGACCACGACGCGGTCTCCGTCCCACGTCGCCGTCAGTAGGTGCCCGGGGAGCAGCCGTCGGATCGCGCGCAGCGGCGTCGCCTCGCCCGGCACGAACGAGAATGTGAGGTAGTGGTGCAGCGCGCTATCGTCGAGCTCCAGCGACAGATCGGTGAGGGCCACGAGCTGCTTGAGCTCGCTCGCAAACCAGAGGGCGCCCGCGTGCTCCGCAACATACAAGGGCCGGATGCCGAACGGGTCGCGAATCAGCGTGAGCGTCCGCCCGCCAGGCGCGACGATGGCTGCGCTGAACGCGCCATCGAGCCGGCCGAGATCGCGGGCGCTGACGAGGGCGGCGAGCGCGACAGCGGGCTCGTCCATCGGTGGCGTGAGGCGCCCGGCAAGGGCGACGTGCTTGCCCGTGGGCGTCACGGCGATCCCGGAGCCCGCGCGGGTGCGCCCTGCCCAGCCGCGCCAGCCGAGCGTCGCGACCTCGCCAGCCCACGTGGCGCTCGCGTCGCCGCGATAGGTCGCCGCCGCGAGCATCGCCTCGACCCGACGCAGCGCCTCGGGGTCGGGGCGCCCGAGCCGCCCGCAGATCCCGCTCACAGATCGCCCGTGAACCGCACGAGCGCGAAGGGGTCCGTCTTGGCCTTGAGCGCAAACTGAATCGCTTGCCCGTTCAGCAGGTACAGCCCTTCGGGCGTGCGTACGGCGTCCGTCATGCCGGTGGGCAAGTCGACCTCCTTGGAGGAGGCCTGCGACCACGACTTGTCGAGCGGAGTGACCCGCACGAGCTTGCTGGTAAATACCACGTACACGCTGTCGTTTGCGTAGACCATCCCGTCGGCGCCGGCGAGCAGCGAGGTGTCCAAGAACGGCCCATCGATGACCACGCGGGTGACGGACTTGTCGGCCAGATCCACCCGGACGAGGCTCGGCGCCAGATAGGTGATGGTGAGCAGCGCCGACTCGTCGGGGAGCACCACCGCGGCATTTTGACCGACGACGTCTCCCTTGAGGTAGGGATGCGTGGCAAAGAGCGTGGGGCCGGTGACGAGATCGACTTGATACAGGTTGGGCGCCTCGCGGTCGACCACGAAGGCCCGGCCGTCCTTCAGGAGGGCGACGTCGGTGCACGTCGCGTCCTTCGCTGCGCTCTCCAGCGGGTGGGTCGCGATGCGCTGATGCGTGTTGAGATCGAGCACCCAAGCGATCCCGGCGCGCGGCTTGGGCGAGCGATCGTCCATCGCGCAGACCCACAGGCGGCGCCGCTCGTCGTCGAGGTCCATGCCGAGCGTCCACCAGGTGCCCGGCGCGGTCTCGAGGAACACGGGCGTCTCCTTCCCCGAGCCGACCTCGATGCGGTTGACGGAGCCGTTGCCGAGGCTCCCGACGTAGAAGGCGTGCGTCGTCGGATCGTAGATGCCGCCCTCGGGGTGCGCGGCCGTGATGGGGTAGCTGTCCTTGAACGTCGGCGGAACGTCCGGCGTCGGAGGCCCTAGATCGGGCACAGCGACGTCGAGCAGGCCCACGTCGGAGGGCGACGGCGCATCTGGGAGCGGGGGCGCGAGGTCGGAAGCGGGCGCGAGGTCGGCGGCTCCGACGGCCTCGGGACTGCTGTCCGCGGGGCCAAGGTCGGCGGTGACGTCGCCCACGGGCACGAACAGGGTCTCACTGCCGGTATCCGGGGGCGCCACGGAGTCCTTCGCCGTCGCACACGCCATGCCATGACAGGTCAAGACCACGAGAAGGACGCCTGGCCGCACGGAACCCGCCCGGACAGCGGCCCGCCTTCGACCGATTTCACTTCGCACCACGTCACCTCCGCCACGGTCCGGCTACCGAACCGCCGTACTGCAGCCGCGCATGCTAGGCGCGTCGCGTTAGACAGGCAACGGTCGATTGCGGACTCCCGAGGCATGAATCGGGTTGTGACGCGCCTGTGTTTCGCGCAAACTACGCGCCGGTCGAGTCACGCACCTCGTGTGATCGCAGGAGTAGAGCATGCGTCAAGCGTTTCTGGGGATGTTGAGCATTGCATTGTTGGCGGGGCCGGCCAGTGCGAAGCCCATGACGGCGGTCGTGCCGTTGCTCGACGTGACGCTTCCGGGCAATCAACGGACCGGCTTCGGCGGACAGATCGGGCCGGGCAAGCTGCGTCTCGTCTCCGATGGGCTGTCATTGACGATCGAGATCACGACCGCGGCGGACATGAACGACCCGCTGGTCTTCTACTTCGACACTGTGGCAGGCAGCGGCTTTCCGTCGACGACTTCCCTCCTCGACTCCCAAGACACGGGAAGGCGTTGCGTCGCGGGCCAGACCACGAACGCAGAACTTCCACGCTCTGACGTCCTCTTCCCGCAGTCACCTCCCGCGCCTTTTGCGGCGGACTTCGGCGTCTTCTTCCGCCCGCAGGACGGAGGCTATCTCTACGGGCTCGTCGATAGCGCCCCTCTCAACTTCCTCACGGCGGTCGCTCCGTCGGGTGGCACTCCGCAGACGCGCTTCTACGTCCTGAATGTCCCCTTGCCGTTGCTCGGTCTCGCCTCGGGTCAGTCGTTCTCGCTCGTCGCCACCATGGAGTCGCTCCAGGGCTTTCGCTCCGACGAGGCCGTGGGCGAGGTCAGCACGACCGGCAATCCAGGCTTCGGGTCCATCCAGTTCCTGGCGGCTCCGCGGGTCACGATCGGCTGTCCAGCCGGCTCGATCGCCTCCCAGCAGGGGGGCTGCGTGCCCTGCGACCCGAGCTGCGCGACCTGTTCGGCTGAAGGACCCAACGCCTGTCTGACGTGCAGCGCGTCGGGACAAGATCCGCATCCGCAGTTCAAGACCTGCTGTGGGTCCGGACAGTACGGTTCGCCCACCGGTTGCCTCCCGTGCGACGCGAGCTGCGGCAGCTGTTCGGGTGCGGGCCCCAACGCGTGTCTGACCTGCGCGACCCCCGGGCAGTCACCTGCGGCGCCCTTCAACACGTGCTGCGCGGCGGGCACCACCGGCACGGCCAACGGCTGCGCGTCGTGCGATGCCAGCTGCGCGACCTGCTCGGGTCAAGGACCCACGGCCTGTCTGACGTGCAGCACGTCGGGCCAAGACCCGCATCCGCAGTTCAACACCTGCTGCGCCTCGGGCGCCTATGGCACGCCCGAAGGCTGCCTGCCGTGCGATGCCAGCTGCGCGACCTGCTCCGGCGCGGGCCCCAATGCGTGCCTCACCTGCGCGAACCCCGGACAGACTCCGGCCATCCCGCTGAACACCTGCTGCGCGGCCGGCACGTACGGCACGCCCAACGGCTGCGTGCCGTGCGACGCCAGCTGCGCGACCTGCTCGGGTGCGGGCCCCAACGCGTGTCTGACCTGCACGAACCCCGGGCAGTCACCTGCGGCGCCCTTCAACACGTGCTGCGCGGCGGGCACCACCGGCACGGCCAACGGCTGTGTGCCGTGTCACGCAAGCTGCGCGACCTGCTCCGGTGAGGGGCCCAACGCGTGTCTGACCTGCACGAACCCCGAACAGACCCCGGCCGTGCCCTTCAGCACCTGCTGCGCTCCGGGGACGTATCCGACGGAGAACGGCTGCGTGCCATGTGACGCCAGCTGCGCGACCTGCTCCGGCGCGGGGCCCAATGCGTGCGCGACCTGCCCCAGTGGCGCGACCCTGTCGGACGCGGGCACATGCGACTCGGAGCCCCCGGCGGTCTGCGGTGATGGGACGCTCGGCGGCAACGAGGAGTGCGACCACGGCCCCTTGAATGGTGAACCCAACGTTTGCTGCACGGTCGACTGCAAGCGCGCACCGACGACACAGGTCTGTCGCCAAGCGAAGGGCTCGTGTGACGTGGCCGAGCTCTGCGACGCGTCTGGGTCCTGTCCCGAGAACGGCTTCGCCGCCGACCAGGCTCCGTGCACCGAGGGGCTCTGTCTCACGCCCGGGAGCTGCGGGGGTGGCGTGTGTCAGGGACAAGCGCCAATCACATGCTCGACCTCTAACAGCGGACCGTGTCAGCTGCCTCCGCAGTGCAACCCGAGCACCGGACAATGCGAGTCTGCTCAGGCACCGGACGGAGCCCCCTGCAACGACTTCGCGGGGTGCACCGCGAACGACACCTGTCAAAATGGCCAGTGCATCGGCACGGCGGCGTCGGTCTGCGTCGCAGGCGCCACGTGCGTCGAGTTCCCGATCGCGGAGGAGGGCTATGTCTGCCAGTGCGGCAGCGGACAGACTCCGAAGGCGGTCTTTGGCCCGCCGACATTGCTCACCTCCACGGCGAAAGGCGCGCGCTCGGTTGCCGCCGGCGCCTTCTCGTCGAGTGGTAGGCGAGACCTTGTCGTCGCCTCGAACCTCGACGGCCGGATCACGCTGTTCCGTAGCAACGCGAGCGGCTTCGACGGCGGGACGCCGATCTGGAGCGGAGGAATGGGTCCGTCGGGCGTGTTCGTGGCGGACCTGGACGGCGACGGAAATCAGGACGTGCTGGCGTCCCTGTACTCCGGCAATCGCGTCGTGTGGTTCAAGAACCTGGGCGGCGGCGAGTTCAACCCGACGCCGAACGTCATCGCTACGTCGGCCGGTGGGCCCCAGCCGGTGGTTGCAGGGGACGTCAATGGCGACGGAATCGTCGACGTCGTTTTTGGCTCACTGCTCACCAACCGCGTGAGCTGGGTGGCCGGTCTCGGCAACGGGAGCTTTGACGCCACGGCGACGACCATCGTCGCTGGCCGACTCCAGCCGCGCTCGCTCGCGCTGATGGAGATCAATGGCGCCCAAGGGCTGGAGGTCTTGGCCACGTTCTCGGGCTCGGGAGTGGTGGCATGGTACGAGAACGTCGGGCGCGGAGCCTCCAGTTGGATCGAGCACAAGCTCGCGACCTCACACGTCGGAGCCCACAGCGCGACCTTTGGCGACCTGAACCTGGATGGTATTCAAGACATCGCGTGGGCGGCGTTCGGGACGAACACGGTCGCCTACCACCTCGGGCTTGGCCAGGCGGAGTTTGGGGCGAAGCAGACATTGACTACAACCGCCAAGCGCGCCATGGCCGTCATCGCGCCGGACCTCGATGGCGACGGGTTCAAGGACCTGGTGGTCGCGACGAGCGGCGACAACCGACTCGTGTGGTCGCGCAACCTGGGCTTCCAGAGCTTTGGCTTTGCCGCGCCCCTGCTGCTGACCGAAAAGGCGCTCGGCGCCATCTCGGTGGTCGCGGCCGACTTCGACGGCAACGGGACGCGGGATCTCGCGCTGGCTTCGTCGGGCGACGGCTCGGTGCGCGTGTTCTTCAATTCGGGGACGCCATGCCTGCTCGGCTTCCCGGGGTCCGATACCAAGTAGACCGCGCAAGTCACATTCCGAATTCGTACATCGCGGGCTACGGCAACGTGAGCTCGACGACCGTCTCGACGGGGAAACCCGGCGGCGCGAGCTTCGGAGGCGGCAGCGTGCCCTGAATGCACAGCTCGAGTCCGGGGAGCTTGAGGCCAAGGCGCGGGTCCCTCAACATGATCTGCCGACTGGCAACGGTCGCATCCGCGCGCAGCTTCAGCTCCACCAGGACCGAGACGCTCGTAAGCTCCGGTGGAGGCTTCCGGGCGCTCCAGCAGGCGGCTCGGAGGAGCTCGCGATGGGACAAGACGTCGGCGCGGAGGCGCTCGACATGGGGCAGTTGTCGCACGGATGACGGCGCGCTGGTGGGCCGGGCAGCGGCGAGCAACGCCTCACGTGACTTTGCTATTCGGTCTGCGTGGGCGTCTATCTCAGCCTGTGTCCTGAGGCGTACAGTCGTTGGAGACGGAGCGGCCGGAGGTGACGGGCCCTGGGGTGCAGCGGCCGGCGGAGGTTCCGGCCGTGGCGCCGCGGGTTGCGACCGGGAGACTGCGAAGAAGTGTGCGGCGGCAATCAGTGCGCCTGCGATGAGAATGGCGACGGGAGTGGACAACTTCACGCACGGGGGTGATTCATACCCGTGCCTTGGCTACGCTCTGTACAGGGGATGAGCCCAAGACATCAGGGGATACCGCCGCCTCCGCTGCCGCCCTGGACCAGCGGCGCGTTGACCGACATGTTCCATCCGCTGCCCACCTGAAGGACAACGAGCATTACGACATCCGATGGCAATTGGTTGGAACCAAACTCTGGTGCCAGACGGGCGCATGGCCCATAGAAGGAGTCACCACCACCACCCAACCCCTCGATCGCAGCGTTGATCGAGTAGTTCACGGAGCCGAGAGAGGGGTTGTTGTTGAAGTCGGCCGAGATGACGCCGACGTTCGCAACGAGCAAAACCGGGCCAGGCGTGACGATCGAACCCACACACATGTTGAACTCTACCGTAAAGCCCGCAGGGGGGATCTCCCCACCATCAGAGCTGAGCACAACGACAAAATACCCAGAGTGCGTCGCCACTGTCGGGATAGGCGCTTGGGTACCCGAGACAAGCACGGGGGTCCCGATGAAGGTGTAGGCACCCTGCGAAATCGTCACCCCTCCGCCCAACACAGAGGTCGACGTGATCGAGGTGACGTTCCCCGACGACCCGCCGTTGCCATTACCTCCCGAGGTACCCTGCGCAACGAGGTCCCAGTTCACCGGATCCAGGTCCGGAGACGTGAGGCCGGACTCCCCAGAGACGTCGTTCACAGCGATCCAGGACGAGCCACCGTGGAACACGACGGAGTTCTTGGGATAGCTCGGCGCGCTGCTATCGAAGTCACCGCGCCAGATCAGACCGACGCCATCCTTGCCCGCAGCTCCCGCCGCCGTGTAGAGCTGGAAGCCGGAGCCCGAGGTCGGCGGGGGATCGTTGCTGGCGCTGCAATTGGTGGCACAGATGTAGGTGGAGCCCTCGTACTGCACGATGTTGTTGGGGCCATACGAGGTCTGCGGCAACCACTCGTCACGCCAGGTGAAGCCGAGGCCCGGCTTGCCATCCGACAGGAACAGCGTCCAATGCGTGGGGTCGTCCTCGGGCGGAACCGCGATCGACGGCACCGCGAGGATGTTGAGCCACAAGAAGCCGTCCACTGAGGCGACGTCGCCTGGAACGTAGCCTGCGCCTGGGACGATGGGGCCCTTGAACCTGAAGCCGGGGCCCGTGGGACCCAAAGGACCGGTCGGACCGACGGCTCCCGTCGGGCCCTGTGGACCGGTGGCGCCGATAGGGCCGGTCGGACCCTGTGGACCGGTGGGGCCGGTGGCGCCAACAGGGCCTTGAAGACCGGTGGCGCCGGTGGGGCCGATGGGACCCGTTGCACCGGTCGGTCCGATCGGACCAGGCTCGCCAGGCACCCCGGACGGTCCCGTGGGACCGATGGGACCCTCCGCTCCACTCGGGCCCGTAGGACCGGTTGGGCCAACGGGACCTGTCGGGCCGGTGGGACCCATGGCTCCAGGCTCACCCTGGGGTCCCTGCGAACCGCTCGGGCCGGGCTCGCCCGCCGGACCCGAGGGTCCCGTGGCGCCCGGAATCCCTGTCTCGCCGCGGGCGACGAGGAGGTCCCAGTTGGTAATGTCATCGTTCGGCAGGTCGAGCCCCCCGTTCGCCTTAATGGTGATGTAGGCGCTACCGAGGTGATAGACGATGTCACCAAGCGCGTAGGCCGTCCCAAGCTCGAAGGTGCCTCGGAATCGAATGCCGTCGCCCTTGGCTCCGGTCGGGCCGGTGGGGCCCAGGGGGCCAATGGGCCCCGTGTCACCCTTGGGACCCGGCGGGCCGGAGGGACCGGTGGCACCGACGGCGCCGGGCGGGCCGGTGGGACCCGTGGGGCCAGCGACGCCCTGCGATCCAGTGGGACCGGCAGGACCCGTGTCGCCCTTGCCACCGAAGAAGGCCCAGTTCGTGTTATCGCCGCTCGGAGCGATGAGCCCCTGAGTGTTGGTGAGCGCGACCCAGGCCGAGGACAGGTGCGTCACGACGTCGCCCTTCAGGTACGTGCCCGAGCCAGCGTACGTCCCGCGATACCGGAACCCATCGCCCGCGGGACCCGTGGGGCCCGACGGACCCGGGATGCCCGACGGACCCGTGGGGCCGACGTCGCCCTTGTCGCCCTTGTCGCCCTTGTCGCCCTTGTCACCCTTGGCGCCCGGCGGGCCGGAGGGGCCCGTGTCGCCCTGAGCACCCTTTTGACCCTCGGGGCCGGTGGGACCGGTGGGACCCGTCGCGCCGGTGTCGCCCTGCGACGACATGAGCCCCCAGATCGACGCCGAGGCCGACGGCTCCTTGGCGCCGTCGTTGTCGGCGGTCGCGATCCAGGCGGAGCCATCCCACCAGACAACGTCGTTCTTTCCGTAGGAGGTCCCAGGAGAGTAGGTACCGCGCCAGAGGAACCCAGCCCCTTGCGGACCCGCGCTGCCCTGCGGCCCCGTGTCGCCCTTGTCGCCCTTGTCGCCCTGCGGCCCCTTGAGCCCGGTGTTGCCGTCCTCGCCCTTGGCGCCCTGCGGACCGGTGTCGCCCTTGTCGCCCTTGGGACCCGGCGAGCCGGCCGGACCGACGGCGCCCGTGGGGCCCTTGGGACCTTCCGGCCCCTGCAGGCCGGTCGGATCACCGACCCACTGGCCGTTCTCGTTGATGACGGTGCCATGGCCAGCGATGGAGACGGTCTTGGGGTGGATGTCCCCGTTGACGTCGCCCGCCATCATCGCGTAGGGCACGCTCGTGATGGGCGCGCGGGGCTTGAGCTCCTCGTCCTCACCCACGGACACGCCGATGTGCCGCGCGTTGCCGTCGAAGACCCCGGCCGTGAACGGGACGCTGCGCCCGGCCTCGACGGCGAAGTAGCCATCGCTGAACGGGACGTCGATGGTCTCGCTCCACAGCGCGGTACCGCCAACGGCGCTCTCATAGATGCGCAGGGTGACCTTGAGGGTCGCGCTCTGCGGGTTGAGGTTGGCGTCGAAGAGCCGACCTTGGAAGGTGAACGTCCCAGGGACGTTCGCGCTGGCGGTGGCCGCAACGAGCGTGGCGGCGACCGAGAGCGCGCGCATGGCCTTGAGCAAACGAGAGTCCCGCATCACTGTGCACCTCCGGCCGCGCCCTGGATGCCGGCCCGTAACGTCTTCTGAGTCGATTCGGACTTGGGTGTCGCGGGGCCAGCGCCAACCGAGAACACCATCTGATACTTGCTGCTCTTGGCGACGGTACCGCCGCTGACGAGCGCCGCGACACCGGCTCTCGCACCCTTGGGCGGGACCTTGCCGTCGACCTGCCCTTGCGCGTCGCCGGGCTTGGTGTCGCCTTGCGGCGTTTGATCATCGCCCTGACCTTGCCCGCCAGCGACCGTATTGGAGTCGCCGCAGGCCATCACGGCCACGCCGAGGATCGGCAGGGCGAGTGCGCCAAGTCTTGAGAATCGCAACATGAAATCCCCCTCGTCGGCGCGGTGAGTCCTTCGCCCGTCGACGTCAGCGTGGGAAGCTACCATGACGCCGGAGACTAACGCAACGCGCTAGAACGTCATCTTTCCATAGAGGTTGTACATGCCTCGGGCGAGGTCGATGACCTCGAGCTGGTCTTTCAGCAAGAAGCGCAGGTACTCGGGATCGTCGTCCGCTCCAGGGTTGGCGATGCGCTCGGCCAGGCTGGCGGCCCGGGAGACCATCTCGTAGGCCGGGCTGAAGCGCGCAGCATCCAGGGACTTGACGGCGAAATACGTACGCTGTGTTGATTCGTCGACGTACTTTGCGACCCGCGGGTCCTTGGCGTCCGGGAGATCCTGGCCGTCACCCTCGCCCTTGACCCACACGTGCATCGTGTCGTTGAACGTGTTGTCGAAGCCCAGGTTGAACCCGGCCATGCCAAACCACATGGCGTAGTACTGGACCGTGCTCCACGTGTCGGGGTCGACCGCGGTCGCGTCGGCCGCCACGGTGGTGAACGGGTCGGCAGGGGCATAGACGCCGTCCTTGGTGGTGCCGGCAAATTGCTTGACACGATCCGCGATGATGCCGCCCGTGACGCGGGTGAGCACGTCCGGGAAGCGCAGCCAATAGCCGATAGCGTAGGCCTGGACGTCCTCGCCGGTCGCGACACCCAGCAAGTTGACGGTCGGGTCGGCGAGCATCTCGAGGGCCAGGACCTTGTCACTGAAGGCACCGACCCACTTGGGCCGCTCGTAGAAGTAGTAGCCACTGTCACGATCGAAGCTCGTGTAGTTGTAGCGGCCCGTGCCGACCGAGACGTTCAGATCGGTGCACTCGAGGTCGGGGTCGGCCTTCTCGGACTGCCCGGGACCGCAATTCGGGTAGAGGTAGCCCGAGCGGAAGTAGACGTCGAGCTCCGCGTCGTAGACGTAGCTGCCCGGCTGCGGGGTGGCCAGGATGCCGACCAACGCCTGGAGTCCCCTGCGGGAGGCCGCGGTAAACGGTGCGCCTCCGTCACGTGCGAGCTCCCACTGGACGTCCTCGATCCCGAGGTCCGACGCCGACTCGCGCCACCCCTCCCACTGCTCCGCCTCGTCGTAGCCGAAGAACACCCAATGCTGATACTGCGTCAGGAAGTGCCGAAAGTAGCGGTCGTAGAGTCGACCGTCGTAGTCGGAGCCGTCCCAGCCCGCGCGGTCGCGCTTGAAGGCGTCGAAGAAGTAGTAGGACTCGTAGCGCTGGGCCGCATCGGCCACGATCTCGTAGGGATCCATCCCGGCGTCGTAGGTCGAGCACCAGAAGGTCGCGCCGTCGTACTCGTCGGAGCAGAAGCGATAGGGCACCTCCCACTGCGTGTACGGCGCCTTGCCGAGGAGCTGCTCCTTCACGGCCTGGTAGGGCACGACCTTGCGGTCGTACATCGCGTCGATGCCACCGAGCGCGTTCGGGAGCGACGTATAGTGCCGCCACTGCTGGAGCGGGAGCTCGAGGTCGAAGACGTCGGCGAAGGCGGTGGCAAGCGGGTCCTTGGGCGCCGCGTTGAAGACCTCGACCGCCTGCGCGTAGCCGAACAGGATGGCGGCGCGGTCGTAGAGCCCGATGCCCTGGATGTCGGCGTTGAAGCGGCCGGCGTACTCCATGATGGAGCTGTAGCGGTACTCGTGCATGCGGCCGGTCAGCTGGGCCTGTGTCGGCGGTGACGGCGGGAATTCGGGCGTGGCGCCCTTGAGCTCCCAGAACTTCTTGGGGAAGTTGAGCGCGTCGTAGCTGCCGCCGAAGTTGTGCCGCAGACCGAACGTGTGACCAAGCTCATGCTCGGCGGTCGACTTCCAGACGGCCGCCTCGATGACCTTGAGGATCTCGGCCGAGGTCTTGCCCGAGGCAGCGAGCTCGAGCGCCAGACCGGCGACGGCGTCGTCGGCAAACTCGGCGGCGTCTTTGACGCGGTGGGCCAGGCGCAGGCGACGGCGCCGCTCCGCCTCGCGGTTGCCGCGTCCGACCCGGCTCGCCGGAGAGAGCAACGGCTTGAGCGCTTCGGGCACCGACTCGCCCGGATGGACGACGCGACGGCCCTCGAGGAGCTTCACCTCGTCGTTGATGAGGCGGTCTTCGAAGGTCGTGCCGCGAATGGCCGCAAGCCGCGACTCGAACGTGCCCGCTCCGCGACGCAGCCCCTTCTTGCCGAGCTTCTTGAAGGCCTTCTGCTCCGGGGTGTTGACCCGCTCCTCGACGAACTTGGCCAAGAGCTCGCGCGTGAGCGGCGGCTCGGGGTGCGGGTCGTGGCTGAAGGTGACCGCACCCGTGGCCGCGAGACCGCCAGTCTGCGCACCGAGCTTCTTCTTGGCCTGATGCAGCGCCAGCTTGACGTCCTCGCCGAGCCCCAGCTCCTCCGGTGTGAGTTTGCCCGTAAGCAGATCGACGATCTGCCGACCGCCATTGGCGTAGACCTCGCACTGGGCGCCGTAGACGTACGCCGACGCCGAGAGGATCTGGCCGGTCAGTGGGTCCGTGTTGGAGGGCCCGTAGCCCAGCAGTCGGGCCTGGTTGGCCTTTCTTACGTCGTACAGGAACGAGTACCGCATGTCGCCGATGCGCTGGCCCGTGTTGGCGCGCAGCTCCAGCATGCGCTCGGGAGGCGTCTTGCCGAGCGCCTTGACGGCGTCCACGAACGGTGCGTTCCAGGCCGTGAAGATGCCCTGCGCCGTCGGGACGAGCCACTCGGGGAAGTCCGCCGACAGGTAGTAGACGATGGGCTTGGGGTTCCCCGACGCGTCGACGAGGTTGTAGCGGTTGATGAGGTACAGGCGATTCGACTCGGTCTCGCCCCAGGTCGAGTGATAGCCGTGACGCTCGACGCGAAAATAGCCGAACTTGTCGAACATGGGGAACCGCACCGCGGTCCCGTCGGTCGCGTCCTTGGCGGGCGTGAGGCTCCCCTTGTCGTCGTACTTCACGTAGAGCGGCTTCCCGGTCTCGGCGTCGCGGGCCTCCTCCACGTCGGGATACGGGAGCGGGACGTAGCCGTCGTTCTCGACGACCTTCATCATTGAGAACCGCACCGTGATGCTCTGATGCTCGCAGTCCTTGCTGGCGTAGTACCAGCACGCGGGGTCTTGCAGGATGGAGCCGAACCAGTCCTCGACGGAGATGGTCTCCGGCTTCGTCGCGACGAGCAGCGTGGTCTCCAGGTAGTCGGCGGTCCGCTGCTCGGCGATGGCGCGGTCGTCCGTCAGGTCGGTCCAGGAGCCCGCGTCGCCTTTGATGCCGAGGCGGAAGTGGTTCGCATCGTCGGGGCCCTCGGGCGCAATCGCCAGCGGCGTCTCGACGACGTGCTCGGAGCCCTCCCAGTCGACGAAGAAGGCCAGGCTCGGGAGCAGGTTCTTCGACCAGTCGACGCGGATGAACTCACGCTCGTGCCACGGGCGATCGGTCGTGTTCTCCGCGAGGACGTTGGTCTGCTCGCCGGTGGCCACGTTGTATTCGCGCGTGACGTCGAAGTGCGACACGATCGGGAACGCGGCCACAGGCGCCCCGACGTAGCCCTGCCCCGCCATCGTGGTCGCCCGATCCGTGCCCTCGACACGGTCATAGACCCGGCGCGCGACGAGGACGTCCTTCTGAATCTCGAAGCGCACGCGCTCGAGCTCGGCGGAGTCACCAGGGTGGGTCCACTCGACGGTATACGGCGTGTCAATGACCGTTCGGGCCAGGTACCATTCGCCGGAGAGCACGGACTTGCGCAGACGGTTCGGCTGGGTGCGGTCGATGTCGCCGACGGTCTGGGCGCAAGCGGCAAGCGTGCCGAGCACGGCGAGCACGAGGCAGGAGGTGGCGCGACGAAGCATGAATCCCCCAAGCGTGAGCTGGTTCGCGCGAAGGCTAGCCGGTCTGGGCGCGTGGAGCAACGGCGAGGCTTGACGGTGGGGCTCCTGCGCGACTAGCGTCGTGCGCTTGGAGGTCCTCATGCGCGTGACGATGGCGGTGCTGGTGTTCGGCGTCGGTTTGGGCTGCGCAGCCTCGGACCCGGAAACGCAGGGCGACCTCGAGGGCGCAGTGGTCGCCGACGTGCCCGCGGCTGTGGACGTTGCCTTGGATGTGGGCGTGGAGCTCGCCCCGGTAGTCGACGTGGTCGTCGCACCGCCGGACCTCGGTCCCGACGTGCCGGACGTGCCGGACGCCGGGCCACCGCCGCCCCAGCCAGGCCCCTTCCAGGTTGGCGTTGCCCGCGCGCTTCTGCCGGTGCCGCTCGGCATCGGGACGGCGGGCTTTGGTCAGGTCGGCGGAGGCGACGCGCCCAAGAGCCGCTTCACCGGCAAGTACCCGGCGACGCGCGGCATCTACACGCACCCGTCGATTCGCGTCGTCGCCGTCTCGCAAGGCGATCGCGACGTGATCCTCATGCGCGTCGACCTCGTCGGCATCACGCAGCAGGCGCGCACCGCGCTCGTCGAGCGGCTGCTGAAGAAGACGGGACGCGACCTCGACCAGAGCCTGGTGATCGCCGCGACGCACACCCACTCGGGGCCGGGTCGGCTCGTGCAAAACGACATCTGGGCAGCGCTCCTCGACACGTTCTTCCCCGAGTTCTTCGAGCGCATGATCGAGGCCATGGCGGAGGCCGTCGTGGCTGCGCTCGCCGATCGCGCGCCGGCACGCTTTGGGCACGCCGTGTTGACCACAGACGCGCTCCATGGGGACCGCCGCTGCCAGAACCCCGACCTGATGGACGGCCGCTTCCCCGTGCTGCGCTTCGACGACGCCAAGGGCGTTCCCAGGGCGATCGTCGGCATGTACGCAGTTCATGGCACGGTCGTCGGCGCCAGCGCGCACCTGCTGACCCGCGACATCCACGGCGGGATCGAGCAGAAGCTCGAGGAGCGGTTCGCCAACCCGGTGACGGCCATCCTGTTCAACTCGTGGTCTGGCGACATGAGCCCCAAGAGCGGCCACGTCGACGACGAGTACGGCGTTCCGCACGACATGAACGGCATCGAGGCCGCGGGGAACATCGCGGCCGATCTCGTCGAGAAGGCCCTCTCGAGCATCACCACGACCGACACGATGCTCGTGCGCAGCGCGCTGACGCGGATCGCGCTCGACCGGACGGCGCTCGGCTACACCGGAGAGACCTTCCCGTTCGACTACGGCGCCGTCTACTGCGGCGCGGGCCTCAAGGAGGCGTGCTTCGGTGCGCCGGGCAAGCCGGATCCGACCGTCATCTCGAGCGCGTGCATCCCGTTCACCGAGGACAGTCCAGCGCCGGGGTCGACCATCGTGGGCGCATTCCAGCTGGGCAGTCTCACAGTCGTGACCCTGCCAGGGGAGCCGGTGACTCAGCTCGGGCAGGACGTGTTGTCGGGCGTGGTCAAGGCCACGGGCGCCGATGCGGCCTCGGTCATGCTGCTCGGCTACGCGCAGGACTACATCGGCTACGATTTGCCGGAAGACGACTGGTACTGGGGCGGCTACGAGGCGAGCGGGAGCCTCTGGGGTCCAAAGCAGGGGCCCTACCTGACCGAGAAGGCCATCGCGTTTGGGGCTGCGTTCATTCAGGGCACGCACGGCGCACTCGGGTGGCCCATGGTCCCGCCGATGAAGGCCCCGGTCTACACCCTCACCGATTTTCCGGTGGAGGCGAGTGCTGTGCCTGCCGCCATCGCCACACAGCCTGCCGCGACGGTCAAGGACGGCGAGGTCGTCACAGTCGCGTTCCACGGCGGCGATCCGTGGCTCTTGGCGCCGGTCGTGACGGTAGAGAAGGCCGGTACCCCAGCGGAACCGCTGCTTCGCAAGAACGGCAGCGTGGTCGGCACCGACGGCTACGAGGTCGCGCTGTCCCTCGCCGTCGAGCCCACCTACGAGACGACGCTCGGCCCCGTCGCGCGGACGTTCACGTGGACGGCGACCTTCCCGACACGACGCGGCGCGGCCACGACGACACCGGCGCTGACCGGCGGGACGTTCCAGCTGCGTATCACCGGCAAGCGCACGGCGACCGAGAGCTACACGCTGGTCACGGAGCCATTTACGGTCGTGCCGAAGTAGCGCGCCGGCGAACGAGCGCGCTGGCGCCTAAAAGAAACCAAGCTCGAGCCGCGCGGCCTCGCTCATGCGGCTCGGGTCCCACGGCGGCTCGAGGACCAGATCCACGCGCGCGTCGACGACGCCCTTCACCGACTTGATGCGCTCCTCGGCCTCGCGCACGAGCACTGGCCCCATGCCGCAGCCGGGTGCCGTGAGCGTCATCTTGGCCGTGACGCTGAAGCCGTCGTTTCCAGGCGCTTCGCCGACGAGGCACTCGTAGACGAGCCCAAGCTCGACGACATTGACCGGGATCTCGGGGTCATAGACCATCCGCAGCTGCTCCCATACGCGCGCCTCGATGGCGGGGGCATCGACAGGGCCCTCGTCGACCACGGGCGCGGCGGCCGTGACGTCCTGCATCCCGAGCGCGTCGGCGTCCTTGGCGGCGATGCGGACCATGGCACCGCCATCGGTGATGACCGTGTACGCGCCACCGAGGCTCTGGGTGATGCGGACCTGTGCGCCCGTCGGGAGAACGCCCAGGAATCCGCTGGGGATCTCGACGACCTCGCAGTCGCGCGTCAGGGCGATGAGCTCGTTGTTCCAGTGACTCATGGCGACCTTCCCTTCATTCGGTCTGCGCGACGCCCTGGCCTGCCAACGCCGCGTGCATGGTGTGCCAAGCGAGCGAGGCGCACTTCACGCGCGCGGGAAACTCGTGAACGCCGGCAAAGACCTCGAGCTTGCCGAGATCGGGCCCGCCGTCCGGGACCTCGCCTGTGGTGACCAGCGCGTGGACGGCCTGAAAGAGCGCCTCCGCCTCCGGTTGGCTCATGCCAGTGACCGCCTCCGTCAGCAAAGAGGCCGACGACGTCGAGATGGCGCACCCCTCACCCTCGAAGCGCGCCGCGGCGATGCGGCCGTCGGGTCCCAGCGCGAGCCAGAGGACGAGCTTGTCTCCGCAGAGCGGGTTGTGTCCGTGGCCCTCGTGCGTGAACGTGTCTGGCCTGCCCCGGTTGCGGGGCCGGCGCGCGTGGTCGACGATGACCTGCTGGTACAGCTCACGAAGGTCGCTCATGCGGCGTCGTCTCCCAGCAGCGCCCAGACCTTCTCGAGCCCGCGCACGAGCGTGTCGATCTCGCCACGCGTGGTGGTGCAGGCGACGGAGGCGCGGGCAGTCGCTGGGACCCCAAACCGACGCATCGCCGGCTCGGCGCAGTGATGTCCTGCGCGGACGGCGACGCCCTCGGTGTCCAAGATGGTGCCGACGTCGTGCGGATGAATGCCGCGCATGACAAACGAGATGGCGCCCGCGCGCTGCGTGGGCGTCCCGATCAGCCGGACTCCGGGGACGAGCACGAGCTGCTGTAGCGCGTAGTCCAGGATCGCGTGCTCGTGCGCCGCGATGGCCTCCAGCCCGACGGCACGGACGAAGTCGATGGCCGCGCCGAGTCCGATGACCTCCGCGATGGGCGGCGTGCCGGCCTCGAACTTGGCCGGCGGGTCCGCGAAGACGGTTCCGTCGAAGGACACCGTCTTGATCATGTCGCCCCCGCCACGCCACGGCGGCAGGCGATCTTGCCAGGAAGAGCGCATGTAGAGCACGCCGACGCCGGTGGGGCCGTAGAGCTTG
>SXOX01000129.1 GCA_005776585.1 Pseudomonadota bacterium | reverse complement strand
CGGAGGCCCGAGCCAATCGCGCGACGTGACCCAAAGAGTGCCACTGCGGCGGTGCCAGAATGAGCCTGCTGGTGCCAGAATGGCACTGTACATGGGTCCGGCGTGCCCTGGCAGCCCGCGCGCCGGAGCCACGCTCGTGACGACGCGGCCGACGCCGAACCCGAGCGACGGCGAGCCGACGCTCTTGCAGGACTTGAGGTATACCTACGACCCCGTGGGGAACGTCATCGACATCCTCGACGCCTCGAAGGACACGCTGGCGGGCCCGCCAACGGTGGAGCCGCGGTGCACGTACGTGTACGACGCGCTGTATCGGCTGACATCGGCGACCGGGCGCGAGCACGACGACCTCGGCGGGACGTCGGCGCCAGGACCGGAGCTGCCAGATTGGGCGACGAGCGCGCACCTGAACGACTGGCAGGCGATCCACAAGTACCGCGAGATCTACGGCTACGACGAAGTCGGCAACCTTGAGTCCGTCGAGCATCGCATCGGCGAGGTGACGATGTGGACGCGCCAGGCGCTCCACGCGACGACGTCGAACCGCCTGCGCAAGTCGTGGACCGGCGGGACCGAGCCCACGAACGACCAGTACACCTACGACGCCCACGGCAACCTGACGTCGATGCCGCATCTGAGTGCGATGGACTGGTCGTCCGAGGATCACCTGGCACACGTCGACCTGGGCGGCGGCGGGGACGTCGACTTCCTGTACGACGCTGGCGGTGAGCGCCTGCGGAAGCGCTACGACCACTCGAACCTGGTCGAGGAGCGCGTGTACCTCGGCGCGCTCGAGGTCTACCGCAAGTGGGAAGGCGGGAACCTCGTCAAGACGACGACGAGCGTGCACGTCATGGACGGCACGCGGCGCGTGGCGCTTGTGGAGTACGAGAGCACGAACGACCGGCGCGTGCGGTACCCGCTCGGGAACCATCTTGGCTCGGCGTGCATCGAGGTGGACGACGAGGCGAAGGTCATCTCGGAGGAAGAGTACCTGCCGTATGGCGCGACCGCCTACCGCCGGCATTGGGGCGAGGTGCCGGAGAAGCGGTATCGCTACACGGGGAAGGAGCGCGACGAGGAGACCGGTCTGCAGTACCACAGCGCGCGGTACTACGCGCCCTGGCTCGGTCGGTGGACGGCGGCAGATCCGGCGGGGTTTGTGGACGGGACGAATCTGTATGCGTATTGCCGGGGGAGCCCGATCGCCTCCTACGATGGCGGTGGTCGGAACTCAGAGTACATGCAGGCATTCACGGACTGGGCGACGCAAGTCGCGCGTGTCGGCCAGCAGCTCACGTCCGGAACGATGACTGCTGCGCAGGCGAAGACTGCGGAGCGCGGTGCGCATGCGGCATATGCCGGCCGAGTGCAGCGCGAGGGACTCCGGCAGGGATTCGAGCGCGGCAAGGCGATGCTGTCCGGGCTCAGCTCGTCGTCGACGACCGGCGGGAGCACGCCATGGTCCCATGTTAGCGGGAATTGGCGCGAACTCGGTAGCTACGCGACGTCGGCCGGTGCTGGCTTCGTCGATGGCGTCCTCGCGGTGCCCAAGGCCATCGGCGCCGTCATGACGGGCGATGCCGGCGAGTGGCTTGGTGAGATGGTGCACCAGGGCGCGCGGCTCGTCGGCCTTGAGGGGAGTGCCGCACAGAACGTCGCCGTCCAGGATGCCGACAACTTTGCCAACCGCGTCGCGCATGGTCTCCGTACGCTCTCGCCCGAGAACGGAGCGAGGGCCGTCGGCGTTGGCGCCGGCATAGTTGCCGGTGCTGCAGCACTGCAGAGCCTGGTGACGACTGCGGTCAGAGCGATCGAAGCTCGTCTCTCCCTCGACATGCCGCTGTTGGGGCTCACGGAGGCTGAGCTTGGACTTGGCGCATCAAAGGGAGCAGCGTTCAGCCGACTGGCTCCGGGCGGCGGACTGGGAGCCCATGAGGCGGCTGGCGGGCACCTCATCGCCCGACACGTCGGCTTGACGGATGCGCAGTTGGCAGGCCGCCTCGCAGGCGGCCAAACGTCTGCTGCATCGACCTTCGCCTCCCGTGCTGAGGCCGAGGCGGCGGTAGCGGGGGCATTCGACGCCAATGCGGCTCAAGTGGGGCAGTGGGTCTCGTCGGGAGCCAGCGGACGACTGGTGATCAACGCACCGTTCTCGGGCGGCAGAGTCCTGTTGCAAGGAGCCACGAAGGCGACTCCCGGCACGGGAGTTCGTGTCGTGCTGCAAGGAAACGGGGCAGGCGGCTACCACATCTTGACGGGGTTCCCAACGCCATGAGCAGTGCCTTTCACGACCGCCTTCCCCAGTTCTTTGGTGGCTACTTCCACGAGGACTGGCAGGTTGAGGCAGAAGACCCAGACGGCATCATCGACCTCTACATGTCGCAGGCCGACCGTGACCAACGCCTGGGGGTCGCAGAGGGCATCGACGCACTCATCACGTCCGACCTCTCCGACGAGGCCATCTCACGGATGCTGTTTGAGGAACTCGGCTGTTACTACGACCCGACTCCCGATGGCCTCTCCGCACGGGCATGGCTGCAGCAGGTTAGTCATCGCCTGAAGGGTCGGCAGTAGGCTGACGCCCGCCCCGCCGGTCGGACGGCTCTACGACCGTCCCTGACTTCGGTGGCGTTCGGCTCGCAGTTTGCGTGCAGGTTGAACACGCCGAACACGGCCGCGTGTCCGAACCAGACTAGGTTTTCCAATCGGTTCCGCCATCTGGGCTGGAAAGCCGTGGCTCAGATCGCCCGCGTCGCCGGTGGGACGCGGCGATGGCGACGAAGACCACCACGACCACGACCCCAAGAACGGCGCTCTACGCCCGCGTCTCGACGACCGGACACGGTCAGGACGTGGGCTTGCAACTGGACGAACTCCGCCAAGTCGCCCGTCAGCGCGGGTGGAACGTCGTCGCCGAGCACGTCGATGACGGCGTGTCCGGTGCCGCGACATCGAGACCCGCCCTCGACCGCCTGATGGACTCTGCCCGCAGGGGACACCTCGACCTCGTGGCCGTGTGGCGGTTCGACAGGTTCGCGAGGAGCACGCAACACCTGCTTGTCGCCCTCGACGAGTTCCGCACCCTCGGCGTGGACTTCATCTCGGTCAGGGAGGCCATCGACACGAGCACGAGCATCGGGAAAATGGTGTTCACCCTGATCGCGGCCGTCGCCGAGATGGAGAAGGCCGTCCTGATCGAGAGGGTGACCGCGGGCGTCCGCCGGGCGCAATCCCGAGGCACCCACTGCGGCCGACCTCGCGTCACGCTCGACGTGCGCCCCGCCGCAGCACTCGCCCGCGAAGGTCCGAAAAACAGGGACGGTCCTCACATGTTGACATTTGCGGAACCGCGCGCGCCGAGCACACCGACAACCTCGACTGGCGCGGTGGCCACGACAACGGGCGACGACACGCTGGTTGCGCTTATCGATGCAACTAGAAACATGTACGCAAAGAGTATCAACGAGCATCTACGTCTACGACCCGGTCGGCCGCGTGACGCAGGTCGATCTGCCGGATGGCAACGTGACGCGCGTCGCGGTCGGTGCGTGGCAGGTGAGCCACTACGACCAGAACGGGGAACGTGACGGTCGCCAAGCGCACGCTGCTCGACGGCGACGCCGCGCCCGACTGGAGCGGGTCGCCAACCCTCGAGTCGACGACGCGCACGACCGAGACGGCCTTCGACGCGCTGAATCGCCCGATGGCCATCACGCTGCCCGACGACTCGGAGGAGCGCCGCGTTTACGACAACAGTGGCCGGCTGAAGCAGGTCCTCGTCACGCCGAGCTGGGAGACGACCGAGCAGACGGTCGTCGACGTCATTACCTACGACGCGAAGGGCCAGCGCACCAAGCTCCGCTACGGCAACGACGTGGTGACCTTCTACACGTACGAGCCGGAGACGTTTCGGCTCGCGACGCTCGTGACGAAGAAGACCGAGAGCAGCAGCACGAAGCTCCAGGACCTCTCGTATTCGTACGATCCGGTGGGTAACATCGTCGCCGTGAACGACGCCTGCAAGCCCACCATCACGCGCGGCAGCATCGAGGTCACGGGCGGCTGCGAGTACGCGTACGACGCGCTGTATCGGCTGACGTCGGCCACGGGGCGCGAGCACGACAGCACGGCGATGCCGACGGAGACGGCGCCGGGGTGGCAGAGCTTTCCGGCGAACCCGAACGACCCGCTGACGCTCCACAACTTCGAGGAGACGTACGCCTACGACGCGGTGGGCAACCTGGAGGAGGTCGCGCACACGAACTTCGGCAGCTTCTCGGGCGTGGCGGCCGGCTGGACGCGGACGTACGAGACCGAGACAGTCCCGAACACCGAGACGCCGAAGTCGAATCGGCTTGTGTCGACGACCGTCGACAGCACGACGTCGGAGTACACGCACGACGCCCACGGCAACCTGACGTCGATGGCGCACCTGAGCGCGATGGCCTGGTCGGCGAACGATCGCCTGCACTCGACGACGCGCGTCGGCAATGGTCACGAGATGACGTGCCTCTACGACGCCGCGGGCCAGCGCCTGCGGAAGCGGCACGACAACGGCACCGATGTCGCGACGACCGTGTACCTGGGCGCGCTCGAGCTTTACGAGAGCACCGACTCGACCGAGGTCACGACGCTGCACGTGATGGACGGAACGCGGCGAGTGCTCATCCTCGAGCGCGAGGGCTCGACGACGCGGACGCGGTATCAGCTGGGCGACCATTAGGGGAGCGCGTGCCTCGAGGTCGACGAGAACGGCGACGTCATCAGCATGGAGGAGTACCACCCGTACGGCAGCACGGCGCTGCGGTACGGGAGCTCGGCGATCGGCCAAAAGAAGTACCGGTACACCGGCAAGGAGTGCGACGACGAGACGGGGTTCACCTACCACGACGCTCGGTACTACGCGCCGTGGCTCGGGCGGTGGACTGCGGCAGACTCGGCGTGGTTTGTGGATGGGACGAATCTGTATGCGTATTGCCGGGGAAATCCGCTTCGGTACGTGGACCTGGGTGGTTCTCGCGCGCGGTTTCCCGTGGAGTCCGTCGGACCCGTGCATCACTCCATTCTGAATAATCCCGAGCACTACCACACGCGCTGGGGCTATTTGCGGCAGCTTGGGAGCGTCGAGCGCGTCAGCGGAGACGATGCCGTCTTTCGACAGCGGCTCGGACAGCTTGGCGTTCTGTCCTCCGGAGAGGCGCGCGAATTTCAAATTCTACAGAACCTGAGCGCGTACAAGTCCGCAGTGGATTTCGAGCGAGGCCGAGCCGCCGAGCGCGCAAGGTTGGAGCGCGAGCCGACCATCTCAGCGCAGCGTACCCCCCCGGACCCGCGGTCGCCTGCCGAGAAGATGGCCCAGTTCATTGCGCTTGGCGACCAGATGCAGTCTGGACCGGGAGCGGCGTTGGCCGGCGGCATTGCCCTGATGGCTCACGGAGACCGCGACGCGGCGATGGCGGTTGCCACGCTGTGGGGCATCGCTGACGCCGGATTATCGGGCAAGGGTGCCGGCACACTCCACTTGGAGCGGCCATCCGCAAGTGTGCCCCAAGCGAGGGTACCGGGAGCTTCGGTACCGCCGTCTCTGGCCCCTGACGCAGGACCCAGGATCAACCTGTTGAAACCGCCGACCACCCTGCAACAGGCACGAGCAATGGTTCCGAGCGATTGGCGAGGACCCGTTCCGACCCAGAAAGGGGTGGGATTCCGCTGGTTCGGCGACAAAGGAGACTCCGTCAGGATCGACAAGGGTGTGCCCGAGTCTCCATTTCCCGCCCAGCGAGTGGACCATGTCATCGTGAACCGGCGGATAAGGTCGATGAACGTGGTCGGTGGCGCGAGTTCGGCACACGAGCGACGCTACGCCCGGCTCCCGGGAGCGGTCAAGTGGAGTTTTGAGCGTCCGATTCCGAGAAGACTGAGTCAACTGATGACGAAATTTGGGG
>SXOX01000128.1 GCA_005776585.1 Pseudomonadota bacterium | reverse complement strand
CGCAGCGTGCAGCCACCATCCGGGTGACCCTCGACGCGCTGGTCGCGCGCCCATCGCCTGTCGCGCACGTACGTCGCCACCTCCGGCCGAAAGCGCAGCACGACCTCCTCGGGCGCATGCGCGCTACGTGTGATCCCGAAGCGCCCGGAGAGCACGCGCTCGGGCAGGTACTCGCCGCGGCGCGGGTACTCGAACGTGTGCCCGACGTGGCGCTCGAGCGCGACGATGCGCTCTACGGCCTTGAGATCGTGCTTGCCGCGCTTGTCGAACAGGACGTAGACGCCGCGCTTGTAGAGGACGAGCGACAGGGGCGCGACGGCCGGAAACGACGTCTGCGCCCCCGAGCGGCCGTGAACGTACTCGAACGTGACGCGCTCGCAGGCCAGGATGGCGCGGACGAGGGTGTCGAGCGTGTCCCGGTGCGCGCCGTAGTCCTTCTCGGGCTCGTGGATCACATGAAACCTGCGGCGGAGCTCGTCGAGGTCCAGTGTCTTGCTGGTATCGAGCGCGGCGAGCTGCGACGTCAGCCTGCCGAGCGCCTCGCTGAAGTCGGTGTCTTGGAGGAAGCCTGCGACGAGGTCCTGGCCCACCAACAGCGCGAGGCGATCTTGGAGTCGAATGGGTTGACCGACCTGGGTGAACCCGGGGTCGAGGACCCACCGACGCTCGTGGCCCTCACCGGCGGTGTGGAGCGGCAGCGCGTGGGCGGCGAGCGCCTCCAGGTCGGTGCGCGCGACGCGTCGATCCGCGCCAATCAACTGAGCGGCCTCAGACGTCGAGATGTGCCCGCGGCGCATGAGCGCGTGGTGCAAGCGCAGGCGGCGCACCCAAGGGCGGTCTCGTGACTCGGCTGCGCCGGGGTCGTGCACGTCGTCCTCCTCCTCCTCGCGAGCGAGCGCGATCTACTTAACACGGTGTCAGTAACGCGAGCAACTCAGCCCGGCGTGTTGTCCGGCGAGACCGGATGAACCCGAGTGCTATGGTCGATCCTGCCCGAGCCGAAACGCGGCCGGGCGAGCGGGGGTCACTGACAGGAGCAGGCGTGGCGTCGTTGGCGCAAGGCTCGGCGACGCGAGGCTCTCGCCACCGGTGAGCGGCGTCACGGCCCAGCCGCTCGCTGTGCGGACCACGGCGCCGAGGCGTGCCTTCTCGACGACCAGGAACGGACCATTGGCCAAGAAACGGGCGCCTGACAGCGCGACACGGCCGTCCTCGCTCTTGCGCGTGAGGCGTCCGTCGCTCGTGACGAACAGCGCGCCCTCGGCCGGCGCGGCGAGCACCTCGTCGGCGGCCAGATCGAGCACGTAGGCCGTGCCGGTGGGTGCCTGTCGCGGGCTCTCACCGACGCGAACGAGCTCGGCGACGAGCCGCTCTGGATCGAGCTCGACGCGCGTCGGGTCCTGCGGGTCGACGGCCACCACCGGGGGCCAGGTGTCGTTGCCCACGAGGCCCTCGGTCCGCCAGGTGCCGGCACCGGGCATCACGTCGCGGAGCACGAGATAGAAATAGTCGCGATAATCGGTCTTCAGATAGCGCGGGAAATACATATGCGCCATGCGCTCCACGAGTCGGGTCGCGAAGAACCACTGGCCGCCGCCCCCGGGGAGCTCGACCTCGTGCAGGGCGCTCTTGCGATCGGGCTCCTGCGCGGCCGCCTTGGCGCGCTCGGCGGGCTCTGTGCGCACCGTGAACGGCCGAAACAGCTCGAAGCCCGAGTGGCCCGCGTTCATGTCGAGGTGGATGCCGTAGTCGCAGCGCGTGGCGAGCATCGCGCGGCCGAGGCCATCGACGTCGCAGAACTCACACCAGAAGTAGGCCACGTGGCTCTCGCGGGTGCGGCAGAGGCCGGAGCGCACCGTGAACGCGCCGACCGCGCCGGCCACGTCCTGCGACGCGCCCCAGCGTACGATGCCATAGGGGTTGATGACGCCGTCCTCCACGACGGGGGGGAGGTTCTGGCGCAGGTCCAGCACGTGCTCGGGGAGGGTGGCGTTGGCCTCCCAGGTGCCGAAGCCAGTGCGCCCGTCGGCCGTCGCGACCACGGTGCCGATGCCTGGAAGCGGCGGCACATACAGTCTGCGGTCGACGACCACGCCGTACTTGCCGTGGTAGGTCTGAAAGCCGCCGTTGAAGGCGCCGACGACGCGCGCGAGCACGGCCGGATCGCGTGGGATACGCCCGGAGCCCTTGATGCCGGTGGTGGAGATGGGCTCGCTCGTACCGGTCTGAAAGCGGAGCGAGACCTGCGCGGGGTCCCAGGCGCCGATGTAGACGCGCTTCTTGACGCCGCGCTCTGCGGGGACACGCACATACGTCTGGTAGAACGGCGGCGGCGCGTTCGGGTTGCGGCGCGTGCGGTGCGCGGACACCTCGGCCCAGAGGCCCTCGCCCTCCTGGCGATCGTCGAGCGTCAGCTCGAGCGGCGCGGGGGGCCACGCGTGGGTCGATGCGCGTGCGAGCAGCCGGGCCTTCTCCACGGCGGCCTGGACCTCCGCCTTGGGCGCGACGGGGGCCTCGTCGACGGGCGCGGCGCCGAGCGTGTCCTTGGCCACGGCGACGGCCTCGGTCGCGGTGAAGTAGACCTCCTTCAGCAGCTCGACGGCGGGTCCGAGGCCGTCGAAGCGCCGGCCGACGTTTGCGACCCAGTGCAGCAGTGGCAGTCGCTCCTTGGGCTCCTGGGAGAGCTCCTCGATCGTGGCGGTCACCCCGCGCGGTACCAGCGCGACGCCGCGCGTGTCATCCAGCGTGATGGTGAGCTGGTCTACGGGCGGCTCGAGGCGGAAGACGCGCAGGTCTACTCCGTCCAGGGACGCCGTGTCGGCCCAGTTGAGCACGGCGTTCTTGGCGCGCTCGGTGCGCGACCACGCGGCCGTGCCGGTCACCTCGGAGCGCTCCCCGCCGAAGTCGCGCACATGGACCTCGACGACCTTGCCCGTCTGGAGCTCGCGCACGCAGGTCGCGGCGCGCAGGCCGTGAACGACGAGGTCGGTGTCGTCGGCCCACTCCGACAGCGAGAGGTTGACTGGGACGGACACCGCGATGGGCCGCCCTCCCGGGGCGACGCGCGCGGTCAGGACGTAGAGGTCGGCGGTGTCGTTGCGTGGCAAGGACGCCAGCATGAGCCAGCGGCCGTCGCGAAACGCCGAGGGCGGCTCGAGCGGCACCAGCGTGCGTACGCGCAGCCCGTCGCGTGCGAGTAGCCAGGCTTCGAGGGAGGTGGGGTCGTCGGGCCGCCCGCGCGCCCGCGTGACGCCGCCCGCGGCGAGCACCGCGACCGCGAGTAGCAGGAGGCGATGCCGCTGGCGGTGAGGACGGGCGCTCATGCCGCGAACGTAGCGGATCTCGCGAACCGGGCGCTAGCGACCCACGCCCTGGACATGGATGTGCGTCTCCGGCACCGGGAAGCCTGCGGCGGTGAGCGTCTCGCCGATGGTGCGGTTCGTGTCGAAGTACACCTGCCAGTAGTGGTCATTGTGGCAGTAGGGGCGCACGGCCAGCACCGGCCCCGCGAGGTTGAACGTGAGGAGCTCGACGTCGGGCTTGGGGTCGGCCTTCGCGTTTGGGATGGCAGCGACCGCGGCTTTGAGCAGCTCCATGGCCTGCGCGACGTTCGCCCCGTGCGCGAGCTGAGCGGTGAGCTCGACGCGCCGGAAGGGGTTGGCCGTGAAGTTCTGGATGGTGCCACTCATGATTGCGTTGTTCCCGAGGAATGTGCGTACGTTGTCCATCGTATTGACGGTCGTGACGAAGAGGCCGATCTCCTCAACGGTGCCCATCGTCCCCGCGGCCTGGATGAAGTCGCCGACGCGAAACGGGCGGAGGACAATCATGAGCACGCCCGCGGCGAAGTTCGACAGCAGGCCGGACCACGCCATGCCGATGGCGACGCCCGCGGCGGCAAAGACGGCCGCAAACGAGGTCGTCTCGATCCCGAACACGCTCAGGATCATGATGACCAGCAGCAGGTTCAGCACTACGCCGAGTGCACTGATGACGTAGCGGGTCAGCGTACCGTCGAGCTTGCGTGCGGTGAGCCCGCGCTCGCTCAGCCGCGTAATCAGGCCGATGGCCCACTTGCCGATGACCCAAAGCGCGATCGCACCGAGCACCTTGGCCCCGACGTCGAGCACCAGCGTGCTGGCCGCGTTGATGAATGCCTGCATGTCTTCGTCCTTCCTGATGATGCCCACGTTCGAGCGCGCCGATGTTACGCAGGATCACGCGGCGGCGCCATACTCCTCAAGAGCGCCCAAGAGCGGGACGGTCCTGACTTGTTGACATTCCGCGATTTCGCTTCGACTCAGGCAAGACGACATGTCAGCAGCACCGCGGGGGGCAGCACCGCGGGGGCAGCACCGCGGGGACGGTCCTGACTTGTTGACATTTTGCGGGCCTAGGTTGTCTTCAACAGCAGGGGGACGGTCCTCTTGTTGACATCACGAGTGGCGCGTTAAGTCAACATGTGAGGACCGTCCCTCTCTTGGCACCTCTCTTGGCATTGACGCTGCTCATGAGTTCAGTATTATGACGGCATGGCACTGGCTTCGCTCGCGCTCGTCCGTCCGTTCGCCCCGGCCCTGACCCCCCCTCGGCCGACGCCGCGCTTTGACCGCGCCGCGCTGGCCGGTCGCCTCGTGGAGCTGTCTGGAGCTGCGAACGCGGCCACGCTCACCGCCGCAGTCGGGCTCGTGGCCGACTCCCAGCGCCACGAGGAGCCCGTCGCGTGGGTGCTCGGGCGCGCGGATCCGTTCTTTGCGCCGGACGTGGCGAGCAATGGCGTGGATCTCGAGGCGCTCGTCGTCGTGCGTGCGGGCCAGGCCGCCGTCGCCGCGCTGGCCGCCGATCGCCTCGTGCGCAGCGGAGCGTTCGGGCTCGTCGTGCTCGACCTCGGAGCGCACGCGGTGGTGCCGATGCCGCTCCAGTCGCGCCTCGTCAAGCTGGCGCAGCAGCACGACACGGCCGTGGTCTTCCTCACCCACAAGCGACAGGAGCTGCCGTCGCTCAGCTCCCTGATCTCGTTGCGCGCGGAGGCGCGGCTCGTACGCGCCCGCGATGGCTCCGGCTTTCGGTGCGAGGTGCACGTGCTCAAGGACAAGCGCTGCGGCCCGGGTCAGGTGCACGCGGAGCCGTGCCTCGCCGCGCCGGGATTGGGTTAGGCTCGTTCGACCAGCGTGACCCAGCGGGCCACCATGCCCGCCAGCGCCGGCGAGCCCCCCAGGGCAGCCTGTGCGGCTCGCAGTGTGCGGAGCCCGAGCGGCCCTCCGCCGTCTCGGCGCGCGAGCGACAGGCCGAAGGTCCCCAGCGCGTAGGCGGCCAACATCGCGCCGCCTGCCGCCCGAATGGCCGTGACGATCGGCTCGACGTCCTCCGGGCGCGCGCTTGCTCCGCAGGCCGCGAGCCGAAAGCGCAGCGACTCGAGGGCCCGACCGGACGCCTCGGACTCCGCCAGCGCCTCGGCGTTCAGCGTGTCGAAGGCGCCGGCGTCGCCCACCTCGAGGCGGCACATCGCGAGCGTGTGCAGCGTCTCCGACAGAAACCAGCGCGCCCCCGACCGCATTCGACCGACCGCCGCGCGCGCGGCCTCGAGGTGGCGCTCCGCACGGACGAGGTCTCCCAGCTGAAACGCGAGATCACCGAGGTTGTGGTCGCAGAGCGCCAGATGCTCGGCGTCTCCGAGGCCATCGAACAACAGCCGTGCGTGCTGATAGTGCTCGCGCGCCACATCGGTCCGCGCTTGAAGCGCCGCGAGCGCGCCGAGGTTGACGACGGTTTGCGCCATGTCACGCGGAGAGCCGAGCGTCTCGAAGACGGCCAGGCTCTCCTCGGCCACCCGCGTCGCGCGCTCGAGGTCTCCCAGCCGCTGATGCACCACGCCGAGCAGCCGCAGGCCCGCGCCACGCAACGCCGTCAGCCGCTGTCCCTCCGGGGTGCCGAGCGCGCGCACCAGCCGCTCGGCCGCGTCCGTCAGGTCCCCGGGTGCCCCGCGCAGGATGCGCAGCCACGCACCGACGTGCCAGAGTCCGAGCCAGAGGTCGGCCGGTGACGCGAGCGCAAGGCTGGCCAAGGCTTCCCCCCGACCAATGGCGCTCAACCCCTCCGCGATGCGACCGAGCTTGCACGCGGCCATGGCCTCCAGCAGCGCCAGACGCGCCCTCGCGGCGCTCTCCGACGCCTCAGGGTCACCGCCCGGCGCGGGTGCCATGGCCAGCGCCGACGTCATCACCCGGTCGAAGGCGCCGTCGACGTAGTCCACGAAGAGTCTGGCGTGCAGAAGCTCGAGTTCCAGAGCCGCGGCGCTGGTGTCCCGACGCGATGGCCGGCTGCGCTCCCGACGAGCGGCCGTGGTGGCGCGCGTGAGGCAAGCGGCCGCACGCTCGACGAGCGAGGCGGCGGCCTTGGAGCCGCCGATGCGCGCAGCCCAGGTCGCCGCGCCGATCCACGCACGAAACGCGACCTCGGGTGCACCCGCACGCTCCTGATGCCAGGCCAACCGCGCCGGCTCGAGGTTCCCACGCTCGGTCAGCCACGCCACGAGCCGGCGATGCACGGCCTCGCGCCGCGAGCGCAGCATCCCGGCCTCCACCAATCGTGCTGCGAGCGGCGTCGTGAACCCCAGGTGGGCACACCCCTCCGGATCGCCACAGGAGGCATGGTGGCTGCGCAGCCATCCCCCCACGGTCAGCTCGGTCACCGCGCGGCCGACGGCCTCCAGAGGCAGGTCCGCGCCGGCCTGGAGGCCCGCCAGGGAGAAGAGCCCACCGAAGGCCGCCGCGACCTCCAACACCTCGCGCGGACGCGTCGGCAGCGCTGCGAGGCTACGCTCGAGCCACATGCGGACGCGCGCGTCCGAACGATCGGCCGGTGCCACGGGCGCCAGCGCGTGCACCGACTCCGGCTCTCGGAGCACGCGTCGGACGGCCTCTTCGATGAGCAGCGGGACTCCGCCCGACCACGCGACCAGCTGCGTGACGAGCCCCTCGTCGCTCTCGAGCCGAGGTCGGCTGGGGGTAGAAGCTCCGAGCAGTGCGCGGATCCAGGTGCCCGCGTCGTCGGGCGCGAGCGGACCGAGCGCGACCCCGTCGTCGGGCGTCTGCGCTCGCGCGACCGTCGGGAGTGGTCGCGATGGGCTCGTGACCCAGACCGTGACCGGCGCACTCAAGGCCGCGACGCGTTCGAGGGCCTCGACCGTCGTGTCATCCAGGCCCGACTCGAGCTCCAGGCCGTCGATGACCCACAGGAGACCCCGCGAACGTCGCGCCTCCGCCTCGACGACTGCGAGCATCGCGAGGACCGGCGCGGTGAGCGCGCCGGACTCGACGCGATCGAGCGTGGCGAGCCCTTCGAGCGCAGGCATCGTCGGATAGGCGAAGTCCGTGGTCGGTCGGGCGGTCTCGGCGCGCTGCGTCGGTGCGGACCCGAGCCCCGGCGTCGTGGCATGTGACCGGTCCAGCATCGGCCGCAGCGCATGCAGGGCGTCGGCCACGCGGAGCGGGCTGTGGAGGACCTCGCGCAGGTAGCCCGCCAGGTGCGCCTCCCGCTCGACGGCCGGACGGGCAAGCTCGGCCAGACCGGCGAGCTCCGCGACGAGCGCCCATAGCGCCGCGTAGGGGGTCGTTGCGCCCGTAGGCGCGCGCGTGGCGACGATCGGTCGACTGGGCCACCGCTCGCGGACGCGCCGGGCAGCCTCGACGGCCAGCCGTGTCTTGCCCACGCCCGCCTGGCCCGTCAGCCATGTGACCCGCGCAGTGCCCTCCCGCTCGGTGGCCACGACCGCAGCCATCAATCGCGCGAGCGGCTCCTCACGGCCAAAGAAGGGGCTCGACGCATACTCCAAGAGCGAGAGGCGATCGGGTCGCTGCGTCGCGCTCAGCGGCACGCGCAGCGCAGGCACTCCTCGCCCGGATGCGGGTGCTTCGACCGACGGTGGCGGTGCGTCGAGCGCCTGGAGCAACGCGCGAGAGACCACGAGCTCGGTGGAGGTGGCCATCGTGCACAGGTCGAGTGCGTCGTCGAGTGTCGCGCCTTCGAGGCGCCCGGAGCCAGACGCGCCCTGGCCCACGACCAGGATGTCGCCCACGTGCACCGCGCCGCGCACGAGTGCGCCCTCGCCGAGTGCCTCTGTGGCCGCCGCGACGGCGACGCCCGCGAGCGCGAGCCCTGCCGCCGGCTCGCGGGCTCGTCGACGGCGCGCGCCCAGGACGAAGACGAGCTGCCCCGAGCGACCACGGTCGACCAACACGGCGTCGAACGCGCGCGCGACGGGCTGAAGCGCCTCGGCGGCCAGTGCGTGGCAGTCGTCCAGGTCCTCGAGGTCGTCGAGGTCGTCGAGTCCACGCGGGGCGAGCTCCAACCGCAGCGCGACGACCACGAAGAACGCGACCTGCGGCGGTACCTGCACCAACGGCCCGGTCTCAGGCGCTCCACGGCCTCCGACCCGAACGCGTCGTGCGAGCGCGAGTGCCTCGACGAGCTCTCCTGCTGTCGAAAAGCGCGCGGTCGGCTCCTTCGCGAGCGCTCGGGCGATGATGGGCGCGACCGCCGCGCGGGTCCCCGGATCCGCGCAGTCCTCGGGCAACGTCGGGAGCGGCGCTGTGGCGTGGGCGATGTACCAGCCGACGAAGTCCGTGGCCGCAAAGGGCAGGGCGCCGCTCATCAGCTCGTGGAGCATCACTCCGAGCGCGTAGACGTCGCACCGCGGGTCAGCCACGCCCTGGAATTGCTCGGGCGCCATGTACGGCGGCGACCCCGCCGTCCCGGCTGGGCACGCGAGGCTCACGCGTGTGGTCCCCGTCGTGGTCCCGATGCCGAAGTCGACGACCTTGGCGACCGTGCCGTCCGCGTCGCTCCGCACCAGCACGTTCTCGGGCTTGAGGTCCCGATGGACCACGCCGTTGCGATGCGCCGCCGCCACTCCGGTCGCGACCTGCGCGAGCACGTCGAGCCGCGCCTCGACGCTCCGAGGGGCGGACGTGCGCCACGTGTGCAGCGTCGTGCCCTCGACCCACTCCATGACCAGAAACGGCGGCGTCGCGTCCACGCGCGCGACGTACAGCGCGACGACGTTTGGATGCCGCACCTGGCCGAGCAACGTCGCCTCATCGCGCAGTCGATCGAGCGCGTCCGCTGCGTCGCCGCGAGAGGCCGGGGAGGCCGCGAGGTCTGCGTGCACGACCTTGATGACCACGGGCCTCTGGGCCGCGCGCTCCTCGGCCAGGTAGACGGCCCCCATGCCACCCGCGCCGAGCCGCTTCTTTACGTCATACGCCGGCGCCGCGGCTCGGGTGACCCGCTCGAGCGACGCGTCTGGCGCTTCGACGGCCAAGGCGACTACTGCGCCCCGAAGTCGACGGTCACCGCGACCTGCGTCGGCGCCTTCTGGACCGCGAGACCGAGGTTGGTGGCTGTCGCCGTGGCGGCACCGGAAAAGTCGTTGCCCGCCACGACGCCGACGAGCTCACGCTTGGCGAGCCCCTGCGTCACCACGCCGTACGTCGCGAGCTTGACGACATTCTCGGCGATCGAGACTGCCGTGCCCGCGGGCAGCCCGAGGAAGGTGCTCGTAGCTGGGATGGCGGGATCGTCGATGAGAAACGCCGACCGTGCCGCGACCGGCTTGATACCGGTGCGCACCGGGAGCTGGTTCTTGGAGATGAGCGCGGCCGCGCCCGCGGCGACCAGGATGGCGTCCTGCTCGCTCTTCTTGCCAGGCCGCACTCCGGCGATGGAGTTGCCGGTGAGCTTCCCCTGCGTCCCGGTCACCAGCGCGATGCCGTACTCGGTCGCGTTGCGCACCACGTTGCCCGTGACCGTCACGCGGCTCTGCTGCTGCGACCACACCGCCGCCTCGCCCGCGTCGTCGATGGCGTTGGTCTCGAGCGTCGCCACCGACCCGCTGACCTGGATGCCGTTGCCCTCGGGGCCGATAATCGTGTTGCCGAGGACGAGCACGTCGTCGGCGTCCACGACGTGAATCGCGTCACCGAGCTGGCCATTGGGGAGGTGCAGCGTGCCGGTGATCGTGTTCTTCGGACCAAGCGTTGCGCTCGCGGAGACGACGATGAGGCCGCCGCCCCGCTGTGCCGTGAGCGTCGCACCCGTGACGAGCGACTTGGCGGTGCGCTGCTGCACGCGGATCCCCTCCTGGCCGCCCGTGATCGTCACGTCCTGGACCGTGGCCGCCGCGACTCCGCCGTCGAGCACGATGGCGGCCTCGGCGTTGTCCTTGAACGTGGTGTCCGTGACCCAGAGTGCGCCCGCCGTGAGCGCGAGCAGCCCGGTGGCGCGCCCCGAAGCGTCTGGCAGCGCCTCATCGATCTCCGCCTTCTCGACGAGGGCGACGGTGCCCGCCTGGAGCGCGACGTTGCGGTTCCGGTTCTTCCGGACGCGGGTCCCTTCGGCCAGCGTGATGTCCGACTCGCTCGCGGTCAGCCCCGCGGCCTCGGCGCCTTCGATGGTCACCGCGGACAAGACCACCAAGGACTGATCGTGCGCGTCGACACCGTAGCCCGGCGTGAGCGTCGTCGGGTTCGCCGGATCGCTCTTCGTGTCCGTGACGTGGCTCGACTCGAGCAGCGCCGACGTGGCGAGCAGGTCGACGCCACGCTGCGTCGACTCGATGCGGACGCGACGGACGATGACCTCGGTCGCGCCGAGCAGCTGCAGTCCGACCGCGGCGGCTCGCACTCGGAGGCCCTCGATCCGCACGCCGTGCGTGTCCTTCGTGCGCACCGCCGCGCCACCGATGGGGCCCTCGATGGTGACCTCCGCCGCGCAGCGCCCCACCAACGCCACGCCCGTCGGGATGGTCGCACCGCCGGCATAGGTCCCCGGATGCAGCAGCACGGTCGTGCCTGGCGTCGCGCCGGCCAGGCCCTCGGCCAGCGTGGGAAACGGCTTCTCCTTGGAGCCATCCGGCGTGCCCGTGGCGCCGGCCTGGACGTGCCGCACCGTCCCCGTAAGCACCGGGTCGGCGCACTGCGTCAGCGTCGCGCGGTTGGCGGGCTGAGCCGGACGACAGCGGCCCTCGGCGCCCCGCGCGGTTCCACCAGGACACGTGTGCCCCGCAGGCTGGGTCACGTCCGGGCCCACGTCGGAGGTCTCGAGTGGCGCAACGGCGTCATTCGGGGGCGCGACGTCGCCGATGGTGTCGACCGACGCGTCCTGGGGCGCGCTCGCCTCCGGTTCCGGCGTGCACGCGAGCAGCACCGCGCTCGCCGCGAGAACCACCGAACTCTCGAGGGTCATTCGCATTCGGTCTCCCTACGGCTTGAGATCCGTGTCGATCTCGTCGCCCGCCGCGTAGGTCACCACGTTGCCTTGGCGGTTGTCGGTCACCTGGCTCGTGTCCCCTGACAGCACGCCCGCGCCCTGCACCGCGACGCCCAGCCGATTCCCCGAGACCGCCGTGTTCGTGAGGGTCACCGTGCCGCCGTGTAGCACGATTCCGGCCCGCGCGCAGTCGTTCACTGTCACGGCGTCGAGGCTCGCGTGCCCGCCGAGGACCAGGTGAAGGCCGTCGCCGAAGCGCTGCTTGGGGCCCGTGGCGCGGACGCCCTCGATGCGCCCGCCGATCATCGCGAGCTCCGCGCCGCGCACCGCGACGCCCATCCCGTCGGCGCCGTCGAGCGTGACGTTCGTGAGGCTCGCCCGTGTCAGCCGATGCAGGTCGATGCCGATGCCAGACACGCCCGTCATCGTGACCCCAGCGACCGTCAGCTCGATGAAGCCGGGCTTCCCATTCGGCTCCTCACTGGCGACCGTGGCGATGCCGCCGTCGTCCGCGCGCTCGATACGGTCGCCGTTCATGGTCAGCTGCGACTGCTTGCCGAGCTGGACGGCGACGCCGAAGGTCGCCAGCGCATCCAGCCGCGTGTCTCGAATGGTGTTCTTGGCGAGGCTCGCCGAGCCGTCGAAGAGCGCGACGCCGGCGCCATGCGCGCACGCGATCGTGTTCTCGGTGAGCTGCGCGTCCTGGCGGCCGTACTGGACGACCAGCCCCGTCCCCGCGTGCCACTCGATGTGGTTGCGCGCAACGACGGGGTAGGGCGCCTCCGAGAGCAGCATCCCGACGTCATCGCCATGCAGCCACCGGTTGTCCGAGACGGTGCCCGTCGTCCCGGCCTGCGCCGCGAACGTGTGCGCGAGCTGGGTGACCACGCCGTCGGAGCCCTCGTTCGGACCGCGCCGGACCAGCGCGATGGTGTTGCGCTCGACGGTGACCTTGGCCTGCTCGAGGACGAGGCCCGAGCGATGGCCGCCCACGATCACGTTGTCGGTGACGAGCGCCTCCATGCGCGTGACGTAGAGACCGTCTGCCGCGCCTTCGACGACTGCGTTGCGCGTAATCTCGGCGCGCCCGGATGCGTCCGTGGGGCCCGACAGCGTGATCGCAGCGCCCGGAGCCAGCGGTGGCGCGGCCGTCGTGCCGATGCCGCGAAGCAGGTTGCCCGACACGGTGTGGGGTGTCAGCAGGCGGGACTCGATTCCAGCGCGGCCGCCACGCTGGACGTGGTTGCGCTCGATCCGCACCTCGGGCGTCACGTGGGCCGGGAGCCCCTCACCATCGACGAGCACCGCCGTCGCGTGCGCCTCGACGAGGACGTTGCCCGTGAGCCGCGCCTTACGCGGTCGAGTGAGCACGAGGGCCTGGCCGGCCACACCGAGGAGCGTGTTGCCGGTGATGCTGACGTCGTCGCCGTCGATGATGCCGATGGTCGCGAAATGGCTGCCGGCCTCTTTGGGGACAATCGGTTCTGGCAGCCCTTCGATTCGGTTGCCCGAGACGAGCACGGACAGTCCCTTGCCGTCTTCGACGAGCAGCCCCTGCTTGCGATAGCGGATGGTCGAGTCCGTGACCTCGATGCGCTCGCCGACGGCTGCCGCGTGCGTCTCGATGGCCGAGGCCTGCGCCTGGTCGATGCGGGTCTGATGCACGCGCACCGACCGCGCGCGCTCGATCCAGACCCCGGAGTCGGCGCCGTCGATGAGCGAGGCCACGATCGCGAGGTCCAGGCCCGGCGCGAACGACACGACGCCGCTGAACTTGACGCCAGAGCTGGCGCGGAGCTCGCACTGGTCGACCTGGACCCCGAACGGCTGCGTCGCCGAGGGTGGCCCAATCTGTATCGCCCGATCCGTCGAGGCCGCGATGCGCGACTGCCGCAGCGTGGTCTGCCCCGTCGTGTTGTTGAGGTCGACGCCGTTTTGCGCGCCGGTGACCTCGCACGCCTCCAGGGTCGTGTCCGCAGCGCCGGAGACGCGGACTCCCGCGGCGAGTCCAGGCATATCGATGAGCGCACGACGCACTGTGACGCTTTTGACGCCAATGGCGAGCGAGACACCGAATTGGATCGTGCCGGTCGGGTTCGTGTCCGCGACGACCGTGCCGACACGCACGTCAGACACGGTCACGTCCACCGCATGTTGGAGCTGGACGCCGACCCCCTTCGCGTCGAGGACATCGATCCGCTCTAGTATGGAACCTGTGACCCGCGACAAGAGCACGCCGAAGTCCTTCGGAGCCTGGACCCGAAAGCCCGAGACGCGGACGTTGCTGACCGACGTCGTCGGACTGCCCGCGATGACGATGGGGACCTCCCCCGGCAGCACGGCCGTCACCAGCACCTCAGCGGGGCAGCGACCTCGTACGCGCACTCCGGACTTCGAGACCACGAACGGCGCGTAGCTTCCCTTGCCAACGAGGATGGCCGTCCCAGACGTTGCCTTGGCGAGCGCGGCCGTGATCGTCTTGAATGGGTGAGCCTGCGAGCCGTCGGCCGTGGACGCGTCGCCGGAGGCCGACACATACAGCGGGGTCTCGTCGGACTGGAGCTCCGGCCAGGGAGCGCCGTTCGCGGGACAGTCGAGCCTGGGCGCAAGCTCCATGCATGCGCCGGCGACGGCGGACGTGCCGCCGGTGCACTTCGGCGCCTGCGGTTCGCAGCGACCGCTCGGTGCGAGGACGCCCAGGACGCACGGCGCCGCCACCTCCACGCAGCCGCCGGCCGCATCAGGGACCTGCGAGGGCTGGCAATCCGGCCATGAAGGCACGCACACGGCGTGTTCGAGTCCGTCCTCCATCACGCGCCGGACGAGGCGCTCGGTCGCCGGACAGCTCGCCACAGCGATGGGACACGGATCCGCAGGCGATGTCGCCTCCTCCGTGGCTTCGGCGGTCGTAGCCACATCGGTCGCCGTGGCCGTCGCGTCCGTTGGGACTGCAGTGCCGTCGCTCGCCGCGCCGCAGCCCAGGGCGCACGCGCTGAGCGCGACGCAAGCCCAGTTCTTGACGATGTTCAGCGCCACGCGGCGAGTATAGCGCGTCTCCTACGTCATGCACCCCACGGCCTCGTCACGCTTGACACTCCGCTCGCGCGGCCCAGAATTCACCCATGCCCACGACTTTCACCGCAGAGGGTTCCCCGTTCACTCAGCCGAGACGGCGCGCGACCTACGCTGACATCGAGGCGCTCCCGGACCACCTTCGCGGCGAGATCCTCGACGGCCTCCTCTTCATGAGCCCCCGCCCGGCGATGCGGCACGTCCATGTCGGCTCATTGCTCGGCGGACTGCTCACCACGAAGTACACCCTCGGGATGCCCCGCCCCGGCGGCTGGTGGATTGAACATGAGCCCGAGCTGCACCTCGACGACTCCGGCGCTCAGGTGGTCATCGTCCCGGACCTGGCCGGCTGGCGCTGCGAGACCATGCACGACCTCGTCGTGACCCCGGCCGTCTCGATCGTGCCCGACTGGGTCTGCGAGATCCTGTCCCCCGGCACGGCTGCCTCTGACCGGGCGGTGAAGCTGCCGCTCTACGGCAGACTCGGGGTCAAGCACCTCTGGATCGTGGACCCCATCGAGCGCTCGCTCGAGGTCTACGAGAACGAGAGCGGCTGGCGCGTCGCTGGCACCTTCGCCGCGGCCCGTGACGCCACAGTCTGCGCTGCGCCGTTCACGGAGACTGAGCTGCCGTTTTCGCAGCTGTTCGTGGCGTAGCCTGACGTCATGCTCGCGCTCTCCGACTACGCCCAGCTCGCCTCGCAACTGCGGCCTCTTCGGCGCGCGCAGTACGCCCAGCTCGTGGCGCTCGGGGCCTTCGACGGCCAGCGGCTCGAGCTCATCCGGGGGGCCATCGTCGACAGGAGTCCTGTCAATCCGCGGCACGCGAAGGCGATCGCTCGCCTGAACCGCCTGCTGGTCTCAGCGCTCGGCCTCCGTGCCGAGGTGCGCATTCAGTCGCCCCTAGTCGCGCACGACGAGCCCGAGCCGGAGCCCGACGTCGCCGTCGTCGCAGTGACCGACGACCTGCTCCGGCGCCATGTACATCGGGGTGCCGAGCACGATGCTCGTCTCGTTGTGCTCCGCGACGACCTTGGCGAGCCCGAAGTCGACGAGCTTGACGTGCCAGTCGTCGCCCTTGACCGACTGGAGCATGACGTTCTCGGGCTTGATGT
>SXOX01000127.1 GCA_005776585.1 Pseudomonadota bacterium | reverse complement strand
GCGGTCGGTCTCGTCGTCCGCGCCGCCTTCTCGGACCTTGCGCTCTTCGCGCTCCCCGACGTGTTCCCGTTCCCGCTCTTGCTCTCCACCCTCGAGTCGACTCCAACGCACCTGGTCGTCCACGCGGCGCTCGACGTCACCGCGCCGCCGCGTCTCGCGCTGCGCGCCGCACCGCTGGATGTGAGCCCGCCGGCGGCAAGCTGCGCCGTGGGCCGCACACCGCCCATGTCGCCGCTCTGGCTGCTGGCGCTCGGCCTCCTCTGGTGGCGCCGACACGTCCACCGCGCGTGAGCCCCGTCGTGCGCCGCCGTAGCGTCTGGGTGCTTGGCGCCCTCTCGGTCGCCGGCGGCGTCGTCGTGGCGCTGAGAGGCCCCCCTGGTGCGGAGCCGGATGCGCCGGCGCTCCAGGCCCCACGCCGAGCATACGCGCTGCCCGATGGCGCGCTGGTGGTGCTCGAGCAGGACGCCCACCGCATCGTGCGTATCGAGCCGGGGGGCGCGCACACCGTCCTCGTCGGTACGGGCGAGCCCTGCGATGGCCCCGACTGCGGGGACCGCGGGCCAGCAGACCTGGCGCGGCTCAACCACCCGTCGGACCTGCTCGTCGGCGAAGACGGGACGCTCATCGTCAGCGACACCCTCGCCAACCGCGTCCGACGGATGACCCCCGGCGGTTCGTGCCCGGGCTGCCTCGTGACCCTCGCGGGGACCGGGCGTGCCGAGTCGACCGGGGACGGTGGCCAGGCCTCGCGCGCGTCGTTGCACGGACCGGCTGGGCTGGCCTGGGGGCCGCGCGGTGACGTGCTCGTGACCGAGGCCGCCGGGTGTCGCGTCCGACGCATCATGGCCGACGGCCGCATCGAGACGGTCGCCGGCACGGGTCGCCGCGGCTTCTCCGGCGACGGCGGACCCGCGATTCGCGCCGAGCTGAATGAGCCCGCCGGGGTCGCCTCCCTGCCTTCTGGCGGGTTCCTGATCGCGGATACGGACAACGGTCGCATCCGCCGCGTCGATGCCGCCGGACAGATCACGACGCTCGCCGGCACGGGCCTGCGCGGCCACCGCGGCGACGGCGGTCCGGCGCGCGACGCCATGCTGAACGAGCCCGAGGCAATCCTCGCGCTGGACCTCGGCGGAGCGCTCGTTGCAGACACCGACAACGACGCCGTGCGTCACATCGACGTGCGTGGTGTCATCACGACCCTGCTGGGGGCTCCGGCGCTGCACTATCCCAAGGGACTGTCGCGGGCCGGTGCGCCGGGCGAGGTCCTCATTGCCGACACCGATCACGGGCGCATCATGGCGCTCGACCTCGCGAGCCGGAGCTGGCGGGTCGTCGCCGGGCGCGCCAACACAGAAGACCATGACGGTGATGCAAGCCTCCGTACCGAGGAGCGCGAGCGGCGCGTGGAGGTATTTCGTTCGCTGCGGCACGACACCGACACGCGACGCCTCGCGGCGGAGCTCGAGCGGCTCACCGAGGACCTGGCACTCGCACCGCTGGACACCGCGCGGCTGGCACTGCCCACGGCGCTGACCGCGGACGACCTCGACGGGATCCTCCAGCGCGCCCGTGTGAGGACGAGCGAGTGAGCCGGGCCGAGGCGTAGACCGGCTCTATCGGGTTCGCGGCCACGTGCGTTGACCGACGCGGCAAGGGTCCTCAGAATCGGCCGATGCTCGACCCCGACGCGCCGCGCACCCTGACCCGCACCTGCAACCTCTGCGAGGCCATGTGCGGCCTGCTGGTGACGCTGGAGGAGGGGCGAATCACCAACATCCGCGGCAACCCGAAGGACGTGCTGTCGCGCGGACACCTCTGCCCCAAGGGGCCCGCCCTCGCCGAGGTGTACGACGACCCCGATCGGCTCCGCCGGCCGGTGCTGCGGACAGACAGCGGCTGGAAGGAGCTGAGCTGGGACGAGGCTTATCGCGTCGCCGTCGAGCGTCTGTCGGACGTTCGCGCGCGCCACGGGGCGGACAGCATCGCCGTCTACTTGGGCAACCCGGGCGTGCACAACCACGGCATCGTCGCGTGGGCCCATGGCTTCATGGGCGCGCTCGGCACCCGCAGCCGGTTCGACGCCAACTCGGTGGACGCCAACCCCAAGCTGCTGACGAGCCTGTGGATGTATGGCGACGTGACGGCGATCCCCATCCCCGACATCGACCGCACGGACCTGCTCGTGATGCTCGGCGCCAATCCGCTCGTGTCCAACGGCAGCCTGTTCTCGATGGGCGACGTCAAGGGCCGCTTTCAGGACCTGAAGCGGCGCGGCGGCCGACTGGTGGTCTTCGATCCGCGGCGCACGGAGACCGCGGAGAAGGCCGAGGAGCACCACTTCATCCGGCCGGGCGGAGACGCGGCGCTGGTGCTCGCGATGCTCCAGGTCGTCGTCGCCGAAGGGCTCGTGGCCCGCGACGCCGTCGAGGCGATGGCCGACGGGCTCGCCGAGGTCGAGGCGGCGTGTAAGTCCTTCACTCCCGAGCGCGTCGCCGGCGCGACGGGCGTACCGGCCGAGGTGACGCGGCGTCTGGCCCGTGAGCTCGCGACCACGCCGCGCGCGGTGCTCTACGGCCGCGTCGGGACGAGCCTCAACCCGTTCGGCACGCTGGCGAGCTGGGCCATCGACGTGTTCAATGTGGTCACGGGCCACCTCGACCGCGAGGGCGGCGTGATGTTTCCGAACCCAGCGGTCGACCTGTCCGCCCTTGGGAAGCGCCTCGGCATCAACGGCTGGGGGCGCTTTCGGTCGCGTGTGCGCGGCCTTCCGGAGCTGAGCGGGAACCTGCCGCTGGCGGTCATGTCCGAGGAGATGGACACGCCCGGCCCAGGCCAGCTGCGTGCGCTGGTGACGCTGGCGGGCAACCCGGTGAGCTCGGGGCCCAACACGGAGCGCCTCGACCGCGCCATGGGTGGGCTCGAGTTCGTGATGGCGGTCGACTACTACATCAACGAGACGACCCGACACGCGCACCTCATCCTGCCGCCACGCCACGCGCTCGAGCGCAGCCACTACGATCCGGTGCTGCTCGGGCTTTCGGTGCGCGACGTGGCCAAGTGGTCCGAGCCCGTGGTTCCGCCCGATCCCGGCGGGCAGGACGACTGGGAGATCCTCTACACGCTGGGCATGCGGCTCGGCGGTCTCAGGACGGGCTCCCGGGTGGCCGACCTCGGGCTGCGCGCGCTGAACGCGGCGGGCGTCCGGCTCTCGGCCGACCGTCTCATGGACCTGCTGCTGCGCACGGGGCCGCACGGGCTGTCGGTCAAGGCGCTGCGCAAGGCGCCGAACGGGCTGGACCTCGGGCCGCTGAAGCCGCGCCTGCCGGGCCGACTGCGCACGGCGAATCGGCGCGTCCAGCTCGCGCCGCGGGCGCTGCTCGACGACGTGGTGCGCGTCGAGGCCTGGCTCGCCGCCGAGCGACCGGCGATTGTGCTCATCGGCCGGCGCCATCTGCGCGACAACAACTCGGGGATGCACAACGTCCCGTCCCTGGCCAAGGGCAGAGACCGCGCGACGCTGCTGATGCACCCGGCCGACGCGGCGCGGCTGGGCCTGGTGGACGGCGCTCGCGCCCGCGTGCAGAGTCGCGTCGGTGCGCTCGAGGCGCCCGTGGAGGTCACCGACCTCGTGATGCCTGGGGTCGTTTCGCTGCCGCATGGCCACGGCCACGCGCGCTGCGCCGACACGCTGCACACGGCCGCCACGGTTCCGGGGCCCAACATCAACGACGTGACGGACGCCGAGTGGGTCGACCCGCTCTCGGGCGTGGCTGTGTTGAACGGGACGCCCGTGGACGTCTGCGTCGCATGAGGGCGGCGGAGCGGGTCTCCGGATTCTGGGTGTTGGTGTGCCTGCCAGTTCAGGTCGCGTCGGCGCAGTCACCGTGCGCCCGACTGACGTGCGCGACCGCCCCGGACGACGCGATGCGCCGTCTCCGAATGGAGGTCACGCCGGGGTCCCCTGCATTCGACGTGCGCTGGGCGTGGCACGACGTGGCCACGGCGCAGCCCGTCGCAGCGCCGCAGCACGAACGGGTGGCTGGTGCCCTCACGGAGCGGCGCCTGCACGTCCCATTCTCGAGCGGGGCGCTGACCCTGGAGCACGTGGACGGCGCAGGCGCCTGCCACTTCCAGGGCACGCTGACGACCACCAACGGCCGACCGCAGCCGGCGAGCTGCTGGCGCGATCCGCCACGCGGGCGCTACCGGTATGACGCCGCGACCGGCACGTGCAGAGACTCGGCCGGCGTCACGGGATGGAACGCGCGACGCCTCGAGGTGCTGCTCGAGACCGGCGAGGGCGAGTGCGTCGACTTCGCCGCGAGTGGGCTCCGAACGCTGAACCACCTCGGCACGTTCGTGACCTTGACCGGCTGGAACCTGAAGGGGAGCCGGCTGATGGGGCTCGCGTTGACGTACGTGCTCCTACTCGACGCCACGCTCCAGGGCGCCGACCTGATGGGTCTGACGACGTTCTATCATTGCCTCGCGGGTCGGACGGATGCGCACTCCAAGGCACCGAAGGAGTGCGCCGTGAAGGGCGCTGGCGTCCGCTGCGGCGACTCCTGCGAGTTCTGACGACCCGGAGCATCGGCGACTGGGCGGCACCATCGGAGGGCGAGAACAGGCTCGCGTGTCGTGACCTTGCCGGACCCCGCGATCTCCGACTGCCTGGTCCCACACGGCAGTTTGACCTCGAAACGCGCGCTCGCTTCGCCTATGATGCCGTGGGAGTCCGAGGTCGGTGCGTGCGAGGGGCTGTGATCACACGAACACGAGTGGCAATTGTGGCGAAGGCGTTCGCGCTCCTGTGCGCGTCGGCGCTGACCTTGGCGGGTGTGGCCTCAAGCGGCTGCGCCGGTACTACAATCGGCGAGAGCGTCGGCTCCATTCCGGCGGAAGACACCGTCAGCGAGGCGGATTCCCCTGGCCCTCCGCCAGATAACGGCGTCGAGGTCGCGACCGGGTGCGGCAGCTGCGACGACGACAACCCGTGCACTGACGACAAGTGCGGCGATGGGAGTGCATGCCTTCACTCGCCTCGACTCGATGGGACGCCGTGCCCTGACGGCGAGCCTTGCGATGGGGACGAGTCGTGCATCGCCGGCGCCTGCACTGCGGGACCGGCGGTTGATTGTGACGATGGACAAGCATGTACAAAGGATACATGCTCAGCGGCCGGATGTGCACATACTGCTGACGACACGGCCGTATGTGGAGACGGCAATCCATGCAATGGCGAGGAGCGGTGCGAGAACGGCGCCTGCGCAAGTGGAGTGAAGCCGAGTTGTGACGACGGGAGCCCATGTACGACTGACGCATGCGAGTCCAAGGATGGGTGCCGTCATGGGCCCGCACCGGATGAGACGGCTTGCCCGGATGGAGACTTCTGCAACGGTGACGAGCGCTGTGTGGCCGGCACCTGTCGGGCAGGGCCACCTGTAACGTGCAATGACGGCAACCCATGCACGACGGACGCCTGCCTTGCGGGCCAATGTCATACCGCAGCCATCGAGGACGGCAAGGCGTGCGCGGACGGGGACGCCTGCAACGGCGACGAGGAGTGCCTTCTGGGCCAGTGCGCGCCGGGCGTACCCGTGTCGTGCGATGACAGTGATCCGTGCACCGCAGAGGTTTGTGTCACGCACGACGGGTGTGTGATCGTGCCGATTCCGGACGCGAGCCCATGTCTCGATAGCGACGCCTGCAACGGCGCCGAGACTTGTACCGCCGGTACGTGTACCCCCGGAAGCGCATTGGTCTGCAATGACGGCAACCCCTGCACGACCGACGCGTGCGACCCGAAGCTCGGCTGCACCGCCTCGCCAGTCACTGACGGCGCGCCCTGCCTCGATAGCGACGCGTGCAATGGTGCCGAGTCCTGCACCACCGGAACGTGCACCCCCGGGACCGCATTGGTCTGCAACGACGGCAACCCCTGCACGACCGACGCGTGTGACCCGAAGCTCGGCTGCACCGCACCGCCGGTCACCGACGGCGTGCCCTGTCTCGACGGCGACGCCTGCAACGGTGCGGAGTCCTGCACCGCCGGAACGTGCACCCCCGGGACCGCCTTGGTCTGCGACGACGGCAACCCCTGCACGACTGACGCGTGTGACCCGAAGCTCGGCTG
>SXOX01000003.1 GCA_005776585.1 Pseudomonadota bacterium | reverse complement strand
TGATCGCCCGCCGAGATGAAGATCTTGTTGCCCTAGATGCGGTAGGTGCCCTCGCGATCGGTGCGCTCGGCCACCGTCCGCAGGTCGCCGACGGCCGTTCCCGCCTGCGCCTCGGTGAGACACATCGTGCCGCCCCAGGTGCCCATGTACATCTTCTTGCAGTACGTGGCGCGCTGCGTCGGTGTGCCGACCATCTCGATGACGCGCGCAGCGGCGTGAGCGAGTCCAGGGATGAAGTAGAACGACGGGCACGCGCCGATGAACATGTCCGCCAGCGCGGCAGCCATCGTGTGCGGCAGACCTTGCCCGCCGAGCTCGGGCGTGACGGACGCGGCATTCCAACCCTGGCTCGTGAACTGGCGAAACGCCTTGTCGTAGCCGGGAGCGAGGACGACCTGCCCGTCGACGAGCTTGGCGCCGATCCGGTCGGAGCCCTCCTGAAGCGGATGGATGACCTCGCGGGCGACGCGCTCGCCCTCGACGAGCACCAGATCGAGATCGCTCCACGTGAGCGCCCCGTGCCGCTCGGCGCTGGCGATGGACTCGATGCCCACCTGCTCCTTCAGAATGAACCGCATGTCCCGCAGATCGAGCTTGAACTCTGGCATGGCATCCTCCCGCGCCGCCGTAGGCGCTCGCGGGCATTTATGACGCAGTGCGGCGAGCGGTCAAGCCGTGAATGCGCAGCTCAGGGCACCGAGACGTACATGATGAAGCTGCCCGAGATCGGCGACGGCGAGTCGACCACGATGTACGTGGGCACGTCCTTGGTGAGCTTGACGCCGAGATGCTCCTGGCCGTTGGCGCCGGTCTGATCGGTGGCACCCAGGCAGGTCGTACCCAGCGCCGTGCAGTCGGTGACGACATACACGGCCGGGTCGAAGCCGCTATGACCGGTGACCGTGATGGTGATGAAGCCGTCCTTGTTGTGCACGTAACGGAAGGCGCGATCCGGACCTCCTTTGCCCGAGCCCTTGGGCATGCCACACGCGCCGGCCGGCAGCGCGTAGGTGTCGTCGCTTCCGCTCGAGCTCGTCTGATAGGGCAAAAACGGGATGTCGACGGGGTAGCTGCACGTGCCGCCCTGCTCACCGGCGGGGCAGTCTCCGGGCGCAACGCAGGCCTTGGCCGCAAGCGAGAACGTGCCCGAGCCGTTGGTGTGCCCATCGACGACCACGTACGTCGGCGTCTTGGCGGGGACCTCGAAGAAGAGCTGATTCTTCAGCGTAAAGGCCTGGTAGCTCGCCTGAAGGCAGCTGACCGGGTCGTCGCAGTTGGTCTTGGCGTAGAGCGCCGGCAGGAAGTCGGCCTTGGTCAGCTGCACATAGTAGGTGGTCGTCACGTCGGGGTTGAGGACGAAGACCCGGTCGGGAGCCTCGTCGCCGAGGTAGCCGCTCGTGCCGTTACCGGGACAGGCCCACCACGCGTAGAGGTCGTTGCCGAGCCCGGCGGTCGTGCCTTCATAGGTGAACGGCGAGGTCGTGACCGGGATGGCCGTCGCGCAGGTGTCGCCGAGCTCGCCCGCCTTCACGCAGTGGCCCACCTTGTCGCAGGTCTCGCTGGTGCTGCAGCCAGGCGCGCACGTGCCGGTGCACCCGTCGGAGCCGCAGGTCTTGCCGTCGCAGCTCGGCAGGCACACGCACTGGCCCTGCGCCGAGCACTCGTACTGGAAGCTCGGGCAGCTCCCACACAAGGTCCCGCAGCCGCTCGGGCCGCATTTCTTGCCGTCGCACTGCGGCGTGCAGAGGGACAACGACAACGTGAAGCTGCCCGAGACCACGCCGTCGCCGTCCACGATGATCCACACGTCTTGGCCCGCCGAAACATCGACCCAGATGGGCCCGAGGCTCGGCGTCCCGAATGGCGCAAGGCCGCCCTTGCAGGTGTTCTTGATGTCGGCGCAGCTCGTGACGACATAGGCCGTGCCCGAAAAGCCGAGGCCGGAGAGGCTCACCTCGAGCCGATGACTGGAATTGGGCGCGTAGTGAAACACCGCGTCGGGTGCGCCACCGCCGAGCGGCGAGGCGATGCACGCGTTCGGCGGCGCCTCATAGTCGTTGGCGAGGCCCGCCGTCGTGGCGGTGACCTGGAACGGCAGCGCCGCGACCTCGACCGCCTCGGCGCAGGTGTCGCCGGATGGCGCTGCGGCGACGCACTGGCCCTGCGGATCGCACGCCTGCTTGGCGTCACACGTGCCGCACACCTTGCCGCAGCCGTCGGGGCCGCACTTCTTGCCGTCGCACTTTGGCGTGCAGCAGCCAGCCGTGGCCGGGCCGATACACACGCCAGCGAGGCACTGATCGGGCGAGGTGCACGGATCGCCGTCGTCGCAGGCGCCGTCTCGGTCCTGGAGGAGGCACTGGCCGGTCGCCGGGTCGCACGTCGCCGTCTTGCACGGGTTGGTCGTGACGCAGCCGGGGGCGCACAGCGGGCCCGTGTCGGCGGGGAGGTCGGGGGCGAGGTCAGGTGCTACGTCGGGCGCGGCAGGGAGCTCCGGTAGCTGAGCCGCGTCGATCTGGGATGCGACATCGGTGCTCAGCGCAACGTCGGCGGTGGCGTCCTCGGCCGCGGACGGAGCGACCTCGGGTGCGGAGGAGCTACACGCGGCGGCGGCCGCGACGAAGAGGGCAAGCACGTGGCGCATGCGCCGAAGCTAGCACGAGGGGCGCGTGCACGTGCAAGTTCGGGCGCTCAGAACGACCGCAGCAACCCCTGCACCGGCGGCGAGCGACCGTCGGCGAGCCGGATGAGCGCCTCGTGCTCCGCGTCAGTCATCAGCTGACGCGACCGCCACGGCAGGCACCGCGGCTCGTCGCGCGCTGGCCCACGGCGCGGCGGAGGGCCGCCGATGGGCGCGCACCCCAACTGCCGCGGCTCGATCTCCTCCGAGTGACGGGCCATCCGGTCATCGACGCGCGCGAGCCACGTCTTTGCCTCGTCGTCCCGATTGCGCAAGAACGCCGCGATTGCGAGCCCCATCTCCGCCATGGCGAGCTGCTGTTGCGTGTAGCCCGGCTCACGCAGCACCGCCTCGAGCCGGGCAGCCCCGAGCGCGGGATCGAACTGCAGGTTGTACAGCCCGCGATCGAGGGCGCCCCAGCGCAGAACCTCGACGGGGAGCGCGTCGTCACTCGCCTTGCCCGCCCGTGCGAGGCCACGCGTGCTCAGCGCGGCGACGACGCCTGCGGCCAGCCGCCGGTGCGCCTCGGGCGTCGGATGAACATGGTCCCAGTAATCTTCGGCGCGAAGCCCGCCGAGCGCCGCCGCCGAGTCCACAACCAAGACACCTCGGCGCGCACCGAGGTCGACGAGCGCCGCGTTGACCTCCGGTGGCGCCTGAAAGTGTTGCCGCCAGGTCCCTCCGGCGCCCGGACGCTCTAGCGGAAGCCCCCGACCTGCAGCGGTGCGCAACGTCTGCCCGGGCAGTGGAAAGCGCATCGCAGGGTTGGCGACCGTGGTCATCGCGACCAGCCGGGCGCCGCAACGGTCGGCGACGTGCTCGAGGTTCTCGCGATACCGGGCCATGACCGTCGCGTCGTCGACTTCGGCGTCGGAGGTGTCCGCCGCGCGGTCCGGAGCGCTTGCGACGAGCGATCGAATCGCGCGATAGACTCGAAAGCCGGAGAGAAACTCAGCTACAGGAGACAGCGCACGCCCAATGCCGACGTGGCGAAAGTGTCGCAGGTTCAGGAACTCGTTGTGCCCCGAGTAGACGAGCACCACGGTCTGTGGGTGGGCGCACACGAGGTCCGCCAACGCCCGCACGTGGTTCGAGTCCATGCCCTGACCGGCGAGGTTGACGACCTCGGCCTCCGGGTCGAGCCCATCGGCGACGAGCTCGCAGAGCGAGAACTGGTAGTCGAAGGGTGTACCCGCCATCGTGGACTCGCCGAGGCACACGACCCGGCCCTCTTCGGGCAGCTCCGCGAAGCGCGCGTGGAGGCTCCCGGCGTCGAAGTCGGGCGCCATCAACGTGCGCAGGACCCCGGGCCGGCGGGGATCTTCGTCGGACGGCGCCACGTCAAAGACGGCGAAGGCCCCCTCCAGCACGAGCAACAGCAGTAGCGGCGCCGCCATGGCGAGCGCGACGTTGGCGAGCACCGGATGCGCCTGCCGAAGTCGTGAGAGCGCGTTCGCCATGCGACGGGACGCTAGTGGATGGCGTGTCTCGCTGCAATGAGGTGCGTTGCGCCGCCCGCCCGGCCGCGCGAGCATCGCCGCGATGCCGCTCGACCCGATCCCCGCACCCGACGCGCCTTGGCTCACGCTCGCGGCCGTGTTTGTGGGCGTGGCGATCGTAGGCGTCTGGCGCGTCTGGCCCGCACGTCATCGGCTGCGCCAAATCGCACTCGCGGTGCCTCGCAAGCGCGACGCAGCCCTGACGCTCGTCCTCCTCGCCCTCCCGCCGCTCCTGAGCCTGCCGTTCTTCGGCGACTTCACGGGGATCATCGACTTCCGCCATACGACCGTGCTGCCCGCCGCGGCGCGCCACGCGCTGCTCGAGCACGGCGAGCTGCCGCTGTGGATGCCGTACATCTCCGGCGGCTTCAGCCACGTCGGCGCCATGGAGAGCGGTTTTCTGTTTCCGACATTCGTCCTCACGCTGCTCTTCGACGTCTTCGTGGCCGCGCTCATCGAGTACGTCCTGTTCACCGTCATCGGCGGCGTGGGCCTCGTGCTGCTCTCGCGTCAGCTGGGCGCCAGCCTGGGCGCCGCGCGCGTCGCGGGCCTCGCGTTCACGGCCTCGAACACGATGCCCGTCTACCTCGCCGGCGGCTGGATGATGCACTTCACGATGGCGTTCATCCCACTCGCCCTCTGGCTGTGGCTTCGCAGCGGGACCTCGCGACGCGCCGAGCTCGCCCTCGCGGCCCTGCTCTGCCTCATGCTGCTCCGGGGAGGCATGTACCCGCTGGCCTACGCCGTCATGGCGCTGGGCGGCCTGGCCCTTCTGGACGCGCTGCACGGACGCAGCGGCGCTCCCCTGTTGCGGCTCGCGCGCGTGGGGCTCGGCGCGGGGCTGCTGGGCGCCGTCAAGCTCCTGCCGGTGCTCACCGTCGGCGATCTGGGGAGCCCGCGCGCGGAGCTGGGCTTCTGCTTCACGGCCAAGGGCCTGTTGGTCGGGTTGACCACCTGGCGCATCCCTGGGAGCGCCTTCGAAGGCTGCGGCGTCATCGGCCCGCTGGCGTTGGGGCTGTGCGCCCTCGGCATCGCGGTTCACGTACGGCAGCTCGCGCCGCTGCTGGCTGTCGCGGCGTTCTTTGGCCTCTACGCGCTCGGGAGCCACGTCGTGCCCGGCCAGCTCGGCGGCCCCGACGGCATGCACGCCTGTCCGTCAGGCCCCTCGCTCGCGGGCCTCGTCGGCCAGCTCCCCGGGCTCGGCGCGCTGTGGAATCCGTCGCGCGCGCTCGTCCCGCTGGGCCTCCTGTTGCTCGTCCCGATGGCGCTGGGCCTGGACGCGCTCACTGCCGTCCTCGCCGAACGCTGGCAGCGCCTGCGCCGAGGTCTGCTGCCGTTGCTGGCGGTGGCCGTGACGGTGCCCGGCGCGCTCGACGCCGCGCGGTACCTCGAGGAGACCCTCCGCCCACTCGATCTCCCGGGCCCCGCGAGCCCGCGCCCGCCGTTTACGCAGCACCTCGCGTGCGCCACCGACCGTGACGCGCGCGACGTCCACCGCACGGACGCCTACTGCCCGCTGCTCGAGCGCGGCGCAGTGCGCGTGACGAACCTGGCATTTCACCCCACGGCAGCGGGCCTGCGCGTCGTCGAGGACCCCACCTATCTCGGCGAGGCGTGGCTCGTCGGCGCGGGCGACGCACGCACCGTCGGCTGGTCACCCAATCGTGTCGAGGTCGCGGTCACGGGCGCTGCCCCCGAGCGGCTCGTGCTCAACCAGAACTTCCGCCCGGGCTGGACGGCGGAGGGACCCGCGGTGACGGGCCCCGTCGAGCCCCGCGACGGCCTGCTCTCCGTGGCGGTCTCGGGGCCGGGCCGGCTCACGCTCACGTATGCGCCCTGGTCCGCTCCCGTGGGCGCGGCCGTCAGCCTGGGCGCGTGGCTCCTGGCAGGCCTGTGGCTCTGGCGCGCCCGTCAATCGGCCGTCAATCCATCGTCACGACACAGCCTGGGGACGAAACCATCAACCCCCTGAGATCGTAGCTCTTTTCCCGCAACGGTCTCCACGGCCCGCGCTCGGCACGCCCCTCGCACTACCTCCGCTCCGATGCGAGCGACTCAGCCCCCATGTGACCCACGTCCCTCGATTCGGCTCCCGAGCCGGCTCGTCAGCGCCTTGACGCCCGGAGCGCGCCCATGAGTACTGCGACGCGCTCTCGGGATGCGCTCGTCCCGCTGCTGGTCGTGGGCGTCCTCGGCATCATGGTCATGCCGCTGCCCGCACTGGTGCTGGATGCGCTGTTGGCCATCAACATCACGATCTCGCTCGCCATCATGATGACCGCGATGCACGTCGAGAAGCCGCTGGACTTCTCGGCCTTCCCGTCGCTGCTGCTGGTCACCACGCTCTTTCGGCTCGGCCTCAACGTGGCGACGACCCGCCTCATTCTGGTCCACGGCTCCGACGGCACCGACGCCGCGGGCAAGGTGATCGAAACCTTTGGCCAGTTCGTCGTCGGCGGCAACTAC
>SXOX01000126.1 GCA_005776585.1 Pseudomonadota bacterium | reverse complement strand
ACTCGACACCGATCGGCGATGCCGTCAAATGTGGCCGGCGACTCGACCAGCGTGGGCGCCGGCGGCAATTCGCTCCCGGCCTCTGACGCCTCACTTGTCCCTTGCAGCGCACCCGCGCGGACGACCCGACGACGGTCCCCGGAACCGACGGGCGGAACGCACCCATGGCCGGCGACGGCCAGGACGACGACAACAGCGATTCTGTGAGCCCCCATGGGCTAGTACACCGTCGTCAGCTTTCCGAGCGTGCTCGCCGCAACACCAGGGGTAGCGCCGACCTGCTGGGCCGTCACGCCGCAGGCGGCGGGAACTTCGGGGTCAGACAGGGGAGAGGACGACGCTGACATGCGCATCGTGAAGTGCACCAGAACAATGTCCGGCGCTGCGTTCTGGATGAGCCCGCCGCCGAGGGACTCGGGACACTGGTTGAGCTCAACTGTCGAAGCCGGCGTCAGGGACTGGCCCTGGATTGGGGCCACCTCTGGACCCTCGGGCCCATCGGGATCGTCGAGCGGGCCCAGGCTCCATGCCGTACGCGCCCCCGGGCACCACGTGCAGTGCTCCGTCGACCGCTCAAGCGCCCAGACGCCCGACTTCGGGCCAAAAATGGTCGCGACGCCGGTTACCAGGATGGCGCTGAGCTGGCTGCCGTCGTGGAGTGGGACGCCGAACGACGTGGGGCCTCCACCGCCGTGGCTGAAGCTCCGGTAGGCCTCCGAGAGCCCGGGACCGAGACGGTCGAAGCCATACGCGAAGATCTCGGGCGGCATCGCGTTGGCCGGCGCCGAGGCGATCGGCTGGAGACAGGCGCCGACGGCCGTGACGGCCGAGTTGCTGTTGATGCCGCTCAGGTTCTGCCAAAGTCGCAGGCGCTTGACGGTCGCCGTGCCGCAGGCGCCGGTTTCCGGTTCCGTGGCGTTGTCCGAGACGTAGAGATTGCCGTCCCGAGCGGCGTACAGCGCCACCGGATCGCCGAGGAAGAGCGCCCGCGGATTCGCAGGGCACCCGGTGCCGGCCATCCCGTACGCGTTGACCCACGGGTCGCCCACACCCACAGTGTAGCCACTCACGCTGCCCCACGCGGCCTTGGTAGACCCGCTCTCGGGCGGTCGCACCCAGAGGACATCGTAGCTCGTGCCCGCGATCGGGTTCCCGGCCGCGTCCACGATTCCGTTGGTTGCCTTGACCAGGAGGTAGAGCTTGGCATGTTGACGTGACCAGGTCATGTCTCTGACGGTGTAGCCCTTGGGCAGCTCGAGGTCGATGAAGGTCGATGTGACCATCTTGGAGACGTTCACGTTGGCCGGATCGAGGGCCGTGATCGGCAAGATGGGCGCTGGCACCTTGCCGTGACCCACGAACTGGTAGATGCGCTGGTTCGCGGGCTGATACACGAACAGGAGCCCGTCCTGATAGCTGTAGGCGAGCTCCGGGAAGCCCTGACCGACCTCGAAGCGCGCATCGTTCCACGCGGCGCGGGCCCGGGGCGACAGTTGCGAGCCATGGGTCACGAGCCCGGCACGAGGCTTGGGGTCGGTGCCGGCGTCCGGAGACTGGTCCTCGTCCAACGACAGGCTGAGCAGGTGCTGCAGCGGCCGCAGGCGGCGGGTCACAGCGACGACATCGGGTGCGGTATCTGTGGCTGCCGGTACCGAGCGGGGGCAAAGCGTGCAGCGCTCGGGCGTCGCCTCACCGCGGGTCAACGTGACCGGCAGGAGCTCGCCACCCGCGGGGGGCGCCTTCTGGCAATAGGAGTACGCCTCCGCCGTGGGAGGGCACGTCGGCGTCACTTGCGGCACCTGGAGCAGGTCGAGCTCGCCGCCGTAGCACGATAGGGCGACCTCCTGCTCGTCCATCCGCCAGTCGTGCGTCATGTCGGGGTAGTCGACGTCCCACACGCTCAGCTCCGCGGCGTCGTGACGCAACAGATGGCATGCGACCTCAGGGTTCATCACGCCAAGCCCGAGATCGCCCGGCACCACGCCGGCGTTGGCGAGATTGAGCGCATCCGCCTCGCGTGTGTAGAGCGACCTCACATTGGGATAGCCCGACATGTAGGTGCCGCTGTCGCCGACGAGCCACTGCGTGTCGACGCCAACCTGGACGCACGTCGGATCTCCGGCTGGAGACGGCAGCGATTGCGGGAGCTCGGTGAACGGAAAGCAGTCTACGATCCGCGCGCCGTTGCTCATGCGAAAGCCGTTCCAGTACAACGAGGTCGGCCTCGTGTAGGCCAAGCAACGCGCTCCGGGAGCCGTGTCCAGCGACGCGTCCAAGCTCGCCTCGGTGATGCCACACGACGCCGGGTGAGGCGCATACGCCGGAAGTCCCGCCGGGTCATCCGCCGTCACTCCGGTGCCCGGCTCTTCGTGACGATGATTCCACACGTTGCCGACACGTCCGTCTTGGGGGGTCTGGGACACATTCGGCGAGGCGCAGTCGACGTCATGCTCCGGGATGACATCGCGCGTGTCGAACAGCCAGAGCGACGGATATTCGGGCGAGCCATCGAAGCCATGGAAGCGGTTGCACTCCTCCCAGACCTGCACGCGACCCGGCAGTCGTCCTGGAAAGTACGCAAATCCGACGCGCCTGCCCACATGGACGGACAAGGCGCACGCGGCCACCGGCTGGTGGGGCGCTGCTGGACGATTGATGGCGGCCGGTCCCGAGAGCAGCGATTGGTAGACCGGTTCGGTCATCGCAGCCTCAGCGAACGTTGTTGGCTCGAATGCCGTTGGAAAGGGCCGCGGATCGGCCAGACAGTCGAGGGTCCCGTCGTCGCACTGCCGGATGTCGTTGTGATGGAAGGGGTTGTCACCGGCCTCGACGCGGTGGGTGCCGGGAGGGGCCATACCGTTCCAGCAAGCGCCAGCCAGTTCGCACTCACATTGGCTCGTCCCGACCTCGCAGATGCACGACTTGGCGCCGCAGGTACACTCTTGCAAGGGACATCCCGGCTCACCGCACGTGCATGGGTCTCCAGCCAGATCCTCGCAAGCGCCGTCGCAGGCGCAGGCGCCCCCGTCCGCGCGGCAGGGGTCGAGGCAGACCTCGCCGCGGCAGGTCGTTCGTCCGAGGTACGCAATCGCAGGACACAGGCTGTCCTGCAGTCCAACGACGGCGCCGGACGCGTCGGACTCCTCGAGGTGGCAGCGACGATCGATGGTGTTGCGGTCGATCTGGTTTTCGACGGGGTCGACGGTCCGCGACAGGACATCGATGCCTTCGACGATGCCAAGGTCTCCCAGCGTCTTCAGGCCGGGCTGATGGATGGGGGAGACGGCCGGAGCCAAAAAGACCCCAGCTCCGCAGTCCGAGATCGCGTTGTGATGGACACGTGAGTTGAACGCCCCGTGCAGCAGCACTCCGCGCGGGGCCCCCGTGACGCGGTTGTAGCCGATGTCAGCCAGGCGCGTGACCGCGAGCCCGGCAGGCACGAGGTCCAGGAACGCGGGGACGTGCGCCAGGCCGATCCCGTCGGCTGAGAGGCCGTCGGGGACGCCGGGCATGGCCGCGGGCGGGCCGCCGATGCGAGCACCCACGACGCGCTCGCGGACGCCGCCGAGTCGGACGGCCGCGAAGGCATTGTCGAAGATCTGCGAGGTGGGCGCGTCGGTTGCCAATGGCGGCACAGCAGGCGGCACGAGCGGGATCGGTGGCAGCGCGGCCTCGGGGCCGATGAACGTCCCGCTGGCCCATTGATCGGTGATGACGCCGACTCCATTGCCAAACACACGGACGTCCTTCAGTCGATGCTCACGTGCCGGTGCGATCAGGGGGAAGTTCGGAGCCGCTGACGAGGTCGCCAGCGCCGCAATCCCCGCAAGGCGGCTCACCCGCACAACGCTGTCGATGACCTGCGCCTGTGGCAGTCCGGCCATGAGCAGGCCAATGGCGTTGCCCGAGATCTCCGAGTCGATGACCTCCAACGAGAATGGCTTCTTTGGTGGCCCCGCAGGGTTGGCGGCATCGACGACGCTGCTGGCCACGGCGCCAACGAGGATGCCCACCTGGGCGACGCCGTAGGCTCCCAGCCAGGGCGCGGTCCCCAACGAGGGGCTGAGCGGCAGCGTAGTCGCAGGCAGCCCGGAGGCGCCCGGAAGGTCGGCACCGCGGACCGTGACCTGGCATGCGCGAACGCTCTCCGTGTCAATCGCGGTGAGTCCGTAGCGATGCTGTCCTACACCAGGTGCGGGCGAACCGATGACCACGTGTGGACCGACCCGAAGACTGCTGCCATTGACCGCGTAGAGGCCGAACAACTGCGGATTGGAGGTATCGAGGACCGCATTCTGAACGGCCGCGTCGTGCACTTCGTGGAAGAGGACCTGACCGCTCAGGGTCGACGGCTGGCCCGAAGCGGCAACCTCGGAGCAGGCGTCTTCGACGACACCCGGCCCGTCGCCGAGCCCACGAATGGTGAACGACCGACACGTCTCGACGAGCACCGCGATGCCGAAACCGGCGTTGGTCGGCGCTGCCGTGACGTCGACGCCGCTGAGCGAGACGTTCGAGCAGGTCGACCAACCCTGGGTCACGGGAGCTCCGCGGACCGCCACGGCCTCAAGAATGCTGTCGTCGATCTCGATCGCCGTCCCATGAATGGTCACATTCCGCGAGTGCCGAGCCGCGAGGCCGACACCCGACCAGCCCGTCGACCCCGTGCCGGGCGGCAGAGAGGCCTCGACCGTCGAGCTCGAAATTGTCACGTCGTCGCTCGCGTCGATGACCACGCCGCTGGGGAAACTATCCAGGTCGACTCCTTCGGCGATGACGTCAGTGGAGTCGGCAACGTAGAGTCCAGGATTCGGGTAGGGCGTCCCGCTGGGCGGGACGTAGCCCGAGATGCGCACGGTGTCGAGCATGACGTCGGTCGCGAGCTTGACCGCCACACCGACACTCGCGCCTTCGAGGGACACGCCGGAGACGACGACCTCATCGCCCGAGACCAACATGCCCACGTCGCCGCCGTCGATGATGAGGTTCGTAGCCGAGGTCCCAAGGCCTCCGGGCGTCCCGATGGCCACAAGGGCAATCCCTCCCCCGGGTGGCGCGATTCGGCCGGTGGATTGGCCGTCGAGCGTGACACCGTCGCCAAAGATCGGGACATCGCTTTGAACGAGCCCTGTGAAGGTGCAAGTCCCCCCAGTGGCTGGGGCCGCGTTGGGTGTCCAGGTCGATCCAGGCCAGAGGGCTGGATTCTGGCAGTCGCCTCCAAGGGTGCGATGGCGTCCCCATCGGCATCGAAGAGCCGGTAGCGCCACGGGTCCTGCGCTGTCCCGTCACCGCCGAGCGGACGTGCCGAATCGGGACGGGCCGGTACGCCCAGTACGACTCGCACGTTGCGCACGAGGAAGCGTCCGCTCTCGTGGGCGGGGCCCTCGAGGTGCACCCGAATGCGCAGCGGGCTCGGCACAGGCTCCGGGAAGCTCGCAGTCACGACCGCGACGTCATTGAGCAAGTCCCGTGCGCCGCCAGCCGCGGGCACCTCGCGCGGATCGGCAGTGCCCGAGCGGACGACCACCCAGGCTCCGGTGGGGTGGAGCACCGCCACGGCGTACGTGGTCTGGGAGAAGCGCCCGCTGACGGCCAGCATCAGCTGGATGGACGCGCCGTCGATGGCCGAAGCTCCCAGGTCAATCTCCGCCGTGGCGTCCGCCGCCCACGCCTCGGCGGGGTCGCCCGAATCGAAGGAGAGGGCCTGCTCGTTGGTATCGACAGTTACCCCGGGCCCCGGGACGTTGCGCGTCGAGACGGCCCAACCATACGCGCTGGGGGAGGGACCGAGGTAGCCGAACGCGTCTTCCCTGAGCAGAACGTCGGCGCCAGCACTTCGTGTCAGGAACGGCGCAAGAGCGGACATGGCTGCACAAAGGACGAGTTGCCAGAGGCGCGGAGGCGCGGAGGCGCGAGGGCGTGATCATGCGGGACCCCCAGTCGGCAACGTGCTGGAGCGACCTTACTGGCGCGCAAGGTCGGTGTCAACCCGATCTCGACAGGGACTCACGACGCCGCCGTGATCGACGATCCGGTGTCGTCATCGGGACCGATGGCGACTGGGAACACGCTCCTGTGACGGGCCAAGCCGGCGCAGCCAAGACGGTTGACAAGAACGCCGTCAAGTCCGATAGCGATCGGGTGCACACCTCAACACCTCGCCCCTTGTTGCTCCTCCTCACGCTCTCACACTTGGCTGCGTTGGGCTGCGCCGAGGACACCAGCGCACCGGCAGGGTCCGGAGCCACGACGACGAGCGACACGGGCGCGCCACCTTCGGGTGAGGTCGTGCTCCCTCCGACCGATACGCGGGACGTCGCGACGGCGACCGAGGCGGTGAGCGGGGTCGATCCCGGGGCGGCTCCGGGTGACTCGGCCCCGTGCGTCGGGTGCCCTGGCGCGCCATGCACCCAGAACGACGACTGCGAGAACACGCTGTGCGTCATCGGCGGTGGCGGCTACGAGTGCGCCCGGACCTGCGCGGAGTCGGCGACGTGTCCGTCGGGGACCTCGTGCAAGGACGTCGGGACGGGGACGGACCACGTGTTCGTTTGCCTCTCGTCGCACCTCGGCTACTGCCTGCCGTGCCACGCGGACACCGACTGCCAAAACCCGCTACTCGGGCAGAAGGACGCGCGGTGTCTCGAGGCTGCGGGCGGAGTTGGGTCGTTCTTCGCCCCGGCCTGCCAGGACGATACGGGCTGCCCGCCGAGCGCGACGTGCCAAGCGGTCGGGACGGGCAACGTCTGTCTACCGAAGGTCGGGGGCTGTGCCTGCTCGACCTACGCCTCCGAGATCAAGGCGTCGACCACGTGCACCCGCACCAATGCCGCCGGTGCGTGTAAGGGCGAGCGCAAGTGTGGGCCCGAGGGCCTGTCGGCTTGTGACGCCAAGGAGGCGGTCGTCGAGACGTGCAACGACCAGGACGATGACTGCAATGGCACGGTCGACAATGTGAAGGGCAAAGGCGACGCCTGCGACGGCGACGACCCGGATGATTGCAAGGACGGCGTGTTCCTGTGCAAGGGAGGCGCGCTCGTCTGCGACGACGACGCGACCGCCGGCAAGGAGAGCTGCGACGGCAAGGACAACGACTGCGACGGCAAGACGGACGCCGACGATCCGGATCTCACGCTCGCGCCGTGCGAGAAGCAGGACGGGGTGTGCTCCGGTGCGACGAAGCCCGCCGCCCTCTGCTCTGCTGGAAGCTGGAAGCCCTGCACCAGCGTGGAGTACTTGGCCTTTGCGCCCAAGTACGAAGGCAGCACGGAGCTGACCTGCGAGGGCCTCGACAACGACTGCGACGGCACCTCCGACGAGGACTTCGCGGTCGCGCTGCCCGATCAGACGACGGTCCAGGGCGTCGGCGTCGCGTGCGGCACCGGCGTGTGCGGCGGCGGCACGACGCTGTGCGTCACGGCGAGCCCGGGGAGCATCGCGTGCTCGACGACCGTGAAGGTCGAGGCCGAGGTGTGCAACGGCAAGGACGACGACTGCGACGGCAAGACGGACGCCGAGGACTCCGATCTCACCTTGGTCTCGTGCGAGAAGCAGGACGGGCTGTGCGCAGGCGCAGTCAAGCCGGCGACCTTGTGCCAGGGGGGGCAGTGGGGACCGTGCACGAACGCGGAATACAGCGCGCTCTCGGCAGGGTACGCGCCAGGCAAGGAGACCCAGTGCGACGGCAAGGACGACGACTGCGACGGCCAGGCCGATGAGGACTTTGCGGTGGAGACCGCGGGCGGAAACACCGTCATCGGCGCCGGCGTGGCCTGTGGCACGGGCGCGTGCTCGGGTGGCGTCACGCAGTGCAGTCCGGACGGCTCGGGCATCACCTGTCCCGGAGAGGTGGCGATCGCCCCGGAGACTTGCAACAGCGTCGACGATGACTGCGATGGCCTCGTGGACGCGCAGGATCCGTCGCTCGTCGTGGGGGCGTGCGAGGACCAGGATGGCGTCTGTCAGGGATCGCTGCACCCGGTCACGGCGTGCGTCGGCGGCAGCTGGCAGCCGTGCACGCAAGGCAACTACGCCGACCACACGGCGACCTACGAGTCGAGCAGGGAGCTGCACTGCGATGGCCTCGACAACGACTGCGACGGCGCGACCGACGAGGACTTCACCGCCACGCTCGCTGACGGGACGGTCGTGACGGGAGCCGGAGTCAGCTGCGGTACGGGGAACTGCGCCGGCGGCGCGATGGCGTGCACGGCAGAGAAGACTGGCATCACGTGCACGACGGAGGTGCTCGCGGGCGAGGAGGTCTGCAACGGCAAGGACGACGACTGCGACGGCAAGATGGACGCTCAGGACCCCTCGATGGCGCTCGCGCTGTGCGAGACCCAGGCCGGCGTGTGCCAGGGCGCGCTGCATCCGGCTGCGTCCTGCGTCGATGGGGTCTTCGAGGCGTGTGCGGCCGCCGACTACCAGGCGACGTTTGCGGGCTATTCGGCGAACGCCGAGTCGCTCTGTGATGGCAAGGACGACGACTGCGACGGCGACACCGACGAGGACTTCGCGTTGTTGGGCGCCGATGGCGCGACGCTCAACGGCGCCGGAACGTCCTGCGGCGTAGGTGCCTGCGCCAATGGCGTGCTCGCCTGTGCGTCGAACAAGCTCGGCGTCGTGTGCTCGACGGCCGGCCAGAGCGCGCCGGAGACCTGTGACGGCAAGGACAACGACTGCGACGGCAAGACCGACGCGGACGACCCCGACCTCGTGCTGACGGCCTGTGAGAAGACCGCGGGCGTGTGCACGGGCGCCATGCACAACGCCGCCCTGTGCCAGGGTGGGAGCTGGCAGCTCTGCCCTGATTCGCTCTACGCCACCGTGTCGTCGAGCTACGAGGCGGGCCAGGAGCTTCACTGCGACACCCTCGACAACGACTGCGACGGGAACGGCGACGAGGACTTCAGTGTGACCATGGCCAACGGCGTCGTCGTGCAGGGGACCGGCAAGAGCTGCGGCGTCGGGCTCTGTGCCGGTGGAAGCACGCAGTGCGGCGAGGGAGGCACGAGCCTCGTGTGTTCGACTCAGGCGAACGCCTCCGCCGAGCTGTGCAACGGCAAGGACGACGACTGCGACGGAGAGACGGACGCCGCCGACCCGAGCTTGACGCTGTCCAATTGTGAGAAGCAGAGCGGCGTCTGCGCCGGGGCCATGAAACCCGCCACGCTGTGCTCGGGTGGCACATGGGCGCCGTGCACGAGCCTCCACTACAAGGCCCACGCCACGAGCTACGAGGCGGGCGCCGAGCTCAGCTGTGACACGCTCGACAACGACTGCGATACCCAAGCGGATGAGGACTTCTCGGCGGTCCTGCTCGACGGGAAGGTCGTGTCCGGGGCCGGGAGCGCCTGTGGAGTCGGCGCCTGTGGTGGCGGCATCGCGGAGTGTACGGCGGATGGCCAAGGCATCGCGTGTTCGTCGGAGTCGAAGGCCAGCGGGGAGGTGTGCAATGGCGCCGACGACGACTGCGACGGCAAGACCGACGCCGCCGACGCCAACCTCGCCGTGGTCGATTGTGAGCGTCAGGCGGGTGTGTGCAAGGGCTCCAAGAAGCAGAAGACGCTGTGCATCAATGGAAGCTGGTTCGGCTGCGGACAGAGCGAGTACGGGCCTGACTGGCACGGCAACACCGAGACGACCTGCGACGGGCAGGACGACGACTGCGATGGGACGGCCGACGAGGACTTCAGCGTGACCCTGCCAGATGGCAAGACGGTCGGCGGGGTGGGTGTCGCGTGCGGAGTGGGCGTCTGTCAGGGGGGGAGTACGACCTGCAATGTCGCGGGCACGGCGATCGTCTGCAGCACGTCGGTGAAGGCCACGGCCGAGACCTGCAACGGACTGGACGATGACTGTGACGGCACGACCGACGTCGCGGACCCGAGCCTGGTACGGCCTCCGTGCGAGAAGCAGGCCGGTATCTGCGCGGGCTTGCTCAAGCCGCTGGCGCGGTGCAGTGGCGGAGGCTGGAGCGCTTGCACGCAACCGGACTACGCCGCGTACGACCCGACCTACTCGGCTGTTGCGGAGACCAAGTGCGATGGTCGCGACGATGACTGCGACGGCGCGGCGGATGAGGACTTCGGGATCGTGTTGCTCGACGGGACCACCGTGTACGGGCCGGGGCACACCTGCGGGACCGGCGCCTGCCAGAACGGCACGACGCTCTGCAACGCTCAAAAGAATGGCCTCATGTGCACGTCCGAGGCGGGGGCCGGTAGCGAGCTCTGCGACGGCGCGGACAATGACTGTGACGGCGCGACCGACGGCGCAGACGCCGGCCTCGTGCTGCCCGCCTGTGAGAAGACCAAGGGCGTTTGTGCCGCGGCGAAGAAGACCGCGGCCCTGTGCCAGTCCGGAGCGTTCAAGGCCTGCACCGATGCCATCTACCTCGCTGCGGACGCAGCGTATCAAGCGGGGCCCGAGTCGGTGTGCGAGGGCAAAGACAACGACTGCGACGGGGCGATCGATGACGACTTCACGATGACGCAGCTCAACGGAGTGAAGGTGACGGGCGCCGGCAAGGCCTGCGGCGTCGGCGCGTGCGCCGGAGGGACCACGCTCTGCAACGGAGCCAAGAACGGCATCACGTGCAGCTCCGAGGCTGGAGCTACGTCCGAGACCTGTGACGGCAAGGACAACGACTGCGATGGAACGGCGGACGCAGCGGACACGTCGCTCGTGCTCGACGCCTGTGAGAACCAGAAAGGCGTGTGCGCGGGGTCGAAGAAGGTCGCCTCGCTGTGTGTGAGCTCGAGCTGGAAGGCCTGCGGCGCGACCCAGTATCAGTCGCACTCGGCCGACTTCGCCTCCGGCACCGAAGGCAAGTGTGACGCGCTCGACAACGACTGCGACGGGAGCACCGACGAGGATTTCACGTGGCTGCAGATCAACGGCGTGACGGTCACTGGTGCGGGCAAGTCGTGCGGCGTCGGCGCGTGTGCGGGGGGGACGACGATCTGCCAGGGTACGGGAGCCGGGATCACCTGCCCGACCGAGGCGAACGCGTCGCAGGAGGTCTGCGATGGCAAAGACAACGACTGTGACGGGCTGACGGACGCTGCCGACCCCGACATGACCCTCGTGCCCTGCGACAACCAGAAGGGCGTCTGTGCGGGAGCCGTGCGTCCGAAGGCGCTGTGCGTCTCCGGCGCATGGAAACCTTGCACCAACACGGAGTACGCCGCGGCGTCGAGCGCCTATCAAGCCACGACCGAGACCAGCTGCGACGCCAAGGACAACGACTGCGACGACAGCACCGACGAGGACTTCTCGGTCACGTTGAAGAACGGCACCAAGGTGAGCGGCGTGGGTACGGCGTGCGGCGTCGGCGTGTGCGCCAACGGGAAGACGACGTGTGATGTGGCCAAGACCGGCATCGTGTGCGACTCCGAGTCGAAGGCGGTTGCGGAGACCTGCAACACCAAGGACGACGACTGCGACGGGCAAACGGACGCCGCGGACACGTCGTTGACCTTGACGAATTGCGAGAAGCAGAGCGGGGTCTGTAGTGGCAAGAAGCACTCGGCGAGCCAGTGCGTGAGCGGGGCGTGGCAGGCATGCGGAGCAACGCAGTACGGGACGGACTACGAGGCCACGGAGACCAAGTGCGACGCCAAGGACAACGACTGCGACGCGACCGCAGACAACATCGCGAGCCCGCCGACCAACTCGGTGCAGCTCGGGGCATGCGCTGGGACGAAGCAGAAATGCACGGGCGCCGGCGGTTTCGTGGACGACTACGCGGCCGTGCCCCTCTACGGGCTGTACGAGGAGCCTGATGGCAGTTTCCTTGATGAGAACTGCGATGGGCTCGACGGGACGATCACCTCGGCGGTGTTCGTCGCGGAGTCCGGTACCGACACGGGCAACTGCACCAAGGCCGCGCCGTGCAAGACCATCAACTATGCGATTGGCCGCGCGGTCGCCACGAGCAAGTCCGATGTCTACGTGCAGGCCAACGCAGTAGCGTACGCGGAGATCGTGGACGTCAAGTCCAATGTGCGCATTTATGGCGCCTACAATACGACCTGGACGCGCGCCGACCGCAACGTGAGCGGGCACCTCGTGACGATCTCGGGCGGCCTGCACGGGACCGATCAAGAGACCATGACGATACGCGCGCGGACCGTCACCGGGGTCAAGCTGCTCGACCTCAAGCTGGTTGGCGTCAATGCGACGGGGACCTCGACGGACGGGCATGGCAAGAGCAGCTACGTGGTACACGCTACGACGTCGACAGTGACGATACTCCGCTGTGACCTCATCCAGGGCCACGGCGTGGCCGGAAGTGCGGGCACCAGCGGCGGCAATGCGTCGGCGACGGCGGCGGCGACGGGCGGAACGGGCGGCAACGCGAGCCAGCAGTTCTTCACGTGCGAGACGAGCTCGGGCGGTGGCGGCGGCAGTGCGGCCGGGAACTCGAGCTGCGCGACCGGGACGACGGGCGGGACCGGCGGCAAGGGCGGCACGATGGACACGTGCTGCACGCTCGGGACCTGCACGCTCTGCGACTGCGCGGCGCGGAGCGGGCAGACGGGGACGGCCGGGAGCGGGACAGCCGGCGGGCCGACGGGCGGCGGCGCAGGGACCGGCGGCGGCGCCTGCGCGACGGGT
>SXOX01000125.1 GCA_005776585.1 Pseudomonadota bacterium | reverse complement strand
CCTCGATCGCATGATTGCAGCCGAGCTCGTCTCCGTGGCGCTGGCCGCGCGCGGCGTGGTCGTCTCGGACACGGACGTGGCGGCCGAGCTCGCACGTCTGCCTGCGGAGGCGACCAAGCCGGAGACGCTCGCGGCGCAAGGCATTGACCTGGAGCTGCTCCGGAGTGAACTGCGTGAGCGCCTAGAACGGCGTCGGCTCGTCGACACCTTGGGCGACCTCGCGATCTCCGAAGGGGACGTCGACGCCGAGCTGGCGACGATGAGCGCGGCTCGAGCGGCGGTCATGGTCGACGGCTGGCTGCTGCGCGTGGCCCCGAACGCAGCGGCCGCGCGACAGGCCTCGGCCAAGCAGCAGATCGAGGCGGCCTCGGCAGCCCTGCGCAAGGGCACAGAGCCTGCGGGCCTCGAGAAGCTCGCGCCCATGCGCGTCGACCACGGCGGCGCCGAGCCAGAGCTGGAGGCCCGTGTGTTTGCTCCCGGCGCGGGCGCCGGCTGGCAACGCCCGGTGCGGACACGCGCCGGGTGGGTCATCGCCCGCGTCGTCGGTCCGGCGGACGCCGCGGCCGCGCCGTCACGGGACGAAGCGCGTCGCGCGGCCCTCGCCCGCCAGCGAGTGCGCGAAGAGCAGCGCCTCGTGCAGGCCTTGCGTGCGCGCGCCGAGGTCCAGGAGCACGTGCGGCTGAGCCCGTAGCGTGCCCGGGGCGGATGGCTCCAACGAACACGACATGCTACGGAGCACGCGCGTCAAGGAGGACGACATGCTGAACCCTGGAGATCTGGCCCCCGACTTCGTGTCCATCGCGCACACGGGTGAGACCATCCGCTTGAAGGACCTGCGCGGAAGCCGCGTGCTCATCTGGTTCTATCCGGCCGCCGACACGCCTGGCTGAACGGCCGAGGGTTGCGGGTTCCGCGACCTACGCACGCGCTATGACGCGCTCGGCATTCGTATTTTTGGCGCCAGCTTCGATTCCGCCGCAGCGAACACGCGCTTCGCGGACAAGTTCGGCTTCGACTTCCCGCTCCTGTGCGACACGAAGCGCCAGCTCGGGCTGGCCTACGGCGCCGCGGAGAACGGTAACCAGAAGTCGGCCAGCCGCGTGACGGTGCTCATTGGCGCGGATGGGACCATCGAGCGGTTCTGGCCGCAGGTGAGCGCCCGGTCGCATCCGCTCACGGTCTTGGAGGAGCTCGGCGGCTGAGCCGTGCTAGGCTCGGCGCGTGCGAATCGACCTGAAACGCGACCTCCTCGGCCTCGCCTCGCTGGCGCTCGTCGGCTGTTGTGCGGACGTAGTCACGGGCTCAGATGTCCACAACGCGCCGGATGCCGTGGCTGACGTGCCTGCCGACGGGGGCGCGGATCCCGGCGTCGTGACTGCAGACGCGACGTTCGATCTTGGCGAGCTGCCCGTGCTCTCGTGGGCCCAGAACGTCTACTCCAAGCTCGTGACGCCCGGCGGTTGTACTCCGGGCTCCGGCTGCCATTCGGGCGCAGCGGGTGGGCTCAACCTGTCGACGCCCGAATCGGCCTACGCGTCCCTGGTGAACGTCCCTGCGAGCTGCCCCGGTTTTCTGCGCGTCCGCCCTGGGGACCCGGAGAGCAGCCTGCTCTACACCAAGATCACGCGCGGCGTGCTCACCTGCGGCCCCAAGATGCCGGGGCCGACTGGCGTCCCGGATGGTGTGGCGGAGACCGTGCACCTCTGGATTCGCGGGGGGGCAAAGCCGTAAGCACCGCTATCGCGCGGCGGTGAACACGAGCCGACCGTCGCGCTCCTCGACGCGCGTGCCAAACGGGGCCGACGTCGTGCGCAGCCGAGCCAAGGTCGCAGTGCGCTGCTTCTCGGTCGCTGGCCTCAGCGTGAAGTCCCCGGGATGAATCTCGGCCGGCCAGAGCGCGAGCTCCGACAAGGTGAGGCTGGAATCGCCCGTGAGCGTCACGGCCAGCACGCCCGAGCGGCGCTTGTCCGGGTCGCGATTGGAGAACAGCGCGTTGCCGATGCTGTAGGCGATGGCGGCGCCGTTTCGCAGCTCGACCCCTTGCAGCACGTGCGGGTGGTGACCGACGACGACCCGCGCGCCCGCGTCCACCAGCCGATGCGCTGCGGCGACCACGTCCTTCGGTGGCGTCGGGACGACCTCGCGGCCCCAATGCACGGACACGATGACGAAGCACCCCTCCCGGGCGAGTACCGTGACCCGTGCGGCGAGGCGCTCGACCCCCGAGGCGCCCTCGTAGAACGCGACACTCGCGCCGCTCCTGGGACGCCGATTCGACTTGAGCGTGGCCGGGACGATCGCCAGGCGACAGCGACCGGTCGCTCCTTTTAGGACGTACGGCGCCTCGGCCTCCTCCGGCGTCGTGCCGGTGCCATAGACCGCCACGCCCGCGGCGAGGTGCGCTGCGCGGTTGTCGAGCACGTCGCCGGCCGTGCCGTCCCAGCTGTGGTTGTTGGCGAGACCGACGAGGTGCACGCCCGCGGGGCGGTAGGTGCGGGCCCACACCGGTGGCGCGCCAATGTCGAGACGCTCTTCGCCATAGGACTTGAGCTGCGACCGCGTGAGGAGGCCCTCGCCGTTGGCGACGACGAGGTCGGCAGTCTTGAAGCGCTCGGTCATCGCGCGCAGCGGGTTTTCGGCCGCCAGCGCCTCCGGAGTGCGCGGAAGGCGGCGGGCGGCGAAGTTCACGTCGCCGATGAAGTGGAGGACCAAGGGCTTCTCTGCCGCAGCCACCGCAGCCACAGCCCAGAGCAACAGAGCACTACAGCGCATCCCAGTCTCCAGCGCGCAGGCGGTTGAGAAGGCCGGCGACGTCCTTGCGGGCCTTGACGGCCGCGGTAACTCGGGGGAACACCTCCGGGAGGCCGAGCACGATGCCGCCAATGACCGCGCCGTCGCGCAGGACGAGCTTGCGATAGCGGTGCGCGTCGGCCTCGTCCACGACCACCTCGAGGTCACCCTCGCGCTCGCTCCCGGTGGCGCCGACCGAGAGCACGTCGATCCCCGTGACCTTGAGCATGGTGACCGGCGGGATGGGCTCGAAGGTGGCGAGGCGGTCGGGCAGCCCCGTAAGGTTCTTGGCCGCGACCTTGGCCTGCTCGACTCCGACGGTCCAGAGCCCGCCGATCTGGCCCTCGCGCTCGGCGACGTCGCCGACGGCATAGACCGCGGGATCCGAGGTGCGCATGGCTGAATCCACCAGGACGCCGCCGCGACCGACGGTCAGCCCGGCGGCCTGCGCCAGCTCCGTGTTGGCGCGGATGCCGATGCAGACGAGCAGGAGCCCGGCCGGGAGGGTGCGGCCATCGGAGAGCTCGAGGCCGCTGACGGCGCCCGTCGCGTCCGACTGCACGCGCAGGGTGTCGAGCCCCACGATGACGTCGATGCCGAGGCCAGCGAGCCAACGCGTGAGCAGCTCACCGGCGCGCGCGTCCAGCTGCCGCGCGAGCGGATAGGGCCCACGCTCGATGACGGTCACGGGCAGCCCCAGCTTGTGCACCGCGTAGGCGCCCTCCAGGCCGAGCAGCCCGCCGCCGAGCACGACGACGCGAGCGATGCGCCGCTCCTGCACGAAGCCGCGGACGGCGACGGCGTCGGTCGCGTCGCGGAGGACGAAGACGCCCTGGGTCTCGATGCCGGGGATCGGCGGCACGAACGCGCGGCTGCCCATGGCCAGCACGAGGCGGTCGTAGTCGAGGCGTTCGCCGGTCGCCAGCGCGACCTGCCGTTTCGGGCGATCAATCGCGACGGCGCGAGTGTTGAGCCAACACTGGATCTGATGCTCCTCGTACCAGGCCTCGGGGAGCAGATAGAGCCCATGCAGCGCGCTCTTGCCGTAGACGACGCGCGCGAGCGCCATGCGGTTGTAGAGGTGGTGCGGCTCACGCGCGACGAGGTGGACCTCGCAGGTCGGGTGATTGCGGCGCACATAGTCGGCGGCGGTGACTCCGGCGATGCCGTTGCCGACGATGACGACCCGCTTCACCTCGGGATCGAAGCCCACTGCGGGGAGGAGCTCGTAGGTCTTGCCGGTCGGCTTGTCGGGCACGAGCGCAACCGTCACCGGCCCCCGCACGCGCGCCATGCAGGCCATCCGGGTGTTGGATGCGTGGCCGAGGCGCTCGAGCGTCGCCTGCTCGTCGTCGCCCACGGGGCAGAGGTGCTCCATGCCCTGCTGCACGGCGATCGGGTCGGCGCCGCAGACCCCCATGCGACAGCCGGACTCGATCTTGAGCCCGGCAGCCTCGGCGACCTCGAGCACGGGCTGGTCGGGCCGAGCCGCGACGCTCTTGCCGGTCGGCTGAAAGGTGACCTCGGGCGCCGCCGCGGCGTTCGCCACGTGGCGGGAGAGCACCTGCTTGGCCTTGACGCGCACGGCCCCCTGGCCGGTGACCTTGGCCAGGAACCGGGGCTCGCGATCGTGGGTGCGACCGAGCCAGTAGAGCGCGCCGCAGACGACGAAGGCGCGCAAGGCCCAGAGCACCCAGTCGGGCGTGGCGAGGCCGAAGAGAGCCTTCAGGTTCATGAACACGACCGGCAGCCCGAAGGCGTAAAACAGCGTGATGGCGGTGGCCGCGAACAGCGCGACGAGGCGGAAGGCCGACCGCCGCGCAAACGTCTGGAGGGTCAGAAACAGGCCCAGGCTCGACGCCGCAAACACGAACAGGCGCACGAGACGCAGGCCCGGAGAGAGCTCGGCGGGCATCGTGAGAAAGCCCAGCACAAACCCCGGCAGGAGTGCTGCGAAGAACTTGCGGTAGCCCGAATAGCGCGGATCGTCGTCGTAGAGATCCGCGAGCTGCGCGACGGTCGGGTTGAAGTCGTAGCAGCTCTTGGCGCAGCCGACGCAGGGCTTGCACCACGCGTTGGGCAGGACCGCCCACGGGGTCTGGCCGTACAATCGCTGCACGGGCAACAGCGGGCAGAATGTGCTGCACCAGCCGCTCTTGCCCTTGAAGACGACGCCCCCGAGGAAAGCTGCCGACAGCAGCCCGAGCAGCAGGCCCGCGGTCGCGTCCGCGCTCTCGTTGAAGAGCACCTGCCGGGCCGAGGCCAGAAACAAGAACAACAGCAACCCGATGACGTAGGCCGCGTCGCGCCAGGCGGGCGTAAGCGTGAGGCCGCGGGTGAAGCCAAAGAGCCGGGGGAGCTGGTTCATCGTGGCAAAGGGACACACGTTCCGCCAAAGGCCGGGCGCGATGAGCCAGACCGCCGGCAGGAGGGGCACTGCGAGCCCCCAGACGGCGCGCAGGCCGGTCTCGGGCGAGGTGAGGAGGAGCCCAATGAGCGCCGCGAGGGAGGCGAGCGAGACGACCCGGCCGAGGTGCCACGCCCACGTCGGAACCCGCGAGGCGTAGGCCGTGAACGGCGAGAAGAGCGCAGTCTTCGTGGCAGCCACCTAGCGCCTCGCGACCAGCAGCGCGTTGGACTGGCGCAGCCGGAGCGAGAGGATGCGGGCCAGATCGAAGACGAACGCGCGCGAGAGGTCGGGATGGAGCGCCGTGAAGCGGTCGAAGGCATCGAGCGAGAGCTTGAGCACGTGCGCGTCCGTAATGGCGCGCACCTCGGCCGAGCGGGGTCGCGCATCCAGGAAGCCCTGCTCGCCGACGACCGAGCCCTCCTCGATGGTCGACATCCGGCGGCCGTCCTTGGGCGACAGCACCTCGAGCCGGCCGTCCGCGACGACGTAGAGCGCGCGCTCGAGGGCGCCCGCGGCAAACAGCGACTGTCCGGCGCGGTAGTGCTCGGTCTGCGTGAACGCGAGGAGCGCCTGCCACTGCGCGTCGGTGAAGTCGCGCAGGAGCTCGAGCGCCTCGGCATCGGCGTCTCCCGTGCCGTCGTAGTCGAAGAAGCCGTGCAGCGCCATGAGTCCTCCCCTCGGGCCGGGGGTAGCATCGCGCGGTTGGGGAGGCAAGGACGCGGGGCGGACGCCCTCCCGCGAGCGACGGGCTCGGACACCGCTCGCGGTCCTCGCGCGGCGCGGGGCGCGCCGTCAGTGTTGCGGCAACACAGCTCGCTTCGCGTTGCCCGAGCCCGCCGCTCGCGGTGGGTCTGGCGTCTCGGCGTTCGCGGGGCAGTGGGATTCGGAGAGGGGCCGGCGTGCCGCCTACGCGCAGACGTTGACCGGACTACGGGCTGGTCGTAGCGTTACTGAGTGAGGTACGAGCGGGACCGAAACAAGGCCAAGGACAGCCGGCTCAAGCATGGCGTCGACCTCCCGGACGCCATGCCTAGCGGAACGAGCGACTGGGAGCGAGTGGACGCCATGACTGACGATGAGGTCACTGCTGCGGCTCTGGCGGATCCCGATGCGCCACCGCTGACGTCGGCGGAGCTTGGGTCCATGAGGCGAGTCTCATCCGTCAAGGTCTTGCGGCAACGGCTCGGGATGACGCAGCTTCAGTTCGCGCAGGCCTTCGGGCTGCCCATCGGCACGCTGCGTGACTGGGAGCAGCATCGCACCACGCCAGACGCTCCGGCCCTCGCGCTGCTGCGCGCCATCGAGCGCGATCCTGAGACGATGACACGGCTGCTGAGCCAGGCGGCGTGAGGTCGCCCGACGAACTACGGTGGGGGGCGCGTCAGTCGCGCACGCCGGGGACGGCGTGGACCTCGGCCAGGTCGTCGAAGATCTCGCTCAGGAGGTCGAGCTTGGCGTGCAGCGTGAGCACACAGCGCGCGAGGTGCTTGGCCGCGACGTACGTGTCGAGCCAGCGGGCACGGGCGGCCTCGACCTCGGGCGTGAACTCGCGCCGCTCCGTCCGCGACACGCGCACGTCCGTGTTGAGCTTCTCCAGCGCCTGGTGCGTCGAGACCAGCTCGGCCTTGCGGGAGACGGCCTCGCCGAGGCTTGCGCCCTTGGTACCAAAGAAGGTGATGGCGTGCGCGAGCAAGCCGGCCAGCTTGGAGCCGCGCAGCTTGCGCATCGCGGTCTTCGTGCGCCCGTCCAGCAGGTCCGACTTGAGTACCGCGCCGCCCGGCTGCGACTTGACGTAGTCGGCGGCCCGCGCCAGCAGGTCGTGCCCAGCGACGACGGGGTTGAATTGCGGGTGCTGACCTGCGTACGTGACGGCCTCGACGGCCCCCGCCTTGGTCAACAGCTCCGCGACGAGGCCGGTCTGTGCCGAGACCCGGTTGCGCATGACCTCGATGGCCGGATCGAGGTCGAGGTCGAGGCCCACCAGGAGGGTGCCCATCTGGTTGACCGCATGCGGGCCGTAGCCCAGGATTTCCAAGCAATCGATGTAGGGGTCGCTCATGGGGCGTGATTTGCGACGGGGCCGCGGGCGGGGCAAGAAAGTCGTGGCGTTTTTCTTTGGGAGGCGGCGACGGACGCGCTCACGCTGACGAATGCAGGAGGTCAGGAGGGCAGGAATCCGGCGGGCGCGTGGCGGGCGACCGGACTCGCAACGGGCGTCCTGGTTGGCCCCGATGGGCGTTGCGAAGTCGCCCTGCCCTCCCTGGGCGGCCGGAGGGTCCCACGTGAAGTCACCTGGGGCCGCCTGAGTCGACGAGTCGGGCCGTTGCGAGATCACCACGGGCATCCTGGGCGGCCAGACGGGGCGTTGTGATCTCACTACGGCGGTCCTGGGCCCCCAGACGGTGGGGACCGCGAGCGGTGTCCGAGACCGTCGCTCGCGGGAAGACCTCCGGATTCACCCCTCGAATCTGCCGCCAACCGAACGGCGCCCCAATCGATGATCGCCGTCCATTCTCCGCGGCCGGCCGAAGCCAGCAATAAGCAACTTCCTTGCCGCGGGATTGGGGCGCCTTCTTGGCGCTTGCGGCCACACGTGCGATCAAGTTACAGTCAGCAGCGACTCAGCGGGAACTGAGCGACGCCATGGGCGGGAGGGCGAATGGAGCCGATCTTCATACATTCTGCGGCGCGTACGAAGAACTATGGCTACGTTCCGGCAGATGGCCGGGCCAAGGCCGAGTTCGAACTGCCGCTCGTCTCCCTTCTGGCGACTCCAGCAAATGAAGCGCTTGGCTACACCCCGGTTCGGGTCGATGGCCTCTTCGTCTCCTGTCAATTCCCCTCGCTCGCTGGCGAAGGCGCAATAGAGCTTCTTGCCAGCCAGGTTCAGCAGCGAATCACCGTAAGGCATTCTAACGGCGAGCGCAGAATCTCACCGTCGCTTCCGGTTCGAATCGACTCGGCCACGAATGGCCTCACAGCCTGTGTCGCGGCCATCGACTTCCTTCGAAGCGGCAGAGGAAGGACCGCCCTGGTGATCGGTGGAGAGAAGCTCACTCCCGCGGAATTCGCCTCCATACGCAACGACGAAAGGAATGAGGAGTTCGTGCGCTGGGCCAAGGACGTCGTTTCCGCGGTCGCGGGTGCCCTCTCTGACGAGGACCGAAGGTATTGCCTCTCGATGCCGGTGGCAGCGGCCCTCCTGGTCGCAGGCTACTGCAGGACTCGCCGACTTGCGATTGCGGATGTCTCCAAGCTCTTCAAGAAATTGTCGATCTTGGCATTTGAGGCCTGTGCACACAATCCACTCGCCTTTCAACAGTGGAGTCGATATCTCCGAAAGGACTGGTCACGGTCCGAATTCGAGAAGCTCTTTGACCGCCTGAGCACGGGGAAAACGAACGTATTTGCGGACCCCATCCATCGCGCGTACACGGGGTCGTTCTGCGATGGTGCCAGTGCCCTCCTTCTCAGTTCGGAGAGCCGACTTCCGCTGGCGGACGGCAAGACATCGGAGTCCGATGTTGCAATCACTGGAAGCGCAATCGCGAGTGATTTCGTCGAACTTCTTAGCCGGGACTCCCGCGACCGCTTCGTCGCCACGCGGCAGGCCGCCGCGAGGGCATATGACGCAGCATCGATGGACATTGGAATATTTTCACCCCGATCCAAGAACCCATCCAAGCTGCTCGTCGAGCATCACGACGCCTTCATTCCCCTTGCGCTTCTGAACCTGGAAGACCTTCATCTCTTCGCCGACCACCTGGAAGTCATCAATTTTCTGACGGCTTATCAGCCAGGCCAGGGCAACCTGCTCCTAAATCCTTCGGGCGGACTGCTTGAGGGACACCCTTTCGGAGGCACAGGGATCACGAAGGTAGTCGAGTGCTTTGCTCGTCTCACCAAGCGTGCAAACGCCGTAACTCCCGCCGCCGGCCAATACCTACGCGGTCATGGCGCCAACACAGCAATTGTCCACAGCTTCGGCGGAATGGCCACTCACGTCGGCGTCGTGGTCCTGGACCGGGTTGGTTCCGACGGAGAGCCTGCACGCGCGCTGGTCGGCGGCGCAGATTCGTCGCGCGTTAACCTAGGGACACGGCTTGTCCCCGTGAAGCGGAGCCCAGTACGGCAAGGGAGACACATTGTAGAAGCGTCGGTGTCCCACTCCTTTAAGTTGTTCGATGGATTAGCAGATTACCGCAAATTGGACGGCTGCGTGAGCGTGTGCATCGCATCCGACACGAGCGGACCAAATTATGCGGTTTTCAGTCCGATGGAAACCGTTCCCGAGTGGAACACCGCAGTAGATGGGTTACAGCAGGTGGACCTTACTCCGACAACGTCACTCACGACCGCCTCAGTCGTCAGCCCCCCGATGAAGTACCCGTGGCGGATTCACGTTGAGAAGGTAAAGGCAGAGGGCCTGAATATGAGCGCCGGGTTGACGTATATTCAGACTCCGACGGCCTTGGGTGCCGACGGCGATCCGGAGCTGAGAGCTGCTGGACTCGTACGCTTTGAAGAGCAGGGGCGGCAGAGCGCCCGTGCGCGTCTCGATGGTCTCGTCGCCGCCCACTCCGGCATCTGCTTGCTTCCAGAGTTTGCGCTGCCCCATGACTATGAACCGGACTTGCCGGAGGCGGGACTCGCCGCGGCGGTCTTGCTTGGCGGTTACGAGCACAAGATCCAGTGGCTCGGAGAAGAGGACGTCGTCCATGGTGCGTTTCGTGCTACGAACGAAGCGGGCCTGTGGTGGCGGCAACAGTCAGGTGCTATGAAAGCTACTGCCGCATGGAAAAGCCGTGCAACGCTCAAGAACGAACCTGCTGTTGTCGAGGGTGGACTCCGGTCTGAGGCGATAGGACGTAGTACGGTTCCGACCTTCACGGTGTTTGAGATTTCCGGCGAGCAGGACCGCATGGTTCGAGTTCTGCCGATCCTCTGCGTGGACATCGCAATCCTAACCGAGTCCACCGAATACCTGCTCCAGTGCGTCGTCGATCAAGACATAGACATCGTTTGTGTGGTCGCCAACAGTACCTCTGTGGAGAAATTCTCGTCACAATGCCGCAAGCCGTGGGTGAAGTGGCGAAAGCGACGCTTCCCATGCAGTCTTGTCATGTGCAATGCGAGCGAACGTGGCGGAAGCTTCCACCTCTCCTACGGCAGCGACACAAGTGCTGCGGCGCTGCAGGCCGGCGAGCATGTGGGCGAGTGGAAGGACATGTGGGCAGCCGTGGAGGCGGCGAGGAAAGCGAGGCGAGATGAACGTGATCAGATGGGCCCGTGATCGTGGACGTTGTCGTCGATCTATCGGACAGAGAGGCGATCGAGCGCACGTACTCTGACCCCGTCGCCGTTCGGTCAAACCGCGGGCGATTGCGCGAGGTGGGCGGAGCGTGGCTGTCGAATCCGGTCTCGCACGTTGGGGAAGTTGCATCCCACGATTCGGTCCTGGAGATCGGCTGCGGGCTCAAGTCGTGGAGGACGGACCTGCTTCTGAAAATCCCCGGTGGGAGCGTCGTCGGCTACGACATCTGTCCAGCCATGCTCGATCAATTCGGGGCCGAGTCTAGGGGCGTATCGCGAGCGGTGGTCCGGCGAGTTCGTGGGTTGGCCGAGGATCTGAGCTTCGCGCCCGGTTCGTTCGATGGCGTGATTGCGGTCTTCGTAACACATCACGTCGCCACGCCTCGGGCATTTGTCGAGTCGATTCGTAGAGTTCTGAAGCCGGGCGGGTGGTTCGTGGTGAGCGACCTGAAGTGGTCGGGGCCCGACAGCATCTACTCCAGCGCGATCTCGGACGTTCTCGGTCGTTTGTCGACTTTTCGAGTTCGTGACTCCTTTCTTGATGAGGGCGGCGAGGATCTGCTGCGAGCGGAGTTTCCGTCGGTCGCGACCGTCGTGCAGGAGTTGTCATATCGACTCCAGCCCGACGACCTTCTTTCGCTGCACGCTCGCATGGGCCACTTCATCGACGCGGCACTCCGTCCGGTCGGGGTGGGCCCCGCAATCTACTTCGATCGCGTGCGCCACCATGCGCAGCGGCACGCTGACGTGCACGGCGCGATCGCGCTCACGATGCGCGTCCGATACCACGTGCGCCGCCGTGGGTGCGTCGACGTCTAGCGCAGCGCAATCGGGTGGTTGATTCCGTACCTCCCTTCGACCGCAACGACCTCGACGAGCACCGACTCGTAACCGCCCAGCGCATCACGCAGTGAACGTCGAGGCAGCGGGAGCTTCCGTCCGCTGGGCAGGCAGAAGTTCGTCGATTCGACTCATTGGCCAATGGCAGCGACGCGACCGCGACGGAAGCGCGAGCCACATCATGGTGCAACCCGACTTCGACAGCACATTGAACATGGCCACAATACAGCGAAATTTGTGATTGAGTCATTTCGCGGAGTTACGCCCCTGGCTACCCGCGACATGCGCCAAAAACCTACATACATGACCCGCTTCGATGTTCTTGACATT
>SXOX01000124.1 GCA_005776585.1 Pseudomonadota bacterium | reverse complement strand
TCCCCCTGTTCCCCCTGTTCGTTATTGTCCCTACAGGGTCTCGAGGTACGCTACGAGCGAATCGCGCTGGTGACGCGACAGCTGCGACGTCTGGCCCATCCGATTGCCCGGGTTGCCCGAGGTGACCAGCTCGCGGATCGTGCGCACGCTGCCGTCGTGGAAGTACGGCCCCGAGGCCCAGAGGTGCCGCAGTGAGGGCGTGTCGTAGGCCACGGGGGCTTTGGGCAGGGGCTCCAGCGTGATGTTGGCCTGCGGTTGCGCCGGGGGCTGCTGCTCGAAGCGCTTCCAGAGCTCGATCTCGATGGGCGTCGTCGTGCCTACGTCGTGTCGCAGGCCGTCGGTCAGCTTGCGCGCCGCGTCGTGGCAGGTGGCGCACCCGACCTCCGTGGACTCGAAGAGCACCTTGCCCTCGGCGACCAGCGCGGCGCGTTGGGTCGTGCGATGCGGGTTGTCGAAGCCCGGCATGTAGCGCTCGCAGTAGGTCGCCAAGGCCTGGATGTCCACGTCGGGGAGCCCGGTGCCGCCGAGCCGCCGAATCGTCTGACGCACGTTGTCGAAGAGCTTGTCCTCGGTCCCGATCCAGTTGAATGGCGCCGTCCCCTCCAGCCGATCCGCCAGGATGGGCGTCTGCCGCGGTCCTGCGCCGATGCGCCACACGAGGCCGTCCTGGCGGCCATCGGGGTGGCACGAGGCGCACGCAAACTTCGCCCCGCCTCCGACGCGCGCATCCAGCGCGAACGTGAATAGCCGCTGTCCCCGCCGAGCGTCCGCGGGGAGCGGGCTCTTGGCGACCTCGAAGGTGCGCTCGGCCGGCAACGCCCAGCGCGTCGTGTCCTGCGCGTGTGCCGCGAGCCGAATCACCGAGACGGAGAAGCCCTGCGCGTTGTGCACCACTGCGAACGAGCCGTCACTGGCAACGGCGATGCCCTCGGGCGCCTCCTTGGTCGCATAGCAGGCGTCCGGGCGCCCGATCGGGTCGGCGCTGCTGCTGTCGAGCGCCATCACCCGGTCGGAGCCGTGCGCGGCGAGCAGGAGGCGCGCACGCTTCGGGTCCGCCGCGAGCGCGATGGGCTGCGCGAGGCTCTGCACGGCAAAGTCGGCCTGTTGGATGCGGTCTCGCTGCTGAAACGCTTGGGTCCCATTGGGGATGTCGAACTTCGGCTCCGGCCGCACCAGCGAGCCGCTGTCCAGGTCGAACGTCGAGACGGTCGAGACGATCGGCGCCTCGGCGCCCACCCCGTAGCCCCCGACCGCGAGCGATGCGGCCCGCGTCGAGCCGGTGTCGACCATCATGTGCGCGACGTGAAGGCGGGTGCCGCCAGGCGAGACCACCGCGGCGAAGGCCTGGTTGGGAACACGCGGCGCGGAGCGCCGGCCGAGGAGACGCGACGGCAAGCCGGTATCGCTCGTCGGCAGGGCCAGCGTCCCGACCACCTGACCCCGTGCGACGTCTACGATGGCCACGCGCCCGCCCAGCATGTGCGTGACGTAGGCGCGCTTGCCGTCCGGATGGGCCGCGACTGCCGCGGGCCAATCGGCGCCTGTGGGTACGCGAAACAGGAGCGCCATGCGCTCGGCGTCGAAGGCCAACAGCTCTCCCGTGGCCGAGGACGTTACCAGCAGCCTCCGGGCGTCCGCCGTGAGCGCGAGGCCGAACGGCTCGACCCCGGCGTCGACGGAGCGCACCTCGACGCCGCGCTCGACGTCGAGCACCGACACCGTACGGCTGCCCCGATTGGTGACGTAGACGCGCGCCTTGGGGCCGACCACGAGACGCTCCGGACGTCGCCCGACGGCGATGCGCTTGTGGACGACGCCGGTCGCGACCTCGACGACCTGAACCGCGCCGTTCTCGGTGTCCGCCACGACCGCGAAGCGCTCACCGGGCAGAAACGCGACGGAGGAGCCGGTCAGCCAGGGACGATGCTCGAAGGCCTTGAGCGGCATGAGCCCGGTCGTGTCGCGCGCTCCGGCCACCTCGCGCAGGTCGTCGGGCACGGTGCCGACCCGCATCGGCGGCAAGACGCTGCGCGCGGGCGCGGCGGTGGCCACGAGGAGAACGCTCGCGAGGAGCGTGGGCGAGAGGACGGAGGTGAGCGTGTGCATGAGGCACTTCGACGCGCGAGGTGCCTCGACGATCTGACGATCCGAGGATCCGAGGATCTGAGGGGGGGCCCGTCCCTATTCGCGATAGCGCTCGGAGAGCAGCGTCCCGAGCATCTCGCGCGCGCTGGGCTCGCAGTAGCCGAAGTCCGACTGGAGCCGCCCCAGCATCTCCTCGGCGTGCCGACGATCGGCGACCGCGAGCGTCTCGGCCTCACCCGACAGGATCTTGAGCGCCGCGGTGGCGACGCGCCGGATCGTGGGGCGCTGCGCCTCGTAGTAGCTGGCCTCGAGGTTCTCGAACAGCGTCGGGAACAGCTCCCGATACTCATTGGAGCCGAGCCGGCCCTGCTGGCTCGCGCCTCCGATGCGCCCCAGCAAGTCGCTGCGAAACTCGTGCGCGGCCTTGTCGACCTTGAAGTGCCGCTCCATCGTCTCGAGGAACGCTCGATCGGGCTCCTCGAGCGCGCCCGTGATCGCGTTCAGGATCTTCTCGCCACGGCTCGCGTGCGAGACATGCGTGAGGTAGCGCTTGAAGAACTCGTCGTATTGATCGCGCGACACGAGGCCCATCGCGCGATGCAGCTCCTCGTCGCACAGGTCGATCCAGCGATCGCGCACGGCCGGAATGAAGCCCTCGTGATCGGTGTAGGGCCCATCGGGCTCGGCTCGGAGGAACTCGTAGACCGACCGCTGCGCGACGAGGTCCTTCAGCCCGGCGAGGACCGCGAGCGGTGAGAGCGTCGGAAACTCCGGCCGTTGCGCCGCGTTGAGCAGCAGCACCTTCATCTCGCGGGGGCTGGCTCCGCCCTGACCTTCGTACCCGCGGTCTCCAAACGACTCGTCCGCGAGCGCACGCGCGTTGGCGCGAAGGAGGCGGGCCTTGTCCAGCGTGTAGCCCTTGGGCGTGCGCCCGGTGGCGTAGAGATCGGCCTTGTTCAGCGGCGTGAGGCTCCCTACGATCGGCTTCATCGCCTTCTGGTGCCGCTCTGGCGAGGGCCGTCGAAGGCGGGTCAGCACGGCCCAGAGCGCGGCGACGAGCGTCGCGTGCGGCGCGATGCGCTTGTGGACCATCTCCGGCGTGACCTGGTCGTCGTAGATGCGCTTCTCCGCGAGGTAGCAGCGCAGGTACGGCACCCGGACCAGCTCCATGCGGCCCTTGAAGCTCGCCCAGTCGGCGTACTCCTTGAGCGCGTTCAGGTGACTCTCGTTCGAGGACGCAAGGAACAGCAGATCGAGATACAGCGTCTGATTCGAGAGCGCGACCGACGACTTCTCGCAGGTCGAGATCAGGTAGCGGAACGCGTCGATGGGGCGCTTCAGCAGGTCGTTGTACTCGATGATGCCGCGGTGGGCATCGACGAGGTCGCCAAACGGCTCGTAGAGCGTGGTGCTCTGGAGCACGAGCGGTAGGCTGGTCAGGCTCCGGTCGCCCGTGAGCTGACGCACCGAAGCGTCGACGTGCATCTGCGGCTCGACGGTGACCAGCGCGCGCCGGTAGCGTCGCGATAGCATGATCCGCTCGACCTGCACGTGCTGAAGCACGCGGCGCAGGTCGCCCTGATAGCTAGCGTACAGCAAATCAAAGATCTGCCGATTGCGCGGGGACAGGTCCCCCGACCAGAGGGACTCGGGGACCTGGTACTCGTCTCCCTCGGCCTCGGTCTCGCCCGCGCCCGGACGGCCCGACATGATGCGCTCGTGAGCCTGTTGGAGCAGCCCGCGACGCTCGGCGCGCGGCAGCAACAGCAGCGGATGATCGCGCAGATCGGGCGGGATCCGGGCGTCGACGTCCTCGTCATCGACGAACGCAAACGACGTGAGCGGCTCTTCGGAGCGCTCCGAGCCGTCGCCGAAGCCGAGGCGCTTCTTGGACACCTTCTTCGACGGAAAGACCCAGTTGAACGAGTAGAGCGCGCCCTCGGCGCGTTCGCTGTAGACCTCGAGCGCGCGCAGCATGGTCCCGACGAGCGACGACTTGGCCGAGCCGTTCGGCCCATGCAGCAGCACGAGCTTGTTTACCTGACGCTGTCTTGCAAAGTTCTTGACGATGCGGTAGATGGCCTCCTGCGCGGCCTCCTGGCCGACCACGCGGTCCTTCTCCGCGTCCCAGGGCGCGTCGAACAGCTTCCACCGTCGGGTCGTCCCGAAGGCGGAGCCCGGCAATGGCGTCGACCCGAAGTGGTGAAAGCAGTCGAGCACGTACTGCGACGCCGAGCGCGCCTGGAGGCGGGGCGTCTCGATGAACAGATCCAGGTATTGCTCGAAGCTCATCACGTGGCGGTGGGCGTCGAAGCTCGCCTTGAGGCGTGTTCGGAGGTCGTCGAGGAGGGCGGAGCTCGGTGTCGTCGTCGGGACCGTCATGGGCCGGGAGGATGGCCCGAAACGCGCCACGGGGCAACGCGGCCACGGAGCCCATCACTGCCGGCTACTTCACCGAGAGCTTGAGGTCGATCTTGCGATCGCGGAGCAAGTGGCACGTCTCCTTGGAGCAGATGCTGAAGCTCGCCGTCGCCGTGACCGTCTCGTCGCCTGCGGCCTTGCCCTTGGCGTCGAGCTCCAGGATGCCGGCCGTCTCGCCGCCCTTGAAGTCGCCGCGCGCGAAGTCGGTCTTCTTGAACTCGACCTTCTGACCGGCGGGGAGCTTGAGCTTGGCCGGGTAGTCCACGTTCCACTTGTAGCCCTCCGCCGGGACGAGCTTGACGGTGATCTTGCCGTCTTGTCCGACAGCGAGCGCACCCGTGACCTGTGCTGTGTACAGGTTGGGCGGCGGGGCCGCGGCGCGCAGGCCGATGTCGTCACCCGAGGGTGGCGTCGTGGGTGGCCACGTGGCGCCAACCAGACTGGCCGCGACGAGCCCGAGGGCGAGAGCGATGACGGTGAGCTTCATGAGGCAACTCCTTGCATGACATCAGTCGGGCCACGGACGTGCGTGGCCCAGTGGAATAACCCTGGCATGGCCGTCCCGATTCCGGGTCAGCCGCCGAAGGCCGTGGACAGCGCGCGGGGCGCGAGCGATCGCGCGACGTAGCCGTAGCGTGCGGCCGCGGCGGGGAGCGCTATGGACGTGTAGGCCCCGGCTCCCAGGCACGCGTCGAAGGTCGCGTGGATGGGCCCGCGCAGCCGTGCCTCGGTCTCGGGTCCCGGGGCGAAGTCGAGCCGGTCGTTGACCGAGAGCTCGAGCTCGAGGTGGCTTGGCGCGAGGCCTGGCGGGCAGGTCGCGTCGGCCAGCGCGCGGTTCGTCGTGGCCAGCGCGCGCCGCAACGCCCACGTGAAGCGCTCGGTGTCGGTGCCCAAGAGGTCGCGCCGGCCCCGAAGCGTGATCGCGACGCGCCCATCGCCGAGATCGAGCGACAGCTGGAGCTCACGTCCGACGAGCAGGATGCCGGGCCCGTCCTTGACGTGCGCATAGTCGACGAAGTCGATCCACGGCTGCGCCGGCGCTGCGGCGGCGTTGTCCTCGGCCCGCCAACGGTCGAGGATCGCGATGAAGGGGTCTCCCGAGAAGCCAACCGGCCGCTCCAGGAACACCTTGACCTGAATGCGCTGGAGATCTCCGCTGTGCTCTGACTGCTGCATGATGCCTTTCGTGGTGCTCCGCCCGACTGCCGCCCGACTGCCGCCCGACTGCCGCCCTACTGCCGCCCTACTGCCGCCCGTAGGCGACGTGGGCCTCCTCGACGAACAGTGTGGCCCACTCGACCCGAAACCGGAGCGCCTCGTCGGTCAGCGCGGCCGGATCGTCCTGCTCGGCCGTCGCGAGGTGGTCGAAGTAGGCGGCAAAGAACTTGCCCGCGTCGACGAAGGTCTTCTTGAACTCCGTCACCAGGTCGAAGCGATCGCTCAGGAGGTAGCCCTTCGTGGTCAGCAGCGCCTTGGCGGCGGTGCGCATCGCCTCACGGGCCGCGGTGAACGCCTCGGTGCGCTGCAGCGCGTCCAGGTGGAGCGTGGCCTGCCAGATGCCGCGATCGGCGTCGTCGAGCAGGAACTCGACCTGGGAGACGATGCCGCCCGCGCATTCGCCAACGCCGACATTGACGCCGTACTCGCGTGGAGCGCGATTGTCGCGGTAGAGCTCCGGGCGCGCCTCATAGGACTCAATCTCGGTCAGGTCCTCCAGGATCTCCTTGGTCTTGACCTTGCCGATGCGCCCGACGAAGTCCGTGAAGCTCTCCTCCTGCCCGGTGCGGTCGCGCTTGTAGGTGCTCGCGAGGCGCTCGACGACGTCCTTGACCTTGTGGCTCGACACCTTGCCCATGGCCATGCCGTAGCTCTTGCCGTTCTCCTGCGTCGTCCCGCCGAGCACGATCTGAAAGACCGGCGCGACGTGATCGCCGACGCGCCGCGAGCTACCAAAGAAGCCGATGTTGGCGATGTGGTGCTGGCCACAGGAGTTGGGGCAGCCGCTGATCTTGATGCGGAGGTCCTTCACGTCGTCGTAGGCTTCACCGTTGGCGACGAAGTGATCGTGCAGCGACGCGGCCAGGCCACGCGAGCTGGCGATGCCGAGCTTGCACGAGTCGGTGCCCGGGCACGCCGTCACGTCCGCGATGGTCTCCGCCCCAGGCAGCGCGAGGCCCAGGGGCTCGAGCGCGGCGTGTAGCGCGGGCAGATCGGCCAGCGTGACAAAGCGCAGCACGATGTTCTGCTCGACCGTCAGGCGGATGCCCTCCTTGACGTAGCCCCGAGCGAGCGCGACGAGCGCACGGAGCTGATCGGAGCTGATGTCCCCGAGCGGGAGGAACAGCTGCACCGTGCCGTAGCCCGCCTGCTTCTGCGGGATGACGTTCGTGCGGTACCAGCGCTGAAACGCGGGGCTCTGCGCGCCGACATCCAGCGTCGACGGCGGCTTGAGCGCCTCGGCGGGCAGGAGCGCCTCCTGCGTGACGAACTCCTCGGTCCAACGCGCGTCGTGCGGCAGCTTGGGCAGCTCCGCCTCGATGCTCTCGCGGGTCTTGTTGAGCCCGAGCTTCTCGACGACGAACTTGAACCGCGCCTTGGACCGCACCTTGCGATTGCCGTGCAGCGCGAAGACGCGCGAGATGGCCTGGCAGACGGGCAGCAGCTGATCGGCCTCCAGGAACTCGTAGAGGACCTTGGCCTGATGCGGCACCGAGCCGAGGCCGCCCCCGATGACGACCTTGAACCCGCGCTTGCCGTCCTGGATGCGCGCGATCGCGCCGATGTCGTGGATGCCGGTGAGTCCGCACGGGTTCGAGGCGCAGCCGGAGAAGGCGATCTTGAACTTGCGGCCGAAGTCCTGAGTGTCGGGGTGACGGAGCAGGAACTGCGCCGTCGCGTTCGCGTAGGGCGTGATGTCAAACGACTCGCCCGTGCAGACGCCCGCAAGCGGGCAGCCCGTCACGTTGCGGACCGCGTTGCCGCAGGCCTCGCGCGTGGTGATGCCGACGTGGGCGAGCCGTCGCAGCAGCTCCGGCGTGTCACGGATATCGACGTTATGGTATTGGATGTCCTGGCGCGTCGTCACGTGGCTGATGCCGTCGGCGTACTCGTCCGCCAGATCGGCCAACGCGATGCACTGCTCGAGCGTGAGCAGGCCCAGCGGGATCTTCACCCGGATCATCTGCACGCCGTCTTGGCGCTGGCCGTATACGCCGTACCTCAGACGAAGCTCCAGGAAGACGCCGTCGGGCACCTTGCCCTCGAACATCCGGCGGAGCTGGGCCTCGTAGACCTCCAGGTCGGCCTTCATCGCCGGATCGATGTCGGCAAAGCGTGCCGCCGAGCTACGAATTCCGGTCGTGCCGTTGGAGCCACTGGGAGGAGCGAAGAGGTCGAGCGATGCGGTCGTCATGGCGCCGGCAGTCTGCGGAAGATGGCGCGGCGCGTCAAGGCGGGACGATGTAAGTTGCCCGGCGTGTGTGGTCACCTGTCGCGAAGCGGCGCAAGCGGGACCTTAATCCGCGGCTCGGGCGTCACGATGACTGAGATGGTATGCCGACCCGCCTTCCCGAGCTCCTCGCCGTCTCCATCCTCAGCGCGGTGGTCGGCTGCGCGGCTGAGCCACCCGTGAAGCCCGCGCGCGTCACCCGCCCGACAGAGCTGCCGCTCGCCATGGGGGGCGGCCATGCGCCCGCGTCGAGCTCGAGCGTGTCGCACGGGATCCGCGTGCGCATGAACCGACGATCGGCCACGAGCGGGCTCGTGACGGTGCACGAAGAGCGCGTGTCGGACGATGTCGCCGCGGCGCAGCGGCGGCTGGCGCTCGAGGCTCAGGGGTGGAGCCCGTTTCCGCTGGAGCCCGCGCCGGAGCTCGCCTCGGTCGCCGCCCAATCGAACCCCGAGTTGGCCGAGTGCCCCTACCTCGCGCTTGCGTCGGAGGGCCGCGCGGACGTTTCGGAGACGGGAGAGGCGCGCCCGCAGCGGATCGTCTGCTATCGCACCGCCGTCGAGTTCGAGCGCGGGCTCGATCGCGAGCGCTTCCTTCGCGAGCACGACGCCCGCCTCCGGTCCTGCGTCCTGAGCCTTGCCGGCGATCTGGGTCGGGGGCTCTCCGTCGCCGCGCGGCGCGCGATCATCGAGCGCTGCGAGGCCACCGCGCCCACGCGCGAGGACGATGTCGTCGAGGTCGACGCGGAGGTCGTGCTTCGAACACGACGCAACCGCCAGCCGGTCCGCCTCATCCGCCAGCCGTGAGCGTGCATCTCGGACCTTGCTCTTGGTGTAACCCCCGCTAGACTGCGCGCCGCTTTCGGGGGGGACGACCCCGCCGGAGCGGAATTTGCCCCAGGAGACGTCGGGGCAGCCCGCGGTTGGGAGGCAGGAACCGATGAAGCTGCGCATCATCATCGCGCTAGGCGTGTTCGTCGCAGGATTTGGTGTGGGCCTCGGAGCGACCTATGCGCTCCTGGCCAAGAAGCCGGGGCCACCCCCTGCGGCATCGGCGCTCGAAGGCGCTGAGCCCGTCGACGACGCCCCACCGACGCCGGCCGCGGAGCGTCCGCCGCTGAAGCCACCCCCCGCCGCGCGCGCGGCGGTCAAGCCGCCGACGGAGCCGCCTTCGGCCCCCAAGGTCGCCGAAGCGCCCGCCGAGCCACCCCCCGCCGTGGAGCCGCCATCGGCGCCCAAGGCTGCCGAAGTCCCGGAGCCCGCGCCCCCGGCGGAACCCCCCGCGGAACCCCCTGCGGAACCCCCTGCGGCACCTCCCGCCGCCCCCGCAGACGCGCCTGCCAAGCCGGCCGGACGCGCGCAGTGGTGGGAAGGGCTCGAGGGCAAGGTCTGCAAGGTCGACCTCGGCCACGCCAAAGTGCTCGTCATTCGCAAGGGCACGATCACGAAGGGTCAGCCCGTGGACTGGGACGCGAACTTCGGCCAGGCACCCCGCATCGGAGCCATCGCCAAGGGCGAAGAGCCCACCGTCACCGTGCACGCGATTGGCCTCGATGCGCAGGGCCGACCGGTGGCAGCGCAGGTCACCGTCGACAAGCAGGGGCAGGTCACCGCGGGCGTCATCGCGCTCGAGGCCAAGGGGCTCCGCGTGCGGCTCGCTCCCGTTGACGGCGCCTCCAACGCACCCTAACCTACGGCACACCTCGATGAGGGTCGCAGGGGGCCGCAGCGCGCGGCGCCGTGCGAATTTGTAGTCGTTTTTTTGACGAAAGCGCCAAACCGATCCTTCATGGTCCCATGCGCCGCGACAACGGGCGGGGGAAGGAACGGAAGGCATGAGAGCCGTGGCACGACGAGATCCCCCTGAATTCGAGCCTCCTCGCGCGACGCGTGACGACGGCGCCGTTCCTCGTTCGCCGCGCGTCGAGGGCCGTCCGCCGCCGCCGGCTCCGCCCGTCGTCGAAGAGGTGGACGAAGACGACGGCCTCGCCGGCGAGCGCCGCAAAGGCAAGCGGCGGTCGCGGACCATCGCGTCCAAGCGCCTTTCGCGTGAAGAGATTCGCACCGGCATCGAGCTGGCCGATCTCATCGGCTACGACCGTCCGCGCAACCGCTCGGAGTGTATCGAGGGCCCGCGGCCCTGCCCCTACGTGGCGTGCAAGCACCACCTGTACCTGGACGTGAACCCCGAGACGGGGAGCATCAAGCTCAACTTCCCGGACGTCGACGTGTGGGACATGAAGGAGACGTGCGCGCTCGACATCGCCGACCGCGGCGGCATCACGCTAGAGGAGGTCGGGGACATCCTCAACCTCACGCGCGAGCGTATTCGTCAGGTCGAGGTGCAAGGGCTGCACAAGCTGCGCCAGACGCCGGTAGGCGCCGATCTCGACGGCGATCTGCCCGGAGACGACCAGGAATAGCTGAGGCTGAAGGACGAACCGGCGCGGCAGAGCGGCTTCCCGCCCGGCCGGCCGTCCTGACGAGGCTACTCCTCGTCGAGCCCTTCGGGCTTCTCGTCACCGTCGAGGTCCCGATCGCGGCCACCGCCGTCTCGCCGAGTCTCGTAGGTGTAGGCGACGAGCTTGCCGTCCCGGTACGACAGCGTCTCGACGCCGTCGGTGACCGTCACGGTGATGCGACCGTCCGACGCCAACGTGGCGTCCTTGGCGGCCTTGAGCGCTTCGGAGCGCTCCTCGTACTTCACGATGTCATTGCGGATAAATACTTCGTACATGAATCCTCCTGGCGGCCGGACGTTACCTACCCGCTGGTCCCTTGTCAATTCGGATCGTGCGCAGTAGAACCCGCGCTCCCGGCCATCGTGGCGCCGGGCGGGAGGTCGCGTGATGAGACCGGTCGTTCAGCGTGCGCTCTTGAGCGTCTCCGACAAGACGGGGCTCGTGCCGTTCGCCACGCGGCTGGCGCGCGCCGGCGTAGCGCTGGTCTCCACGGGCGGCACCGCGCGGGCGTTGCGCGAAGCGGGACTCGAGGTCACCGCCGTCGAGGCGCTCACGGGCTTCCCCGAGATGATGGACGGTC
>SXOX01000123.1 GCA_005776585.1 Pseudomonadota bacterium | reverse complement strand
GTTCGACGAGGCCGACGCGCTGTTCGGCTCCCGCACCGCCGAGACGCGCTCGTCGACCGACAGGTACGCCAATATGGAGGTCAACGTCCTGCTCCAGGAGATCGAGCGCTACGAGGGCGTTGTCGTGCTCACGACCAACCTATTCGGCGGCCTCGACGAGGCGGTCCGACGGCGCATCCAGTTCCGGGTCACGTTTCCATTGCCCGACGCGCCGCTGCGCGCGCGGAGCTGGCGCACGCTGCTGCCGCCCGAGGCGCCTGTGGCACCCGATGTCGATGCCGACGCGCTCGGCGAGCGCTTCGCCTTTGCGGGCGGTCACATCAAGAACGCCCTGCTGCGGGCGGCCTATGCGGCGTGCGAGCGCGGTGAGCCCATCGGCATGGCGGGGCTCGAACGCGCGGCGCTCCGGGAGTGCGAGTCGTTGGGGATGGCGGTCCGGGTGTAGCAAGAGCTCCGGCTCCAACTCGGCTTGCCGTTCGTACTTGACATCTGCCGGCACGTGCCGTACATGCCGTACAACTACGGAGGTTCTGCAATGGCTGCCGTCGCCCGACTGGAACTTCGCATCGACCCCGAGCACAAGCGCCTGATCGAGGAAGCCGCTGCGGTCGAGCATCAGTCCGTGTCCGCGTTCGTGGTGGACGCACTGGTGCGGCGCGCGCGCGCCGTTGTCAGCGGTCGCCAGGGCCAAGCTCCTCGCCCGATCGGCGGGTGGTCGTTCGTACTGCCTGAAGGGTGGGATGAGCCCCTGGACGAGTTCGCGGATTGGCGGTGACGCTCCTCATCGACAGCCACGTCCTGCTCTGGGCAGCCATCGACGACCCTCGGCTCAGAGGCGAAGCGCGAAGGGCATTCGTTGATCCAGAGAATCTCTTGCTGGTTAGCGTCGCCACGCTGTGGGAGCTCGGGATCAAGCACGCTCTGGGAAAGCTGCCGTTGCCGGTGCCCGCGCGAGACTTCTTCGCCCGTGAGATAGCGACGCGAGGCTACCGCGTCCTGGACGTCCAGCGTGCGCACGCAGAGCGCGCCGCAGAGCTGCCGTACCCTGACCCTGGCCATCGCGACCCCTTCGATCGGATGCTGGTCTCGCAGGCGTTGGTCGAGGGGGTCGCGCTGCTCACCGCCGATGGCCGGCTCGGTGCCTACGCGTCGCTGGGGCTGCGGGTCGTTCGGTGATCGAGGCCTCGGCCGCGGCGCCGGGTGGAGGAGAGGATGTTTTGGACTACTCGCCACTCTCCGCAGCCAGCGAGGCCTCGACCACTGCGAGGACGGCCACCGCGACGGAGGCGCTTGCCTTCGCGCTTGCCTTCGCGCTTGGCGGAGCCAGCGAGACCCCTTCGGCGCAGTCGCAGCGCACGCTCAGCGCGTGCCTGAGCGAGTACAGGTGCGTCGGCGAAGGATACGCCAGCGTGCGCGTGTTCGGCGTCGTCGTCTGCATCGTGCCCCACGTCACCTCGAACGCGAGGGCGCCTCCCTCGGCCTCGCACTGCTCGGCGTAGTGCCGCCGCTCGGTCTCGACCGCAGACTTCGCCCAGTCGGCGAGCGCGAATGAGGCCGGGTCGTGAAGCCAGCCGGCCACGGAGCGGAACACCGTCCGCGAGGCGGTGTCCCCGCAGCCGAAGTAGTCGTGCGGGGCCGCGTGGCACGTCAGGCGGAGCGTACGGCGCTGGGTCGTCTGGAGAGACCACGGATTGTCGTAGCAGTAGCCCTCGGCCGGTTGAACCTGGACGGGCTCGAGATCGGGGTCGCCGCCCAGCAGCAGACAGGTGGCCCACTCCGCGAACATGGCCTTGCCCACCGCAGCGGCGAGCCCCGAGTCGAGCGCGCCGCACGTGGCGTGCTCCACATCGACCTTGCCGTCGCAGGCGACCTCGACCGTCTCACCCACGGCCGTGAGGTGGGGCAGCAGCGTGAACGTCTTCGGGTCACGCTGGTTCAGGTTGGCGGTGGTGCAGTGGACGTCCGCCCGCGCCGCGGTGGAGGCCGAGAGTGTCAGGAGCAGAGCCGACGCGAGTGACGATGAACGCATTGAGGAGCCCTCCGGGGTTCGAGTTGTCGAGAGCTAGAGCACCGGACGTGCCAAGGTAGCGATCGCGCGACGCAGAGGCCGTGACCCGCGGGCGGGAGCGCGATGACACGGGTCAGCGAGCGGGGCGAGGACACATGGGGACACGGCATTGACTCAAGGCTGCCTCTTCTGCGCGATAACTTGAGTGAGCTCGCCTCAGAACGCGTACCGAGCTACTCCCCCGATCAACGCCTGAGCAACGGCATCGTTCGACAGATGAGAAACACTTGGTGTACGCAATAACGGTTCCGCGAACGTACGTTCCATGGCCGTTGATCTCGGTCAGAACCGCATCGCCCCCGACCGCGCACACCTGGGTCCCGACCGCGGCCCGAAACTCGGAAGCCCCCGTATCGTACCTGCCACCTTTGAAGTCAAAGACACCAAGCTCGACGAAGCTTCGATTTGGTCGCGTCGTGAGCAAATCGAAATCGCACTGGGCGCCCCTCTGCTCGGCTTGGAACTGCGTGGTCTTTGTCCAGCGATGGGTTGCTGCGCATCCGGAAGCCAGGATAACCATGAGCAACGCTGACGTGTACTTCATCCAGTCAAACTGCTCTAGTCTTGAACCGATGTCAATGCCTCGCTCGGATTCCTGACGTGGTCAGCTACTCCAGCACCATGCAATGCCCGAAGGTCGCCGCAGCCGGCTTCTTCAAGCAAGTTCAGATCCCCGATCACCTCTACGCAGAAGCGAAGCGCATCGCTCGAGAGTACGAGTTGAGCTTCGTGGAGGTCCTGCGACGTGGGCTCGATCGCCTGGTCCCCTCCTACCCGCGCCGGGCGCAGCCTGCCAGTTCCGGTAATTCTGTCGTGCCTGCTTCCGGAAATTCTGTCGCCGCCTCCGGTTCGAGAAGTTGCGTGACCAGGCCGCGGACGATGAGAGCGGGGGACGTGGGGACGAGTCGGCTCCATGATTTCAGTAGACACAAGGGTGCTTTGAGCGGCCCTCGTCTCCGGCCACCCATGACATTCGGCCGCGGCCGTGTGGCTCAAGGGCCTTAGCGACGAGGGCGACGTCGCCATCTCGGAGTTCAGCCTCGTTGAACTCTACGGCCTCCTCCGCAATCCCGCAGTGCACGCGCAACCGCTCAGCGCCGACGGCGCCGCCGCCATCTGTGGGCACTTTCGACGGCATCCGAGGTGGCGACTGTTGGGTTTCTCGCCGGACAGCGCGGGCCTGCACGATGCGCTTTGGAGGGAGGCGGGACGACCGAATTTCCCGCTGCGTCGCATCTACGACGCGCGACTGGCGCTCAGCCTTCGTCAGCACGCCGTCTCTGAGTTCGCGACGGCGAACGTCAAGGACTTCCAGACGTTCGGCTTCTCGCGGGTTTGGAATCCCCTCGTCGTCGAGCCAGCCGCTGCCCCGACGGACTGAGGCGACGTGGCCTGCGGCCCACCCTACTCGTAGAAGATCATCTGGATGCGCGCGCCGACGTCGACCTGGAAGAGCGACTGGTTCCCCTAGAGCGCAACGGTGCCGACGGAGCCTTCGAGCGCCAGGCCCAGGATGAAGTGCTTGGTCGACGCATAATGAATGCCGAACTCGTAGCGATGGAAGAGGTCCTTGTTGCCGGTGAGCTCTTTCTCCAGGCGATACGCGAGGTTGAGCCCCAGCGGCAGATACGCGCCGAGCGCGTCGAAGTTGAAGCTCATTCCGAGGCCATACTGCACTGAGTGCGACGTCCCTCGGCCACTGCGCTGTCCCTCGGAGTCCGAGAAGGCGTACATCAGCTCGGTGTGCATGCCGACCCAGGAGGCAAAGCCCACGGCCATCCCAAGACGGGGTCGCACGTAGAGGCTGGAGGTGCGCTCCAATAGCTTGGCGGTGCTGACCTGATTGAGGCCGGACAGGGGCGGCTGGCCGGTCGCTGCGGCCTGGTTGATCTTCTCGGCCGCCTCCTCCAGCACGGGGCCCGGCGTGACGCGGTAGCCGCGACCGTAGTTCACGTCGAGGCCCGTCCCAATCGCGACGCGGTTGGTCTGGAGGATTTGGAACGACGGTCCGCCGCCGACCTCGAAGCCGAAGTCCGCGCCTTGTCCCAGGATGGCGCCCGGCGTGGCGCCGCTCAGCGCGAAGCCGCGCAGGTTGGCGCGCAACGCGATGCCCTTCCAGATCGGCTGCTGCGTCGTGAACGCAAGCTGGAACATCCCGAAGACCATCTCCTCGTCGATGCCCTGTTGCGCCAGCACGGCCTTCTCGTCGTTGCTCAGCCCTTGGAACTTGAAGTAGGCGGCGCCGAGATCGATGTGCATGTCGTAGTCGCGCGTCGAGAACGGCAGCCCCACGAGGGTCGACGGGATGAACGGATGTTCGGCCAGGATGCGCGCATCCGCCCGAGAGCGCTGCGCCGAGGCAGGCACCGCACAGAGTACCGTGGTCATCGCCAGGAGTGCGCTCAGGATCCCGTACTTCATGGTGTCGCCCCCTGGTTGGTGATGACGAACTCGATGCGCCGATTCTTGGCTTGACCCGCCTTCGTCTTGTTGGGCGCGACGGGCTTGGTCTCGCCGAAACCTATCGCCGTCAGCCGGTCCTTGGTCAACCCGTGCTCGACGAGGTAGTTCAACACCGACTCCGCGCGCGCTTGCGACAGCTTGAGGTTGGCCGCGTCTGGGCCCTGGTCGTCGGTGTGACCCTCGATGGTGACCTTGACGCTCGGGAACTTGCCGAGCACCGCCGCGGCCTCGTCGAGGAGCTTGAACGACGTCTTCAAGATCTTGGCGCTCCCGGACTCGAAGTTGATGCCGGCGATGGCGCCCGTGAACTTCTTGAGCTCGGCGGGCGGACAGCCCTTGAGCTCGCGCAATCCAGGCTGCTTCGGGCACTTGTCGTCAGCGTCGTAGATACCGTCGCGGTCCGAGTCGGGCGGGCAGCCCTTGTCCTCGGCTTTGCCCTTGACGTCGGGGCACAGGTCCTTCGGATCGGGCAGGCCGTCGCCATCGGTATCGGGGCAGCCACCGAACTCGAGCTTGCCAGGCTGCTCCGGGCACATGTCCTTCTTGTCGTGCAGGCCGTCCTTGTCGGTGTCAGGGCAGCCGTCCTGATCATGCGCGCCCTTGGCCTTGGGGCACAGATCCCGCGGGTCGGGCAGCCCATCGCCATCGGTGTCGGGGCAGCCGGCGAATACGCGCGGCCCGGCGTCCTTCGGGCAGGCGTCCTCTTTGTCGCGCATTCCGTCGCCATCGGTGTCGGGACAGCCCTTGAGCTCCTTGGGACCGGCGTCCTCGACACACTCGTCGACCTTGTCGGCCAGTCCGTCCTTGTCCTTGTCCGGGCAGCCCTTCGTGTTGGCAGGCCCGAAGGCGTCCGGACAGTCGTCTTCGTGGTCGCTCAATCCGTCCTTGTCCTTGTCGGGGCAGCCTTGTGTCTCCTTGGGACCAGGAACCTCCGGGCACTGGTCAGACGAGTCCGGGATGCCGTCCTTGTCGCTGTCTGCGTCGCGGTACCACGCGTAGACGTCGAGCCCCACGAGTGCCGTGAGATTGATGCCGAGGTCTGCGCCGTCAGTCCAGAGCGTGCGCGCCTCGAAGCGGAGCGCGACGCGGTCATGCACCATCGCGCGCATGCCGAGGCCCGCGTGGATCGCAAAATCAGTGTCGGCGCCGAGCGGCTCTTTGAACGACTGATAGAGGCCGGCACCGATCACGAAGAACGGCTCGAACGCGCCACGCGATGGCTGAAGCACCAGGCTGAGGCCGTAGTGCATGGCCAGGGCGATGCTGTCGGTCGCCTTGAGCGGCAGCACCGAGAGCTCCGTCTCGATGCCGAGCCAATACTGCGCCTGGCCGCCGACGCGCACCGACACAAGGCCGCCGTACTTGGGCGCGCCGCTGCTGCCGACGAGGTCATCGGCGCCGAGCGTCCATCGGTCGAGCGCGAAGTGTCCGCCACCCGACACGCCGACGTAGACGCCATAGTGCGGAATCTCCGCCGCGGTGGCTGGCTGTGCACTTACGACGAGCGCGCAAGCCGCACAGGCGATACTGATGGCAACTCTTCTCATGGTCCGACCCCCTCGAGGTGACTTCGCGCTCAAACCGCGTCGCGGCTCAGTTCGGGACGCACGTCTTGGACTTGCACGCGTTCGCCAGCCCCAAGTCATTCGCATACAGCTTGTCGCAGAGCGCCTCGCAGTCCTTGTCTTGGCACACGAACGCGCACTCGGGCGGGCAGACTTCCACGGACGTACAGACATTCAGGCACTCGGGGCAGCTGATTGGCACGATCTCGGTCTCTGTACCGGCGTCGTCGGCGGTCTGGGTATCGTCGGTGGGCGCACCTTCGTCTGGAGGTGGCGGACCCTCGTCAGGTAGTGGCGGACCCTCGTCCAGCGGCGGCGGACCCTCATCGGTGGGGACCGGACCCTCATCGGGCGGTGAATCGGTCACGTCGTCGGTGGGCGTAACGACATCTGCCCCGCCAACCACGTCGCTGTCCGGCTTCCTGGGCGGCTCCACCGGCCCCGACAGACAGCGCTCCCGCACACAGGACTGACCGCAGGCAGCGTCACTCTGGCAGAGCTTGGCGCACTGCGAGTAGCAGGAGAACCAGGAGATGGTGCCGCTGTAGTATCCCGGGTCACCGGAGTAGAGGCAGTACTCCTCCGCGAGGGCGCCGCCAGCCGCGCAACCGGCCTCGTCGAAGAAGTCCTTTGGACGGCAGGGCGTGCTCTTCGACATGTCGCACATCGCGTCATCGGGGACGCTCCACGCGTCCGCCTTCTTGGGGTCGAACCAGGTGACGGGTCGCGCATAGTCGTTGTCTTTGCTGTCGATGGTCCCGTCGCCATCGTCGTCGGCGTCGACCACGTCCACGAGGCCATCGCGATCCTGATCGATGTACTCATAGACGGAGCGCTGCTCGGGCTCGAGGCCGATGAGAGCGACCGGTGGTGCGTTCGTGAGATCGAGCGGACCGAGGTCGGCGTCGCTGATGAACCCGCTCGCCGGAATCACGGCGGTCACATCCGAAAGCGAAGCCGTGGTGGCCGCGTCTTCCTTGGCCGCCCCGGGCTTGAACGAGTCCGCGGGCAGTCCCATGTCCACCGCGATCTCGTTCTTCAGCTTCTTGACCTCGCTTGCGGAGAGGCCCTGGAAATTGAGCCGCGGGAAGACCATTCGCGTCAGCGTGTCCTTGAGCACCGCGTTCTCGGTCCTCTTGATGCGCGCGACCAGCACACCCGTCACGCTCCGCGGCGCATTGACCACGACCTTGCCGGTCGCCGGATCGATGAGCCCGGGGTAGTTCTTGCCGTTGCTCCCTTTGAGGATGACGCCGGCTTCCTTATAGGTGCCACGGAGCCGGAGCCCGATGGAGCGCACCTCGCCGACGCGTCCCGGCCCACCGGTCGTCTGGGTCTGCTTGCCCCCCTCGTGACAGCCCGCCACGACCACCATCAGGAGCGAGCCGAGCCAGCTCGCTCGCCTCGTCCACCGCGTATTCGTCGACATGCTTCGACTCCTCGGTCTCGACCCACCTCACGGAACGGAGGGCATCGTAGGAGGGGACTCAGCGTGGGTCAACTTCGCGCGGCGCACGGGCGGTGCCGAGTCGGCCACGGTGCGGCTCGAGAAGGGCCGGGACGCTCTCGGCATAGCCGCGCGTCCTCCACGCGGCCTGGACCTGCGCGCGAATCGCGGCCGTCAGCGCCTTGGAATCGGCGACCGGCGTCGTGGGCATGAGTGCGGTCGCCTCGCGAAAGAAGAACTGGTGCATCGCGGTGACGACGCCGAGCCCGCGGGTGCGTGCGCGGTTGCCCGGCTCCCGTGCCAGCGGCCCCCCCTTCGCGGTGAGCCGAGCCCGCTGCGCGATGGTCAACCGACCGGCCTCGCCTGCCAGGTCGCGCTCGGCGCGCGCCAGCTCGGCAGCGACGAACTCGGCATCGAAGACGCTGCGGGGCCCCACGACCGCGGAGACCTGGGCGGTGCCAGAACTCCCCGTCCCCTGCGCAAAGAATCGGCTCCCATCGTTGGTCACGGTGTGGCCGGCGCCGACGTGACCCATGACGTGGGCCGACTCCACCCCCGCGTCGACGAGCGCCTCCTGGAGGGCTCCCGCGAAGGACTCGGAGCCGCCCTCGCCCTTGCCGGCGGTCGAGCAGGCGTAAAGCGAGACCGCGAGCGCCGCAGACGCCACCGGTGCGAGGCCAGCGGCGAGCTCGGCCGTGTCCTCGACGCCGATGGCCCCATCGCGACCGTTCCGACGCTCGGACTGGAGGTGGTCGCCCCCGTAGCCATGCGTATGCAGCGAGAGCCGCTTGACGCGCCAGACGAGCGCGTCTGCCGCCTCGCCCTTCGGGCCCGGTCGTGGAAAGCGGCGCGTGAGCCCTCGAACCAGCTCGGCGATGCCGACCGTCTGATCGACGATGGCGTTCTTGGCGCCCATCTCGGTGGCGAGCCCGAGCCCGAGCGCGCCCCTGCGGGTCACACCGACGGCGTTGAGGCTCTTCGCCATGACATCGGCCCACCGCGGGATCTCGCTGTTGTTGTTGAGCGTCGCCTTCGCGGCCCCGTGGCGCGCGGCGTCGAAGCCCACTTTGAGGCCCCGCTTCTCGGCGAAGGTGGTGTACCCGGCGCGGTCGCCACGCGTCAGTAACGAAGCCAGCTCCTTGCGACCGGAGGTGCCCTTGCCGAGACGCGCCAGGTAATCGCCGGCCCCGAGGAAGTCGATGTGGCTCGCGTCATACCCCGACGCGGAATCGTAGCGCATCGTCAGGCAGATCGGCAGCCCATCGGGGTGCAGCGTCCGGATTCGGTCGATGAGGTGCTCGTCGGGACCCTTGGGCGCATCCGGTTGCGCGCGGTCTCGAGGTTCAGCCTTGTCGAGGTCGCGGCGACTCGCGTGATGGAGCAGCCGCTCGAGCTGTGGACCGGCAACGGCGTCGTCTGCCACCGCACGCGCTTCGGGTGTCCTGAGCATCGCGTCGAGGCCGACCCGACCGAGCCCACGGCGCACGGCCGCCTCGATCTCCCGCAATCGCTCGAGAAGCGACGGCGCGAGCACCATCCCAGGCGCCCTTGCGGCGGATTCGGGTCGCTCGTAAGTGCTCTGGGCTTCGGCGCGGGCAGTGGGCTGCTTCATGGCCGCCGCGACAAGTCACGCGCCGTGCCAGATCCCAATCGCCCGCGGTGAGGTCACGGGCGCGCACCGGCTGGGGACTCCTCGGCGCCGGACGCGCTTCCGTGTGACGTGCTGGGGACGGAGGGACTTCGGCTACACGGGCCGCGCGAGCGGGAGCAGGACGCGAAACGTGCTCCCCTTGCCGACCTCGCTCTCGACCGCGATGCGACCGCCGTGGTCCTCGATGATGCGGTGGACGATGGCCAGGCCTAGCCCGGTGCCCTTGGGCTTGGTCGTGTGGAACGGCTGGAAGATCTTGTCGAGCTCGTCTGGCGCGATGCCCTCGCCCCGGTCGGCGACGGCGATCTCGGCATGGGGCAGCGAACCGGCGGCACCGGAGCGCACGCAGACCTCGACACGACCGCCGTCGGGCATGGACTGCGCGGCGTTCTGGAGCAGGTTCCAAAGCACCTGCTTGATCCGCGCGGCGTCACAAATGGCCATCACCGGCTCGCCGGAGGGATCATTGACCTGCTCGACGACGATGCCCTTCGGCGCGACCTCGTGGCGAAAGAGTTGCAGCGCCTCATCGACGAGCGTGGTGAGGTCGGTGCGCAGGGGTTCGAAGGGTCGCGGCTTGCTGAAGTCCAGGAAGTGCGTGATCCAGCGGTTCAGGGTCTCAGTCTCGCGCTGCACGATGTTCAAGAGCTGCTGCTCATCCTTCTCCAGAGGCGCCGACACGCTGAGCAGCTGAATGCTGCCCGAGATGGCCGCCAGCGGGTTGCGGATCTCATGCGCGATGCCCGCGGCCAGCTCGCCGATGGCGGCCATCTGCTCTCGCCGGTTCATCTGGCGCTCCATCTCCCGAACGCGGGTGATGTCCTGGAACATGAACGTGTGCCCCACCATCCGCTCCTGCGCGTCCCGAAGCGGAGAGACCGACCAGCCGAGGTAGACCCTGCGCGGACCGAACCGCCCGAGCGTCTCGTCGCGCGCGACGGTGGTCGGGATCGTGGCGTCGCCCAGCACGCCGTCGAGCATGGGGAAGACCTCGACGGCGTCTTGGCCATGGACGAGGTCGGCCTCGAGCCCCGTGATCTCCTGCGCCGCCGGATTGAAGAGTCGAATCTTGCGCTCGCGATCGATGGTCACGACGCCCGTGGGCAGTGAGTTGACGATGTGCTGATGGATCGCGCGCAGCTCGGCCAGGCTCTCCCGCTGCTCCTGCACGGTTGTCGCCGAGCGGCGCAGCTCCTCGGACAGCCAGGACGCAAGCAGCCCCACGCCAAAGAACGCGAGGGAGTTGACCGAGATGTTGTAGATGATGCGGTAGACCCGGTCGATGACCTCGACGGGAGACAGGTGCCCGGCCTCGCCCAGGAGCGGAATGCGCAGCTCCTCCAGGAGGTCGCGGTAGGGGATGACGTCCATCTCGATGAGGCCGATGGCCGCAAAAAGCAGCGCGCTCTCGGTCGCGAGGAACAGCGCGCCGGGCCGGAACAGGACGATGGCGCCCCCGATGATGACGAGCGAGAAGAAGAACGTGAACGCGCTCTCGGTCCCGCCCGTCGCGAGCACGAGCGCCGCCGCGAAGAGCACGTCGCCGGTGAGCTGCAGCACAATCATCGCGACCAGTTGGCGCTCGGTGCGCGCCGCGCGGATGAGGACCGCGTGGAAGAACGACAGGATATAGACCGAGGTGCACAGATAATACAGGAACACATACAAGCGATCCGGGGTCTGTGTGCCCTCATCCGACAGGTTGAACGCGACGGTCGCGCCCAGCAGGATCGTCACGAGCGCCACGCGAAAGAGCGTGAGCCACTTGAGCTGACTCTGGCGATCGACCCCGACCTCCAGCGGCGACTCCGCTTCCTCGGGGCCTGCCGGCTCCAGGAGACGGGACGTGGAGCTCATCGCTTCGGGTGCTGGCTCAGCCGGAGACCGCGTCGCCCATCTGGAAGATCGGCATGTACATGGCGATCATCACGGAGCCGATGAGGCCGCCGAGGAGCACCATGATGAGCGGCTCGATCATGGCCATGAGGCCATCGACGGCCTGATCCACCTCGTCTTCGTAGAAGTCTGCGATCTTGCCCAACATGACGTCCATGGCGCCCGTGCTCTCGCCGACGCCGATCATCTGCACGACCATCTTGGGGAAGATACCGATCTCCATCATGGGCTGAGCGATACTCTTGCCCTCCGTGATGCGGTCGCGAGTATAGAGAATGCCGTTTTCGACGACCTTGTTGCCCGCGGTCTTGGCAACGATCTCCAAAGAGTCCAGGATCGGGACGCCCGATGAGATGAGCGTACCCAGCGTGCGCGTGAACTTGGCGACCGCCGTCTTCTTGATGAGTGGGCCGAACATGGGTGACTTGAGCACGAACGTGTCCCAGATGAGCCGACCCTTCTGGGTCGCCACGAACTGCTTGAACAAGAAGATGAGCAGGCCCAGACCCGTGAGGATATACGGCATCCATTTCTGGCCGTTCTCTGAGATCTTGATCATGAACTCCGTGATCGCCGGCAGCTCCTTCTTTCCCATGCTCTTGAACATGGAGCCGAACGTCGGGATCACCTTGGTGATGAGGCCGTAGGTGATGAAGAGCGAGATGACGAGCACCGTGACCGGGTACTTCATCGCGCTCTTGACCTTGGCCTTGAGCTTCATTGATTTCTCTGTGTACGACGCAAGTCTGTTCAAGATGGTATCGAGGATACCGCCCATCTCGCCAGCGGCTACGAGGTTGACGAAGAGCTCGTCGAAGACCTTGGGATACTTCTTGAGCGCGTCGGCAAACGTGGAGCCGGTCTCGACCTGCGCCTTGACGCCGAGGAGGATCTCCTTGAACGCCTTGTTCGGCTCCGAGTTGCCGAGGATCTCGAGACACTGTACAAGCGGCAGGCCGGCGTCGATCATGGTCGCCAGCTGGCGGGTGAAGATGACGAGGGTCTTGGTGTCGACATTGCCGCCAAAGCCCGGGATCTTGATGTTGAACTCAGCCGGCTTCTTGGCGACCTTCTCGGGCGTGATGTTGAGCTGCTTCAGCTTCTGCTCGACCTCGGTCGAGTTCTGAGCCTCCATCTGACCCTTCTTGTTCTCGCCGTCCTTGCTTCGGCCTTCCCAGACGAAGACGGGCATGGCTACCTCCTATCGCCGGGTCCCAGCCCGGGCGTCATTCGACTCCTGCAAGAACATCTGCGCCAGCTCATCGGGCTCATAGCTGCGCTCCATGGCCTCTTCACGCGCGACCTGCCGCTCCTTGACGAGCCGATACAGACACTGATTGAGCGTCTGCATCCCGTGTCGCGCCTGACCGAGCTGCATCTGCGAGTAGATCTGGTGCGTCTTCTCCTCACGGATGAGGTTGCGAATGGCCGCCGTCGGCAGCAGGATCTCGCACGCCATCACGCGCCCCTTGCCGTCCGACTTGGGGACGAGCTGCTGGCTGATGATGCCCTCGAGGACAAACGAGAGCTGCGTGCGCACCATGGCCTGCTGGTGTGACGGAAAGAAGTCCAGGATGCGGTGTATGGTCTGGACGCACGAGTTCGTGTGCAGCGTGGCAAACGCCAGGTGCCCGGTCTCCGAGATGGACAGCGTGGCCTCCATCGTCTCCTTGTCGCGGATCTCGCCGATGAGCACCGCGTCCGGATCCTGGCGCAGAATATAGCGCAACGCAGCCCGAAACGACTCGGTATCGGCGCCGACCTCTCGCTGATTGACGATGCACTTCTTGTGCGAGTGCACGAACTCGATCGGGTCCTCGATGGTGACGATGTGGCCGCGATGCCGCGAGTTGAACGCGTCGACGAAGCTCGCGAGCGTGGTCGACTTTCCGGAGCCGGTCGGCCCGGTGACGAGCACGAGGCCGCCGGGCTTGTCGATGAGCTCATTGGCCGCCGACGGGATGCCGAGGTCCGCGAGCGGCTTGACCTGGGTGGGGATGGCCCGCAGCGCGGCAGCCACGTGGCCCTGCTGGCGGAAGAAGTTGGCGCGAAACCGCGCCTCGCCCTTCCAGCGAAAGCTGAAGTCGAGCTCGTTCTTCTCTTCGAACGTCTTCTTCTGTTTCTCGTTGATGAGCGCATAACACAGGTGCTCGGTGTCGTCGGGCGTCAACGGCGGCACCTTGAGCGGATAGATGCTCCCGTGGATCCGCAACGACGGCGCGAGCCCGACCGTAATGTGCAGGTCGGACGCATCCTTCTCCACCATGGCTTGCAACAGCATGTGGATGTCGAGGCGCGTCGCGAACGTCGTCGGCGGATTGGGGTGCATCGCCGCGACTCAGTCCGGCCGCGTGACGCGGGTGCACTCCGCGGGGGTCGTCACGCCGTCGCGGATCTTGTTGAGCGCCGACATGCGTAGCGTCTGGAGACCCAGCCGGACGGCCTCCTTCTTGAGCTCCATCGCGGAGAGGCCCTGGAGCACGCCCTCCTTGAGCTCGTCGTACATGGGCATGACCTCGTAGATGGCTCGCCGTCCCTTGTACCCGGTATTGTTGCACGTACGGCACCCGGTGCCCTTGTAGACCTTGATGGAGTTGGCGACCTCCTCCTTCATTTGGAGCGACAGCAGCAGCTCGGGCGTGACCTCGGTGTCCTCCACCTTGCACTCGGGGCAGATGGCGCGCACGAGACGCTGGGCGACGACGAGGTTGAGCGACGAGGTGACGAGGAACGGCTCGACGCCCATGTTGAGCAGACGCGAGATGGTCGCCGGCGCGTCGTTGGTGTGCAGCGTAGAGAGCACCATGTGGCCAGTGAGCGCGGCCTTGAC
>SXOX01000122.1 GCA_005776585.1 Pseudomonadota bacterium | reverse complement strand
GGCATACGAGAACATCGAGTTCTCGCTCCAGATTCAGGACCGATGGAGCGCAGCCGAGATGAAGAAGCGCGTGATGGACATGATTGGCCTGCTGGGCCTGGACGCCCAAAAAGATCGTCGGCCCAACCAGCTCTCGGGCGGGCAGCAGCGCATCGCCATCGGCCGCGCGCTCGTCAAGGGGCCGTCGCTCATTCTGGCCGACGAGCCCACGGCCAACCTGGACCGCAAGACGAGCGAGGAGATCATCGGGCTCATGCGCAAGATGAACGAGCAGCTCTCGGCGACGTTCGTCTTCTCCACCCACGACGAGCACCTCATGGGCCACGCGCGCCGCATCGTGCGCATTCAGGACGGCAAGCTCCTGAGCGACGAGCGCAAGAACGGGACGGCGTCATGAGCTACCTGCTCAGCCTCGCGTTCCGCAATGCGCTGCGCAATCGCCGAAGGTCACTGTTCACGCTCGTGAGCATTTTCATGGGCGTGGCGCTCTACATCATCTCGCAGAGCTTCATCGACGGCATCGAGAAGACGCTGGTAGCCACCGAGATCGACCACGAGCACAGCCATCTGCGCGTCATGCCCAAGGACTGGCTCCAGGATGAGGACTTCCGCCCCCTCGATGTCGCCTTCAGCGAGCAGCCGCAGGTCGAGTCGCTGCTGCGGAGCGCGCATCCCGACGCGACCGTCTCCGGTCGGCTCACCTTCGCCGCCGAGATCGGCGACGGCACGCGGGCGCTCACCTCGCGGGGCGTGGTCATCGACGTCGCGAGCTACCAGAAGCTCGTCAAGCTCGGCGACCTGCCAGTGCCCGAGGGCCCTGAGCCCTACGTATGGGTGGGCGCGGATCTCGCCAAGGCCTTCGACTGGAAGGCCGGTGACCGCTTCTTCTTGAAGGCCAAGACGAGGAAGGGCGCCATGAACGCGCTCGACGGCGTGGTCATTGCGGGTCTGGTCGCGAGCGGGCACCCCATCGTCGACAATTACAGCGTATTTCTCCCCGAGGCCTTCGGGCGCGACTTCCTCGGCGCGGAGCCCGGCTATTGGACCGAGGTCATGGCGCGCTTCAAGGACCCGGCCCAGGCCGTCGCGGCCGGCGAGGCGATCGAGGCCGCCCACCCTCGAATCGCCGCCGAGACCTGGCGCGAGAAGACGGACTACCTCATCGAGCTCAACGACATCCGCCGCCAGCACTTCGGCATCCTGGTCTTCATCATCCTGCTCATCGCTGCCTCTTCTGTGGCCAACACCTGCCTGATGAGCGGCTTCGAGCGGCGCCACGAGATCGGCACGCTGCTCGCCCTCGGCTACCCGCAGCGGCGCGTCGTCGTGCTGTTCATTACGGAGGCCGTCATCATCGGCGTCCTGGGCGCCGTCATCGGCGTCGCGCTCGGTACGGCCCTGAGTGGTTACTACACCTCGCACGGACTGCCGCTGCCGGAGTTCAACGCCCAGGAGGCCGTCATGCCCATGCCGCCGGTGCTCTTCTTCGAGTGGACGCCGGTCGTGGCGCTCAAGGGCCTCATCATCGGCTTCTTCGTCACGGTGCTCGCCTCGCTCTATCCGGCGTGGCGCAGCTCCCGCCTCGATCCCATCAGCGCGCTGCGGACGGAGGGCTGAGCCATGGGTTATCTCTGGAAATACGCGCTCCGCAATCTGGCTCGCCAGCGCACGCGCACCGCGCTGACGGTCCTCGCCGTCGCGCTGGGCGTGGGCCTCGTGATGGTCGGCGGCACGTTCCTCGACGGCATCGGCGAGGACATGATCGCGCAGTTTGCCCGCACGACCGGCCACGTGCGCCTGCGGCACCCGGACTACGAGAAGGAGAGCCGCTTCAACCCGCTCGAGTTCAACATCCAGGGCTACCGCGCGCTGCGCGAGAAGCTCGTCGCGCTGCCCGACGCGCGCGTGAAGGCCGTCCTGCCGCGCCTGACGTTTCGCGCGATGGTGCAGTACACCGACGAGTCGACCATCGTGCCGGCCGACAAGGTCGAGGACGAATCCAAGCTCACCGACGAGCAGATCTTCGGCCGCAAGGTGCTGGAGTTCGCGCCCGGTCTGGGCGTGGATCCCGCGCTCGAGCAGAGCTACGACCGCCTCGACCAGAAGCTCATCGACGGCCGCTACTTCTCCGGGCAGGACGTGCACGAGGTGCTCATCGGCAAGGAGCTGGCGCGCCGGCTCGGCGTCAAGCCCGGCCACGAGCTTCAGCTCGTGAGCTACCGCAAGGGCGTCAGCGACACCGGCGTGAAGGTCGCCGGTATCTTCGACAGCGGAAATCGCTACCAGAATCGGCTCTGTTACCTGCCCATCGGCGTGGCGGAGGACCTGCTCGACCTGAAGGACGAGACGACCGAGCTGCTCGTCTTCACCGACAGCTACAAGGCGAGCCCCGCGCTCTTTCAGGCCATCCAGAAGGCCGGGCTCGCGTCCAACCTCGAGGCCAAGCAGTGGGACCAGATCGGCATCTTCAAGACCATCGTCCGGGTCTTCGCCTTCATCATGGCGCTGATCATGGGGGCCATCATCACGGTCGCCGCGGTGGGGCTCCTCAACACGATGCTCATGACCGTGCTCGAGCGGCAGCGCGAGATTGGCCTGCTGCTCGCGCTCGGCATCGCGCGCCGGCGCGTGGTGACGGCGTTCATGTCCGAGGCGCTGCTCATCGCCATCATCGGCTGCGTCGTGGGCCTCGCCGGCGGGCTCTTGGGCAGCTGGTACTTCGTGGAGGTGGGCATCTCGGTGCCGCCCGACGCGACCAAGAACTTCATCATCGCGATGCCGAACACCATCAAGGGCGTGCTCACGTGGTCGAGCGTGGCGTGGTCGGTCGGGACTGGCTTCTCGATCGCGATCCTCGGCGCGCTCTGGCCGTCGTTCCGGGCCTCGGGCGTGCAGCCGCTCGACGCGATGCGGCGGGGGTAGGCCTCGGGTACCGACTGGAGTCCGGGGGCGCGTAGACGCACCCATCGCGCCGTTTGCCAGACCAAAAAAGGACTTGACCGCGCTGTCCGAAATCCGGCACGTGGGACTCGGATGCACTGGGCTCCCTCCTCGACCCGCGCTCGTCCCCCCAACGCGCGACATTCGAGGCCCAAGGGGAGCGAGCCACTACGACCGGACCACCGTCTCCTTGGAGCGCTCGTCGCGCTCATTTGGAGCTCGTCGTTGGCTTGCACCAAAATAGAGTACAGGTTTGTTAATGAAAACGTGTCGTCGGACATGGGGCCCTGCAACGGCCTCCCGTGGTACGGCCACTGCGTGCCGCTCGGCTCAACCGGGGATAGCCTCGTGCTCGTGGACTCGACGTATGCGGCGACGACCTTTGGCCTGGAGATCACCGACCAGGAGACGCTCGACGACCTCGTCGTGATGTGCTCCAACCAGCGCGGGTTGGTCGTGCACCACGTGGGTGACGAAGGGCAGCTCACGCCGCTGTTTCAGCGCTTGAGGCTCGGCGAGGGCGCGCATCCGGAGTGGCCCCACTGCAGGCGACTCACGCTCGCACGGACGACGCGCGAGTCGGGCTCCGAGCCGATCGACGCGTTCCTCAGCACCACGGCGGACGAGCTTCAGCCCACCGGCTGGGTGAAGTGGGTGCGGTGGGAAGAAGGCACCACGAGCCTGTCGTTGCAGGTCGAGGAGTCGGAGGCGCCCGTCGTGAGCACGGTGTTCGCCGCCGAGGGGCTGTCCTTTGGCGGGCTGGCGCATCGCAGCGGGCACGTGTATGCCGCCGCCCGAGGTGCCGGACTCGCGGTTCTGCGCACCCAGGACTCCACGCTGGAGCTGCTCAGCGTGCAGCCATCGGAGGGCGGTGTCTCCGACGTATTCGTCTCGGCCAGCGGCCATCTGCTGACCGCAACGGCGACGGGGATTTCGGTCCACGACCTCACCTCCCCTGAGCGACCAGAGCACTTGGGTTCGGCCACGAGTGGAGGCCTCATCACGCGTCTGGTCGCGCAGGACGAGCTCGTGTACGTCGCGGCAGGGAGCGCAGGCATCGAGGTCTTCGACGTCACGGACCCGCGTGCTCCGGCACGGGTCGTTCAGATTCCCTGCGCGGGCTCCGTCGTCGACATCGCCGCCGACGGACGCTGGCTGGCGGCCGCCGACTGGATGGACGTCCGGGTCTACGCTCTCGACAACCCGCGACACCCTCGGCTGGTCGCGACGGAGGAGCTCCCTGCGGAGCGCGGCTCCAGCGTGGCCATCACGGTCGCCGTGTCCCCTAACGGAGATCGGGTCCTCGCCGGGGACTGGAGCGGCCATCACAGCTACCGGATCGACGCCGAGCAGAGCCCTCCGGACCTGCGCGCCCACCAGCGCACGCTCCGCTTTGGTCCAGGTGAGCTCACCGCCGCAATCGTGGTCGAGAACGAGGGCTGGACCCAGCTCGACCTCAGCGCCTATGGCGAGGAGCTGGGCCTGAAGCTCGCGCCGAGCGCGCTGATAGTCCAACCCTTCGAGAAGGCGGTCATCGAGGTGAGTCGCAGCGAGCTCGCGCCGAGGATGAACAGCGTCATCTTGCAGTCAAACGATCCGGACGAGCCGCTGTTCACGATCCCTTCGTTCGCCGAGGGTCGCGGGATGCTGGGCGAGGGCGACATGCTCCCGACCACGTGGAGCTTTCGCGACATCCAGACCAACCAGCCCATCGATCTCGCCCAAGTCACGCAGGGTCACGTCACGCTCCTGAGCTACTTCGCCACCTTCTGAACGCTGTGCTCTCTGGAGTTGCCAGAGGTGGAGCGGTCGATTTGGCAGGCGATGCGAGGCGAGGGCGTGCGCGTCGTCGGCGTCAACACCGGCGGTTTCATGAAGAACGACGGGACGTTCGCCGGGAGCTTCGCCGCGATGCTCGGAGTGACCTTCCCGCTCGTCGAGGACATCGAGCGCCACTTCTCTCAGGTCGCTGGGCCCGGCGACGGCGTGAACTTCCCGCTCGACATCGTGCTGGATCGACAGGGGCGCATCCTCCTCATCTCGAGTGCCTTCGACGTGCAGTCCATCGTGGCGGCGCTGCGCGAGGGACTGCTGCGCTGAACGTCGGCCGGTGCGGCCCTTTTTTTGTCTTGACGAACGAGCAATGGCAGCCGTAGGCTCCGAGCTATGGGGTCAAGTCGGTGATGTGCCAGCGCAGCGCCGCGGGAACGTCGGGCGTCTTGAGCGCTAGGTGCGCTCGGAGCACCGCTGTGCCCGTTGCCGCGGAGGTCATCGTGCTCGTCGCGCTCTCCGGCGGGACGTGGAGCTGCGCTGAGCCGCAGGAGGTGCGCGAGTCCACGCCACCGTGCCTGATTGGCGGGACCTGGACCGCGCAAGGAGAGACGACGTCATTTGTTGGGCTCTCGTCCAACGGGCGTTATCTCTACTCAAGGGGTGACCAGTGGGGGCGCGGTGACTGGCTGCTGGAGGGCGACACGCTGGTACTCCAGGACTCCACGACGCCGTCGAGCGGCGAGCCCTGCACGTCGACGGGCCAATATCGCGTCACGATGGAAGCGGCCTGCGGTCTGGCACGGCTGCAGCCGCTCAGCGATGACTGCACGCCGCGTCGAGCCGTGCTGGCGGCCCCCGGGCTTCAGCGCGTGGCCGAATGCGTCGACGACCGGGCGCGCGCGGTGCTGGACTACGGCGCGACCGAGGCGGACAGACGGACCGCGGTCGGCTCGCCGTCGTTCGATGCCTCGACCGCGTCGTCGAGCGCGATCGCCTCAGGGGGAGGTGAGGCCTGCGCTCCGGGAGTGGTCCTCCCGGTGCCTGCCGTGCCGCTCCGAGTACCCCAAACGGACGTGGACCTGTTTTGCGACGCCGTCGTCACGGTCCGCTGCGCGGCCGAGAAGCGCTGCTCGGTGAGTTGGTCTGAGCGCCGGTCGAACGCCACGTACTGCACCGAGCGCACCCGCGCGCTCTGCCTGTCCTACGTGGGAGCCAGCGCGCGTGCGGGGCGGTTGCTGTTGGCCCCCTCGGCGCTGCCCGACTTGGAGGCCAGGCTCGCCGAGACTCCCTGTAACGCCCTCAACACTACGCAGAGCAACCACGCGTTGTTCGACCTGACACGTGCGGCCGTGATCGGGACGATTCCGCTCGGCGCTGCGTGCTATCACTCCATCGAGTGCGTCGGCTTGGACTCATACTGCGAATCCACGGCCGGCTGTCCCGGCACGTGCAAGCCGCGAACCCCGAAGGGTAGCCAGTGCAGTGTCTTCGGAAGTGGCGCAGCGGGGTGCGTCCCGATGCTCGGCTCGGGCCCGTGCACGTGTTCCCGGGGCCTCTCTTGTATCTCAGGCCACTGCATGCCCATCTCCACGGTCGGTGGAGCGTGCGGCTTTGACGCCAACTGCACGCCGGGCCTCGTGTGTCGGTATGGAAGCTGCGTGATGACGGCCTCGGCCGGCCAACCCTGCCACGATACCAAGCTACCGTGTGCGACCGGCGCGGGCATCTGCTTCGGGGGCGTGTGCGTGGTCGGTGGACCGACGGGAGCCCCTTGCGACCACGATCGCGACTGCGCCGAGGGGCCGTGTGACGCCAAGTCCAAGGTCTGCACGACCGAGGTGACGGCCGACCAGAAGTGTCACCAGAGCGGCTGGAACGCGGTCTGCGCCCAGGGCTACTACTGCTCATGCGGCGCTGGCGACGCCTGCTCATCGGGCGTGTGCCGCGCAGTAGAGTCCATCGGCACGCCGTGTAAGGATTCGAGCGCCTGTGAGACGCAGGCCTGCGTCTCCGGAAAGTGCTCGGATCAGCTCACCGGAGGCCAGCACTGTACTGCGTCATGTGACTCTGGAGTGCGCTGTCAGGGTATGTACGTCTCGACCTGCGGCCCCGACGGCTACGCGACACTTACGAGCTGCGCTCCCGGCCAGGGGTGCATCGATGGACAATGCCAAGTGTGCGCGGCACACGCCAAGAAGTCGTGCTATGGCAATTCGGTTCATTGGTACAGCGCGTGTGGCGTGCGAGAAGAGCTCGTCGAGACCTGTCCCGAAGGGAACGAGTGCAGTGACAGCGCGTGCGTGGCGAGTTGCAAGCTCGCGTGCCATGGCTCCGGGGAGAGCTTCACGTACACGTGCGCGACCCCGACGTCATCGACGGACGTGAGCCATTGCAGCAACGGCAAGCCTCGCACTTCTACGACAAAGTACGCCAACGGTCACAAGGTCACCTGCACGTTCTCTTGCTCGGGAGCGGGCGGCTTCTGCGCTGACGACACCGGGCGGAGCTGCCCGTTGCTTTAGCACTGTCTCGTTTGCGAAAAACTATGCTCTAATCAACGATTGTAGGCCTCGGATGTTGCCAATGAGATCCGCATCGTTCGTGCGCGCGAGGAGGTAGTCCGCCACCGCGTTCATCTGGGCCGGCGTGGCCTCGTGCGAGGAGAACCACGCCACGACGGCCTGCCAGTTCGACGCGTCGACCCGCCCGCTCGTGACGAGGGAAGCGAGGGTCTCGCCCGTCGCGCTCGATGCGAATGCGTCTGTGCCCACGGCCAAGAGCGCGGCGCGCTGTACCTGAGCGTCGTTGTCGCCGAGTGCCTTGATGAGCGCCGCGCGGCTGGTCTCCGTCTCCAAGCCGCGGAGCGCGTTGGCCGCAGCCCCGCGCACCTCCGGGTCACCGTCGGTGAGGCCACCCACGACGATCGACTCGCTCTCGGATCGAGCCGCGTTCCCGAGCGCTCCGAGCAACGTGACGCGCTCGCTCGCGCTAGCCGCCTTGGCGTAGTCGTTCATCAGCGTGTGAACCAACGTCACGGCGCGCGCCGTCTCGCCGCGCTCGGCAAAGTAGCCTGCGGCCGCACCGAGGCTCAGCGTCGCAACGTCGCGCGTTGGACTCGGTGCGGCCGCGCGCAGGCCTTGGGTGAAGGACACCGTCTGCTCGTCCGGCTCACGCACGAGGCCGAGGCGCGCGACCATCGCGGGGTAGTCGGGATCGGCGCGCACGACGTCACGGCTCAGCGCGGCGACAAGGGCTGCCCGACCCTCGGCGTGGCCCACGCCCGCGAGCAGGTCGAGGAGCGCCACTTTGCCCTCGAAACCGAGACTCGAATCGCCCACGAGCGCGACGAGCCGCTCGCATAGCTCCGGGTGCAGACGGAGGAGGCCGGCGGCGCGCCAGAGGAACCGACTGTGGTCGGGGAGCGCGCCCACGCCGCCGATCGTCTTGAGCTCGGCCTCGAGGTCTGCGAACGTCAGCCCGTCCGTTCGATAGACGAGCGCGTTCCGGCGGGCGGCGGCGCTCGGCGCGAAGACGTGCGGGTCGCGCTCGGTCGTCGCCACGGTGCGAGGCGCTACTTGAGCAACCTTATCGATGGCGCGCAGACGTAGCGACAGCGAGGTTGCCGCGTCGAGCTTCTTGCCCTGGGCGACCCGCAGGCTCTCGTCCACCTCGACTGCGAGCAAGTGACCCCGGTCATGGAGCGTGGCCGTCATCTCGTAGGAGAGCTCCTGCTCGGGGGCGGGCACTCCTTCCCGAACGACGAGTGCCCGAAGGCTCGCGTACTCCCGTCGCGTCTTACGGACCGTGGTCGCGGTCTCATCGTGGCCAACGACCCTGTACGACGTTTCTGCGCGACCATGGAGCCCGCCTTCGAGCGCGTTCCATTCCCGTGCGCCATTCGAATCGAGCGTGACGCTGGTCTCGAGCACAAGGCTCTGCATCAGGTTCTTGAAGAGCTCCGGGTCGGCCTCGTTCACGCGGAAGCCGTGCACCTGGCCGTGAATGTCCAGGTCGACCTCGGCCTCGTAGCCTTCGACCACAGCCTTGGCCGCGCCGAGATCGGCGAACGCGGCCTGGCCGTTGATGTCGAGCGCATAGCTGCGCACCTCGTCGAGCCGCGCAACGAGCGTCGTGACGTCGCCACGGAGCGTGATTGGAGTCAGGACGAGGTCGGCCTCGAGCTGGCCACGACCGCCGATGGGCGCGTCGTCGGCCGTGGCCCCAAAGGCCGCCTGCTGCCGTGTGGTGTAGCGCACCGCGTAACGATAGCGCTGGCCGAGCTGCCATCGGAGTGCCAGACGGAGCGCACGCTCGCCGGCGGGCGTTGCGACGGCCGGTGCCGCCCCCGGTTCCGCGCCGGCGAAGCGCACGGGCGCTTGCTCGCCCATGAGGCTCAACAGCGCAAGAACCGTGGTGACGACGACCGCGAGGAGGACACTGAGCTCCGCGCGCAGTTGGAGTGAGGTCTTGTGGCTCATGTTCGTGGGCTCCGTGTGAGATTGGGATGTATTAGAAGGTGCTCGTGAGAAGGCTCTGGTCGACAAGGTTCAGCTGAACCGTGTAGTTGGCCGCGAAGAGCGAGCCCTTCTTCTCCCAGCCGTTCCACTCGACGAGCGGGATCTCGCCATAGAGGCTGAAGAAGAGCAGGTTGAGTCGCGCGAACAGAGCGAGGCGTCCCGACAGCGCCTTGAGCGAGTAGTCGAGCGTCGACTCGACCGTGAGCTGCGGATTGGGCGTGGCGACCGTGGCTTCGGCCTTGACCTTGACGCGGAACGGCAGACTCACGTCGAGCAGCGTGAGGGCGCCCTTGATGCCGGCCTCGAGCAGCAGCAGGTCGATGAAGACCTCCACGAACCCTTCGGCGGTCGCATAGGGGCGGAGGTTCCCGTCGATCTGCGCCTTGCCCACCGTGTTGCACAGGCCGTTGGGACCGACCGACGTCGTCAAGTCGAGCTTGAGGTCCAGGCCAGCCCGTCCCGTGAGCCCGGCCCGGGCCGCGATCGTGATGCCGAGGATGCTGAAGACCGGGATGGACGGGTTATTGATGTCGACCGTATCGCTCGGCTTGGCGTCGATGAAGTTGAAGGTCTGCGTCCAGCCCGTCTTGGGGTAGGCCGGCAGCAGGTCCTTGTTGAACACCTTGACCGACGCGTTGACCGCATTGCCACGCACGTTGACGCGACCGTCGAACGGCGTGAGCTGCGTCCCGAACACCGTCGTGTTCAGCGTCAGGCTGGCGCGCGCCTCCGGCCGCGACGCGCAGGCGCTCGCGGTGGCCGTCGGCTTCTTGATGCCCCAGTAGAGATCATAGCTGTAATTGACGCCGAAGAGGTCGCTGTTCCGGGTCTCCGGCATGAGCGCGTGTGTCTGATACGTCACGGCCTTGCCGTCGGCGTACTTGGGCACGCCCGCCAGCTGCGCGGCATAGAAGGCATCCAGGTCCGTGACGAACTGGTCGAGCATCGCGGGAGTCCGGCGGTACCACTTGGTCGCGTTGAGTGAGCCCGCCGGGAACTTCGCGTTCAGCAGCGCGAGGTTGTCGTTCGTCTTGGCGATGCACGTTCGAAAATCGGCGTCACGCAACGGGCGATACGTCGAGTAGAGGCGCTCGGCAAAGAGACGGGGCGACCAGTCACACGGGGTCGGCGTACTCGCGTTCGATGGCGTGCAGCCATATTGGGCGGCCTCGGCCTTGGCTGCGTCGATCTTCACCTGAATGGCGGTGAGCGCCGCGCTGACGGCCGACATCGACTGGCAGGTCGGGCTCTGGAAGCTGCTGAAGCACGCGGCGACCGCGGCCTCGTACTTTCGGTACGTCAAGCGCTTCGTCTCGAGCAGCGCGATGTAGTCCTGCTGCCGGAGGTAGAGGTGGTTGAGGATCTCGTCCGAGGTGCCTGCCAACGCCGTCGACATTTGCTGGTGCCAACCCCAGCTCTCGGTCACCTGGCAGGGAATGCCCGGCACCGACGAGCTCGTGGGCGTCGTCCGGTAGAAGGCGTTCTTCGCCATGCACGCGCTCCACGGAATGCTCGGCATGGCGTCGCCCGAGCGCTGTCGCATCGGCAGGTGCGCAATCTTGAAGTCATGGTTGCCGTTGTTGAAGCCGTAGCAGTCGTACTCGACCCCGCCCATTCCCCAGCAGTCGGACCAACCGTTGTGCCAGCCGAGCGCGTTGGTGTAGGACTGGCCCGGCACCGTCGTGTTGCCCCAGCCGCTCTGGCCGTTGAACGCCAGATTGAAGATGGCGCGCGCGTCGTGGTTCGAGGTCGCGGCGGCGTTCTCCAGCCGGCTGAAGTCGAAGTGCTTCTCGAAGGCATACTCGACGCACGTCTTCACGTCGGCCTCGGTGCCCGTGCACGCCAGGGTCTGGGTCGTGCCGCACGCGGGGTTCGTGGTCTGCCCCGAGTTCCAGCTGGACTTCGCCGCTGCCGTCGTCTGTGCGAGGCGTTGATCGAAGGTTCCAACGGCGCCCTGAACGGCATTGGCCGCGAAGTCGTAGCTCGACACCTTCGCCTGCTGCGTCCCGAGTGGATAGTGCGTGAGGACGGCACCCTGACCCGTGATCGTCTTCTCGGGAACCATGCCGGCCTTGGTCGCCGACGGCATCGGCGTGCTCGAGTGCGTCGGTAGGCTCACGATCTGATTGGGCGTGTTCTGCGCGCTCGAGTTCAGCAGGCTGTAGCAAGCCCAATTCGGGTTGTTCTTGTTGGCGTTGTAGTCGGCCTGACCACAGGTCGAGGCGAAGTATGCGGGATCCTTGCACATGGCCAAGGTCGGCTTGGCAAGACAGACCATTGTCGGGACGGTGTACGCCGTCATGGTGAGTGGAAGTTGGGCGTAGCCGAGTTGGGGTAAAACGAGCGCCGCGAAAACGGCGAAGGACGCGAGACGCGATTGCATGGTGGTAGCTCCAGAGTGTTGGTTCGAGGACACGGGCGAACCACAGTGCAACCGGAAAGCCAGCCATACGAAACCGTAAGTGATTGATATCCCTGCTGAGGGCGAGGAAGCACGCAGTGACGCCCCCTGTGACGCCACAGGGGTGTCCCAGGCGTCTAGAACGTCACCGACAGGCCAACGTCGAGGGAGAACTGGTCGGTGGAGACGTCGATGCGGTAGACCTCCTCCGGCGCCACGGGAGAGAGCTTTCGCGTGACGTCGAAGGCAATGGCGGTATGCGTCCAGCCGAGCTCGAGCACGACCGCGAGCGGGCCGACGACGCGCCAGTGCAGGCCCGCCAGCAGCGAGAGGTTCCAGCCGACCGCGGTGCCGACGCTGACCTCTCGCAGATCGAAGTCCTTGTAGGCCCGCTCCCAGTCCGCGCCGAACTTGCACAGCGTGACGCCGACGGGGAGGCCGAGCCAGACCTCCGCCCGGCCGGGCAAGAAGGCCCAGCGCGCCTTGACGATGGCGTCGATCCCGTAGAACGCGTCGCGGCTGATGTCGCCGACGACCATCGTCTCGTTCTTCGGCCAGGCCACGTTGAAGACGAGTCCCACGGCGAGCCACCGTGTGACCGGCAGCTCCAGGAGAAGGCCGATTCCCGGCGTAGCCAGGAGATCGCTCTTGAGGTCCGTGAGTGGCGCCAGGGAGGTGACGTTCGTCGTCTGCGAGACCCGGCTCGTCGAGGCGCCGCCGAAGCTGAATTGACCCAGCGCGGCGATGCGAAAGCGGAGCACGGCGTCGTCGGTTGGAGGCCCGGGCGCTGGATCGCCCTCGCCGATCGCAAGCTCGACCGACTGCGCCTCCCGACTCGTGATGACCACATCGCGGCGCGCGATGCCGTTCTTGTCCTTGGAGGCCCGAAGCTCATGCCGGCCAAAGGGGAGCCACAGAGTGATCGGGGTGGTGAACTGCTCATCGGCCAGAAATCCGGCGACCGTGACGAGGGCGTCCTGTGGTCTCGTAGTCACTTCGACGGGCGCAAAGCGGCCGGCCTCCAAGGCAGTCGTGGCGACATCGGTGTGCTCCGAGACCCACGCGGGCAATGGCTCAGTGGACTGCGCTCGGCACCGGTCGAGATACACGAGCGCCTCCGGCCAGCGCCTCCAGAGCGTGTACGCGAGCCCGATGTTGCATTGGTGGATGGGCCGCGGAAAGCGCGCCTCGGCGTCTTTGAACTTGGCGATCGCGGCCTCGTAGCGGCCAGCTTCGCCGAGCTTCACGCCCTCGAGGACGAGCCTGTCGGCCGCTGCGCGTGGCGTGTCCGCGTGCCCGACGATCGGGAGCAGCAGCAGCACTAGGGAGACCATGGCGCGTGCAGTCACGGCGGGGAGTCTACGCGGGCCACCCTCGCCGCGCCACGTTGCCGTCTGAGAGCAGAGAGGCTAGCTTGGCACGACGCGATGGAGGCCAGTCACCGCTTCTGCTCGGCCTGTAGCCGCTCCTTCCCTTCCAGCGAGAGGCAGTGCCCCGACGACGGCACGCCCCTAGTGCTGATTCGCGGCGAGGATCCCCTGCTCGGGCGCACGATCGACGGCCGCTTCCAGGTCACGGCGATGCTCGGTCAGGGCGGCATGGGCTCGGTCTACCGTGCGCGGCAGCTCTCGGTCGGGCGGGACGTCGCGCTCAAGGTCATCTCGCCCGAGCGCGTCAACAACGCCACCACGGTCAAGCGCTTCCTCCGCGAGGTGCAGCTCACGAGCCGGGTCGTTCACCGCAACGTTGTGACGGTCCTCGACTTTGGGCAGACGGACGACGGTCTGCTGTACCTCGTGCTCGAGCTGGTCGCGGGTCGGCCGCTCGACGACGTGCTCGCGGCGGAGGGTCCCTTCTCCGTGGCCCGGATGGCGCGCGTCGGCGCGCAGATTTGCGACGCGCTGGACGCGGCGCACCGGCTCGGGATCGTCCACCGCGACCTCAAGCCCTCGAATGTGCTCCTCCAGGACGAGCCGGCCGGTCGCGATCACCTCAAGGTGCTCGACTTCGGCCTCGCGCGTCCCGTCGAGAGCGGCGAGGTCAGCTCACTCACGCTCAGCGGCATGGTCTGTGGCACGCCGGCTTACCTCTCCCCTGAAGGCGCCAAGGGGCTCCCCACGGACGCCCGCAGCGACCTCTACTCGCTGGGTGTGCTGCTCCATGAGCTGCTCACGGGGCGCCGACCGTTCGAGGCGTCACCGCTCGAGGTCCTGATGCTGCACGTGACCGAGCCGCCGCCGCCGATTCCAGGGGTGCCGGCGGTCGTCGAGGCCGTCATCCACCGGCTGCTGTCCAAGGAGCCCGCCGAGCGATTCGGCTCAGCCGCGACCTGTCGCGAGGCGCTGCTGGCGCTGGAGAAGCTGCCAGAGAGCCCCCGTGCGCGTCTTTTGAGCGCGACGGCGACCGAGCTCGATCTGGTCCCCGTGCCCGTCCGATTCGCCGACCACGAGCCTTCGTACGCCGCCGCTGCTGGCGAGACGGCCAGCGTCGTCGCGGTGGGCAGCCCGGCGCGCCGCTCGTCTCGGTGGCTAGTGCCTGTCGTCGCGGTCGTGCTCGGTGGCGCCGTGACGTGGTGGCTGTGGCCGCCGCGGTCCAGGCCCAGCCCGGTTCCGGTCTCTCCCGTCGAGGCCACCGCGGTGGCGCCGCCCACGCTGCCAGTGTCGGTCGCTCCGTCTGTCGCGCCGTCTGTCCAGCCGACCACTCCGCCGAGCCCGGCCGTGGAACCGAAGCCATCGCCGGTGCCGAGCCGCTCCAGCGAGGAGGCGGCGCCGCGGCGTGAGCGCGCGGCCTTCGAGTCCCACCCGGCCGAGGTCGCCCTGGAGCTGAAGTCCAGGCCCTCGCCGGCCGTCTTCGTCCTCGGCGACGGGCGGCGAGGTCAGACTCCCAATCGCGTGATGGTGCGCTACGGCACGACGCCCATCGAGGTCGCCTTCCAGCGCAACGGGCAGACCCTGAAGAAGACGGTCACGCCCGACCGATCGCAAGACGTCGAGTCGCTCTTCGTCGCAGCGGCCCGGGCTCCCCCGAAGGTCGTCAAGGAGACCAAGCCCTCCGCGCCGCCCAAGCAGCCATGGATGGTGCCGTCGCCCTAGGAGCGTCCGCGGATTGCCGGCGCGAAGCCGTTGGACGCCTCACGAGCGCTTCTCGTGCCCTGTCGCGCTGGTCCTCGCTGCCCACGTTTGCTACATCAGCGGTGTGGCAGGCGAGGTCCCTACGGATGAGACGCTCTCGAGGGTGACCTCGGTGACCGCGACGCGGCCCAGGCCGTCGGCGCGCCTCCGCTTGGTCTATCCGCTGGAGCTGGAGCGCACCCTCCCGCTCACGACCGCGGCGCTCGTCCTCGGGCGCGACGCTGCGGACTCCGCAGGCCTCGTTCGGCATCCGACCGTGTCGCGCCACCATCTGACCCTGCGTTGGGAGGGCGGCGCCCACGTCGCCGAGGAGCTCCAAAGTCGCAACGGGTCCGCGCTCAATGGCCGCAGCCTGAGCGCCAGCGAGCCACGCGCGATGGCCCACGGCGACGTGCTCCGGCTGGGCGACGTCCTGCTCGTCTACGAGCAGGGTCCCGAGGCAAGCACCGTCGACGCCTCCGCGGTCTCCCGCGACGCGGTGCCAGGCGAGAGCATGGCCGTCACCGCGCTCCGCGCCGCGCTCGCCCGGGCTGCGATGGACCCCTCGCCGGTGATGTTGATTGGCGAGACTGGCACTGGCAAGGAGCTGCTCGCCCAGGAGTTGCATCGCCTCAGCCGACGCCACGGGGGGCAGCACTCCATCAACTGCGCGGAGCTGGCCCGGGAGCTGGTCGAGAGCCAGCTGTTCGGACACGAGCGCGGCGCGTTC
>SXOX01000121.1 GCA_005776585.1 Pseudomonadota bacterium | reverse complement strand
GACTGACCGCGCGAGAGGTCGTCGGTGGCGCCGACGCGGGTGAAGATGCGGTCGACGAGGCCAATCTCCGCCTCACGCGCCGGGACGAACGAGCCGACCTGGGCCAGCAGGACGTCGATGGCGACCTGCCGCATCAGCGTGGACTTGCCCGCCATGTTGGGCCCGGTGATGAGCAGGAGGCGGCCGCCGGTCCCGCCATCGGCGTCCATCACGACGTCGTTGGGCACGAACTCGCCGGCACCTTCGCCCACGGCGGCTTCCACCACGGGGTGTCGGCACGCGATGAGCTTGAGCCGACCAGAGCCGGCCTCGCCCGGACCAAACAGCGTCGGGCGTACGTACGCGTGCCGCGCCGCGACCTCCGCCAGCGCAGCGAGGACGTCCAGATCCGCAATGCGCCCCGCCGTCCGCAGAAGCCGCGGCCCATGAGCCCGAAGCTCCGCGCGCAACGCGTCGAAGAGCTGCGTCTCCCGGGCGATGCGGCGGTCCTCGGCACCGAGCACACGCTCCTCATACTCCTTGAGCTCGACGGTGTAGAAACGCTCGCCGGTCGAGATCGTCTGCTTGCGGATGTAGTCGCCTGGGACCTGCGCCAGGTTGGGGCGGCTCACCTCGATGTAGTAGCCGAAGACCCGATTATAGCGGACCTTGAGCGAGCCGATGCCTGTACGCGCCTGCTCGCGGGCCTCGTAGTCGACCATCCACTGCTTTCCCGTGGTCCCGAGCGCGACGACGGCGTCGACCTCGGCGTCGAAGCCGTCGCGGATGATGCGACCCTCGATGGCGTTGGGCGCCGGATCGTCCGTAAGCGCAGCGGCGAGCCGAGCGTGGACCTCCTCCAGCGGGTCCAGGGCTCCACCGAGCGACTGAAGCCCGGCGCAATCGCACGTGAGCAGCCGGTCGCGAACGGCTGGCAATCGCGAGAGCGAGCGCCGGAGCGCGGACAGATCCTTGGGCGAGGCCAGCCCGGCGAGTACGCGCCCGCCGAGGCGCTCGACGTCGTAGACCTCTTGAAGCGACGTACGCAGGTCGTCCCGCAACATCGCGTCGTCCTTGAGCGCCTCGACAGCGTTCAGGCGATTCTCGATGCGTCCCTTGTCGCGGAGCGGCCGCTCGATCCACCGCCGCAGCTGACGCGCGCCCATCGCCGTGACCGTGCGATCGAGGTGACCGAGCAGCGATCCCTTGCGCCGGCCACCGACGAGCGTGGCGACCAACTCCAGGTTGCGGATGGTCGTCTCCTCCAGAACGACGAAGTCATCCAGCGCCACGAGCTCCAGCTTGCCGAGGACGGCGTCACCTCTCGGGCGCGTCAGGGCCACATAGCTTTGGATGGCCGAGAGCGCGCGACGCACCTCGTCAGGCGCGTCGGCGAGGGCGCCACGGGGCGCAAACTGCTCGACGCCGAGGCGCGTGACGTACGTGCCCGACCGACGCGCAGCGCCTTCGATCTCGGCATCGCCGTCCCCGGCCAGAAGCAGCTCCTTGGGCTCGACACGGCAAAGCTCGAGGGCCACGGCGCGCGCGTCCGGCAGCAGCGCGCCGCGAAGCTCGCCAGTGGTCACGTCGGCCCAGACGAGTCCCGCACCCGAAAGGCCGCACCAGACGGCCGCGAGGTAGTTGGCACGGTCGGGCTCGAGGCTGACGTCATCGACGACGACGCCCGGCGTGACGACCCGAGTGACCGCGCGCTTGACGATGCCCTTGGCGTCTTTGGGGTCCTCGATCTGATCACAGACGGCCACCTTGCGGCCGAGCGCGAGGAGCCTCTCCAGGTAGCCCGTGGCCGCGTGATGCGGGACGCCGGCCATGGGCAGCCCGGCCTCCTTGTCCTTGTCGCGACTGGTGAGCGTCAGCTCCAGGAGGCGGGCGGCCTCGACGGCGTCGTCGCCGAACAGCTCGTAGAAGTCCCCCATGCGGAAGAACACGAGCGCGTCGGGGTAGGCGGACTTGGCCTCCAGCCACTGCTGGAGCATGGGCGTCATGGTGACCTTGCTCAGGTCGAAGGTACTGACGAGCGGCGGCATGGCCCGCGGCGGTAGCATGAGCGCCAGCGGAGTTCAACGGGTTGTGCGCGGGCGCGCCAGCGGCCATCATCGCGGCATGAGCCTCTTCTTCCTCACCCCTGGTCGCATGCGGTCGCCGGAGTGGGCGCTGATCCCCGGCGGGAGCGTGCTGAGGACCCTGCTCATGCCCACGACGGTCGCAGTCCTCGGGGATGCGGCCGGAAGGCTCGTCTTGGTCGACTGCGGCTTCTCGCGCGCGGAGATGGACGCCACCGACCCGGACTTTGGCTCGATTCAGCGCGCCTATTTCGGGATCCAGGACCGGGGCGATCGTAGCGCGGCGGCTCTGCTGGAGGCACACGGCTGGGATCCAGACGCCGTCACTCACATCATCGCGACGCACCTCCACGTCGATCACATCGGCGCCTACGTCGACTTCCCGAACGCCGAGGTCCTCGCGACGGCGGCCGAGTACGCCTCGGCGCGCGAGCGCGGGCGGCTGGCAGGCTACCATCACGTCCGACCCATCCTACGCAGCGGGCGCGCGCGGCCGGTCACGCTGTCGGGAGGCGAGCACCTGGGCTTTCCGGCGCACCTCGACGTCTTTGGCGACGGCCGCATCCTGCTGCTGGACGCACGCGGGCACACGGCCGGCTCGGTCGCCGCGCTGCTGACGGACCCGGAGACCGGCCTGCACGTGCTGATGGGCGGCGACGCAGCGTATTCGCCCGATGAACTGCGGCTCGGACGCAAGAGCCCCCTCGCGCACCTCACGGCGTTTCGGGATGACTGGCTGCGCGCGACCTGGGGCCGGCTGCACGCCTTCGAGATTGCGCGGGACACGACGCCGCTCGTCCTGTCGCACGACCCCGAGGCGCTGGCCCGGCTCCCCGGCCCGACGCGCGCGCCGCGACGGCCCGTGGACACGCACGAACCGGTGCGCTAGCGTCCGCGGCCCAACACCAAGGAGCCAACCATGAGTGACGCCAACAGCAATCCCCCGCCTGTCCCCAACATCGCCGCGCGTGAGGCGGCCGTGCTCGAGCTCGAGCCGGGCACGTACTGGTGGTGTCGGTGCGGCCTGTCGAAGGACCAGCCCTGGTGTGACGGCTCGCACAACACGGTCACGGGCTTCGAGCCGCTGGAGTTCACCGTCACCGAGAAGAAGCGCGTCAAGCTCTGCCAGTGCAAGCACACGAAGACACCGCCCTACTGCGATCAGAGCCACAAGAACCTGCCGGATTGAAGGACTGAGGGCGGGCGGCGGGCGTTCTGCATTTGCGGACTCACGCTCGAACCACCCTGGTGCGACGGCGCCCACGCGTCGATTGGCAAGCGCCGGAGAGACCTCCTTCCGGAGGTGGCAGCGCCGTCGGATCCGCGAGCTCCGAAGCGGCCGCGCGACTTGACCTGACCCGGGGCGTGCCCTATGACCCCTCGCGGGTCGAAACGGCCCAATGGAGCGCGAGGAGACGGGAATGCTGGGAGAACGACTAACACCGGACGGCGTGGCCGAACGCATTCGCGCGGGGATCCCCGGCGCGGAGGTGCAGGTGGCCGACATGACCGGGACCATGGACCACTACGACGTGGAGGTCGTCTCGCTCGCGTTCGAGGGCCTGTCGCTCATCAAGCGGCATCAGCTCGTCTATCGGGCGCTCGGAGCGGCGATGGCTGGCCCCGTGCACGCGCTCAAGCTCAGAACGATCACCCCGGCCGAGCGATAGCTCAGGAGGCATCATGGCGCGAGACATTCAGGCTGAGATTCAGGACACCGTCACCAAGAACCCCATCGTGCTCTACATGAAGGGGACACCTGCGGCGCCCATGTGCGGCTTCTCGGCCGCCGTGGTGGAGGCGCTCTCCCGGGCCGGTGCGCGCGAGCACATCACGGGCGTGAACGTGCTGGCGGACGCGGAGATCCGGCAAGGCATCAAGGAGTTCTCGTCGTGGCCCACGCTGCCGCAGCTCTACATCAAGGGCG
>SXOX01000120.1 GCA_005776585.1 Pseudomonadota bacterium | reverse complement strand
GGTCTTGCCGACGCCCGTGGGGCCCAGCAGCAGGAAGCTGCCGAGCGGCCGGCGCGAGCCGAAGCCGGCGAAGCGGACGCGGAGCACGCGGGCGATGCGCGCCAAGGCGTCGTCGTGCGCGACGATGCGCTCGCGGAGGAAGCCCTCCATGCCCAGGACGCGCTCGGCGTCGGCGACCAGGAGCCGGTCGCGCGGGACCTTGGCCTGCGTGGCGACGACCTCGGCGACCTCGGCCTGGCCGACCCAGCTCCGGCCCGTGCGTACGGCGAACGCGCCCGCCAGGTCCAGCACGTCGACCGCCTTGGCGGGCAAGCAGCGCTCGAAGATCCAGCGATGCGACAGCCGCACCGCCGCCTCCATGGCCTCCGTCCGGTACTCGACTCGATGGTGCGCGGCGTACTGCTTGGCCTGACCCTTGACGACCTCGAGCGCCTCGGCGAGGTCCGGCTCATCGACGAGCACGACCTGAAAACGACGCTCCAACGCCGGGTCCGACTCGACGTGGCGGCGGAACTCGCGCTCGGTCGTGCAGCCGATGCAGGGGAACTCGCCTCGCGCCAGCGCGGTCTTGAGCTCGTTGGCCGCGTCCAGCGCGCCGTCTCCGGCACCGAGGCCAATGAGCGTGTGGATTTCGTCGATGAAGAGCACGACGCGGCCATCGGCGCGAGCGACCTCCTCCTTCAGCGCACGGAGCCGCTCGGAGAAAGCACCGCGCAGCTGGGTGCCGGCGAGCAGGGTGCCCATCTGGAGCTCGATGATGATCTTCTCGCCGAGGGCGCCGGTCTCGACGCCTTGATGCACGATGCGCTGCGCGAGGCCTTCGACGATGGCGGCCTTGCCCACACCCGGGTCGCCCAGCAGGCACGGGTTGTTGGACCGCCGCTTGTTGAGGATGTCGACCAGCTGCTCGATCTCGCGCGTGCGACCCACGACTGGATCCAGCTCTCCCAGCTCCGCGGCAAGCGTGACGTTGCGCCCGAGCAGGTTGAGGACCGGGAACGTGTCCCGATCCAGCGCGTAGCGACTCCGGCGGGCACGCTCGGCGTGGACGCGAGGCGCCGGGGGCTCCGTGCGGGCGACCGGCTCGGCACGGCGCTCCGGCAGGACGGGCAAGGCCTCGACCTCCACCTCGTCGGGCTCCGGATCCTCGAGCTCGTCGATGGGCTCGACGACCGCCACCACACCGCGACGGTGTTGGGGGCCGAGATCGGGCTCACCGGAGCGGCGACGATCGACGCGGTCGGCGTGCGGCGTGGCGGTGGGAAAGCGATAGCGGCGCGGTCCCCCGGTCGTGAGCAGGCGGATGGCCGTCGTGCGGATGTCCCCTGGCCGCGCGCCGAGCCGCTCGATGACCTGAAAGGCGCTCGACAGATGGACGCGGCAGAGCCCCGCGAGCAAGTGGAGCGTCCCCACGTTCTCGGCACCCACGCTGGTCGCAAACTGCTCGGTCTTGTGAAGGACCACGGCAATGGTATCGACGGGCTCCGCGACATCGAGCGCGCGCATCATCTCGAAAACCGCCGTGTGCGAGATCTTGTGCTCGTCGAGGATGGACTGGGCCAGGTTCTTGTCGTCGGTCAGCAGCGCGAGGAGCAAGTGAACGCTCGACAGCTCGGTCGCGTGGGCGTCGGCCATCTCCTCGGCGTCCTCGAGCACCTTCTGTAGCTCGATACTGGACTTGAGCCCCCGAACCCGCATATGGCGATGCCCTCCCCGACCGGCCGGATGTAGCACCGGCCACCCGGCGAGGCAACCCGCTCAGCCGCGCACGTGGACCCAGATCGGGATGCCGCCGTTCGAGAGCCGCAGATGCGCGCGATGGCCCGGCAGCTCGCGGCGCGGGGTAAGGGCCACGCCTCGCCAACGGGGTCGGCGCTCGAGGAGATCGAGCCAGGCGCCAATGGCCGCACTATCGTTATCCACGCGCCGGCCGTAGGGCAAGTTCGCGATGAGCGTGCCTTCATCGGTATCCGGCCCAAGCTCTCGCACGTCCCGCTGGAGAAACGTGACATGGACCCCCGCACGCGCGGCGTTCTCGGTGGCAGCGCCGACCGCTCCGGCGACCCGATCGCTGCCCTCGATGGGACCCGGAGCGCGCCGCTCGCGGAGGGCAGCCGCACGCGCGAGCTGCATCAAGGGACCGAGGCTAGTCCACGCCTCGGCAGAGAACGTTCGCTCCGCGCCGGGCGGCACGCGCTCCGCCATGAGCGCCGCCTCGATGGGAAACGTCCCGCTGCCACACATCGGATCGACGAGCGCCGCCCCTTCCCAGTCGAGCGAGAGCAGGATCCCGGCGGCGAGGTTCTCCCGGATTGGCGCCTTCGCGGTCGCGAGCCGATAGCCGCGGCGATGGGCGTGCTCGCCGGTGGCGTCGAGTGACAGCGTGAGCCGGTCGCGCTCCAGGTGCACGTGCAGAGACTGCGGCGGACCGTCGGCGTCGCCGCGGGGTCCGAGGACCGCCATGATGCGCTGCGCGATGGCGCGCTCGTGGTAGAGCTGGCTCTTGGAGGCGGCCACGTTCAGCACGATAGGCGCACCCGCGGGTAGGACGCGGTCCCAGCCGATGCGCTCGAGCGTTCGGCAGAGTTCGGGGAAAGTGCGCACGATGCGGGTCCGGTCGAGCACGCGTAGCACGCGGCTCGCGGTGCGCAGCCAGAGCAGCGCGCGGCAGAGGCCCGCGTCATCTGCCTCGAACGCGACGTGACCTGGCGACCGGTGGGCGGGACCCAGGCCCAGCGCGTCGAGCTCGCGCGCGAGGACGGCCTCGAGGCCCGGAGGAACGACCGCGAGGTGGTGGTGGGCTGTGGGCGAAGCGCGCTCGCCCTCAGTCATCACTTCTTGGCGCCAGCGGCGATCCACAGGCGGACCGCCTGGATGCGACACTCCGGGTCCACGGGATCGACGGCGCCTTGCGGCATGAGCGTGCCCTCGGTCACGTCCATCGTGCCGAGCACCTTCTGCATCAGGAACGACGCGTCGGGGTCGCCCGGCACGACGCGCTTCTTGCCCTTGGCGCGCACGGCGTCGACGCCGACGAGCGAGTCGTAGCTCTTGCCCGCCTCGAGCACGAGCTGGCCCCCACCGACCGGGCCCTTGTGGCACGAGGCCGACAGCGCACAGGACTTTACGAAGTAGGCGGACTCGATGGACGCGAGCGTCGGCTCGACCTCGCAGCCGGGCGGAAGGCCGGTCCCGCCGCTGTCCGCGGTGCCGGTCGTGCCGCCGCTGTCGGGGTTGGCCGTGGTGGTACCGCTCGTGTCCGCAGAGCCAGTGCTCCCGCCGCTGTCGGTCGTGGCGTTGTTCGAGGACGACGCACCGCAGCCGAGTGCCGCAGCGGCAAAGGAAGTGAGCATGAAGTGCTTGAGATTCATAGCGCCGGGAACGCTACCTGGAACGCTGGATGCGGACAAGCGCGCTCAACGGGCGCCGCAGCGGGGAATCTCACCCAGCTCCAACAGCTCCTTGGAGCCGGCAAACGTACGGCGCGCCTGGGCGGTGGTGGCGCTGGAGGCGAGGAGGAAGCCACGCGCGGTGGCCTTGACCTGAAAGCCCACCTCGACGACCTGATACGGCTTGTTGAGCCGCTGAAGCCGAAGGACGCCATCCTCGGCGCCGGTCCACTGGTCTTTGGGTACCGCGCGCACGTAGACGCCGAGCTCCTCGCAACTGACCTTGAACTCGTGGCAGAAGAAGTCGATGCGCTCACAGAGCCGCTCCGGACTCGCCGTCCCGACAGTGGCGAGCTCAACCAGCGCGCTCTGAGCGCGGCGGACGAAGTCATCGGAGCGCGACCGGGCGAGCCAGGTGTCGCCGACCCACACCGCCCCGAGGACGAGGGCCGCAGCCACGGCCCACACGGTCGCGGGGCGCCGTAGGATGCCGACCGGAGCTGCCGGAGCGGGCGCGAGGGGCGGCACGACCTGGGGCGCGGTGATCCGGATTTGCTCGGGGGCGGGCGTCGGCGCCTGGATGCGATCGGAGAGCGAGGCCAAGGCCGGGGGTGGCGTGGGCGCGCTTACGGACTGCGGTTGCGAGGCGGGGTCCAGTCCGCGCGGCCGACCCAAGCGGGCGGCGGCGGCACCGGCGACCGTTGGCGCAATGGCGCGACCCGCGGCGGGCTCGCCGGTGACATCCGACGGCGCCAACGTGCGCAGCGAGATCCCGACCGGCGGCGTAAGCGCAATGAGCGCCTCAGGTGCGGGGGTCTGCGCGGCGACCGCCATGTGGCGCGCGTGCAGTGGCTCGGCCGGTGGTGGCGTGGGCGCATTGGGACTGCGCGGGCCCGTGATCCCGCGCGGATCACCGACCGACGGCGTGCGCTCCTTGACCTCCTTGAGCTCCTTGAGCTCTTTGAGCTGCTCGAGCGAGGGCGGACGGACGCCAAAGAGGGTCTTGGCACCGGCACGGCCCTCCTCGAAGTCGAACTCGTCGGCGTCGGAGTCCGCGCTGCCCGCTGGGCGGCGCAAGGCGCGGCCCATGGAGAAGACCGTGTTCTGCGCCAACGCCGCGGCGGGCGCGGGTCGAAGCAGCCCCGCCTTGAGGGCCTCCGGGGCTACGAACGGAATCCGATGCACCGGCATGAACGGCGCCGGTGTACTACGCCGCTGAATCTCGGCTTCGATCTGCTCGTCGGTCAGGCCAGGCATCTGCACGGTCGCGCCAGGTCCACTCGAAGCCCCAGGAAACGCCCCCGTGGGCGAAGGCATCACACCATCTGCCGCCCCGCAATCGAGACAGAGACCCGCGATGATTCGCTCGGACTGGCACCTCGGACAGCGCAACATCCCGCCCTCACCCTCAGGCTCGGGGCGGACACCGCCGTCTCGGGCACCGCCGCATGCCCCGCGACCGTACCCCCACGCCCCGCTGACGCTTATCGCATGGGCCCGTGACGTGGGCAAGGATCGGGGAGCGTCGGGCGAGGGTAGCCACTCCTGCGTCCATGTGGCACGATCGCACGGCTTGGACCCGCTCACCCGCTCGAAGCCCACCGCGACGGACCCGTCTGGCGCGCGCACGCCGGACCCGGTCGAGGTCGCCGGCAAGGTCAGCCGCATCGTCTACAACAACCCGGACACCTACTGGACGGTGCTGCGCCTGGAGGTCGACGAGAAGGACTTGGACAAAGTTCAACGGGCACGAGATCTGCCCATCGTCGGCGTCCTCGCTGGCATCCATGAGGGCGAGCGCCTGCGGGTCTGGGGGCCCATCATCGACGATCCGCGCTATGGCAAGCAGATCCGCGCGACCGGCTTCCAGGTGCTGCTCCCGTCGACCGCTGCGTCCATCGAGCGCTACCTCGGCTCGGGGCTCGTGCCGGGCATCGGGCCCACGCTCGCCAAGCAGCTCGTCGGGCGCTTCGGCGACACGACGCTCGACGTCATCGACAAGAACCCGGAGCGGCTCACGCAGGTCAAGGGCATCGGCAAGAAGAAGATCGAGAAGCTGCTCGAGAGCTGGCGCAAGCACACCCACGTCCGCGAGGTCATGGTCTTCCTCCAAGGGCTGCACCTTTCGCCGGGGCTCACGCGGCGCGTCATCGCCGAGTGGGGCTCGAACGCCGTCGGGCGCATTCGCCAGAACCCCTACGACCTGGCCAAAGATGTGTGGGGCATTGGCTTTCTACGCGCCGATCGCGTCGCCAAGGAGCTGGGCATCGGGCCCGACCACCCCGAGCGGCTCAAGGCCGGGCTCGTCCACGTGCTCCGCGAAGCACGCACTGATGGCCACGTCGCGCTGCCGCGGGAGCTGCTGCTCGACCAGGCCCAGGAGCTGTTGCGTAGCGATCGGGCTGCGCTCGAGGCCGGGGTGGACGCGGCCATCTTGGGGGAGCGCGTCATCGAGGACACCGACTCGGGCCTGCTCTATGCGCCCGAGCTGTTTCGTGCGGAGCGGCGGGTCGCTGAGCGCCTGCTCCAGCTGCGCGACGAGGGCCCGGCCAGCGTGCTGCCGGAGCTCGAGCTCGACCTCGTCATCGCGGACGCCGAGCAGCGCCTCGGCATCCTCCTCGCCGATCGCCAGCGGGAGGCCGTGCGGGCCGCACTCACGTCGCCCGTCACCGTGATCACGGGCGGGCCGGGCACCGGCAAGACGACCATCGTTCGGGTAGTGGTCGCCGCGCTCGATCGGGCCGGCCTCGCGGTGGACCTCTGCGCGCCCACGGGCCGGGCCTCGAAGCGCCTGGCCGTGTCCACCAGCCGCGACGCGCGCACGATTCACCGGCTGCTCGAGTGGAACCCCAACGAGGCCCGCTTCAGTCGCGACGAGGACGAGCCGCTCAAGGCCGACGCAGTCGTGGTGGACGAGACCTCCATGGTGGACCTGTCGCTCATGGACTGCCTGCTGCGCGCCCTCAAGCTCGGCGCGCGCCTGTTGCTCGTCGGTGACGTGGATCAGCTGCCGTCAGTCGGCCCCGGCCAGGTCCTGCGGGACATCATCGACTCGGGCGCGGTCACCGTCGTGCGGCTGTCCGAGATCTACCGGCAGGCGGAGGGCTCGCTGATTGTAAAGAACGCTCACCGCATGCTCCACGGCGAGCTGCCCATCGCGTCGCTCGACAGCGAGCGCTCGGACTTCTTCTGGATCGAGAAGGACGACGCCGAGGACATCCGCAACGTGCTCGGCCGGATGATCACCGAGCGCATCCCCAAGGCCTTCGGGCTCGATCCCGGCCGCGACGTGCAGGTGCTCACGCCCATGCACCGCGGCCCGCTCGGCTCCGAGGGGCTCAACGCGCTGCTGTCGGAGCTCCTGAACCCGGTCGGGCGCAGCGTGAGCCCTCTCGCCCGGTTTGCGATGGGCGAGAAGGTCATGCAGATCAAGAACGACTATGAGAAGGAGGTCTTCAACGGCGACGTGGGCTTCGTCGATCGCGTGGCCGAGGACGGCAAGACGCTGTTCGTGCGCTTCGAGGAGCCCGAAGGCCGGCTCGTCAAATACGAAGACAAGGACCAGGATGACTTGGTGACCGCGTGGGCCATCACCATTCATAAGTCGCAGGGCAGCGAATACCCGGCCGTCGTCGTGCCGCTTCACACGACGCACTACATGATGCTCAAGCGCAATCTGGTCTACACGGCCATCACTCGGGGCAAGAAGCTCGTCGTCGTGGTCGGGAGCCGGCGCGCGCTCACCATCGCGCTCGGTGACGACACGGTGCAGCCGCGCCATGGCCGCCTGCGCGATCGCCTCGTCGCCGGAGCGATCGCATGAGCCTCGCCGAGCCCACGGTGCCGCTGGAGCTCAAGGTCGGCCAACTCGTTTGGATTTACTCAGACGCCGTTTTGCGGCCTGCGCGCGTGGTCGGCCTGCACACCGGCAAGGTCGAGGTCGAGCACGCGGGAGGCCAGCGTGTGTCCTACGCCGAGCGGCGTGTGGCCCGCGTCTCGCGCCAGGCCGTGCCGACGCCGGCCGCGTTGCAGGCCTACGTGCCGCAGGTCGAGGCCGCCAAGGGCCAGGTGGATCTGGAGACCCTGTGGCACCTCGTCACCGAGGTCGCTCCGGACCGCGAGCACACGCTCAGCGAGCTGGCCGCGCTGGCGCTGGGCGATGCCGGGCCGCTGTCCGAGGACGCCGTCGCGTGGTGCCTCGCGCTGGATGCGACGTACTTCCACCCGGGCGCCAATGGCGGCCACTTGCCGTCGTCGGCGACCTCGGTCGATGAGCGCAAGCGACGCGAGGAGACGCGGCTGTTGACCGAGCGCGAGCTCGGCGAGGCGGTCGACTGGCTCGATCGCCGCGGGCCCCCGAGCACGCCCGGCGCGATCAAGGTGCTCGAGGCGCTAGCCGAGCTGGTCGTCTTCAACGACGAGGAGCGGCCGTCGCGCTTTGCCCGCCAGGCGCTCCGAAAGTGGCGGCCGCACGACACCGAGGCCGACCTGTGGATGGCCTGGCGCATCGTCGTCGATACGGGCGTTTTCGACGTCGACGAGAACCTCGCGCTGCGGCGGAATCACCTGCGGCGCGACTTCCCTGCGAGCGTGCTCGAGGCCTCGGCCGCGCTGTGCGCCATGCCGCCCGAGACGGCGCAGGTGCTGGACCTGCGCGCGCTCCATGCCGTCGCCGTCGACGATCCGTTCACGAGCGAGGTCGACGACGCGCTCGCCATCACCGTCGCTGAAGATGGCACCCGCACGGTGACGGTCTTCATCGCCGACGTCGCCGCCTGGGTCCCGCCGAGCCATCCGGTCGACGCCGAGGCACGCCGGCGCTGTACGACGGTCTACGTGCCCGAGGGCAAGCTTCCGATGCTCCCGCCCGATCTCGGGCAGCACGCCGCCAGCCTCGAGCCGGGTCAGGACCGGCTCGCGCTGGCTTTTCGCACGACGCTCGACGCCGAGGCGAACGTGCTGGACTTCGCGATCGTGCCGGCGCAGGTGAACGTGCGGGAGCGGCTCACCTACGACGATGTGAACCGGATCCTCGCCGGCGAGGCGCACCCCATGAGCACGGGGCTCGGCGTCCTCCTCGACCTCTCCGACCGCCTGCGCGCCGGGCGCCGTCGGGATGGGGCCCTCATCTTGGACCGGCGCGAGCTGTCGCTGCACGTGCTGCCCGACAAGACCATCGACCTCCGTCCCTATCGGACCGACGATCCCGCGCGTCGTCTGGTCTCCGAGTGGATGGTGATGTCCTGCGTCAAGACGGCCGAGTGGTGCCGCAGCCGCAAAGTCCCCGCGGTCTATCGGGCGCAGGATCCGCCGGAGAATCTCGGCAAGGTGCCGCAGGACCGACCGCTCGAGCCGCACGAGCTCAACCAGGTGCTGCGCTCGCTGCGCAAGGCCGACCTCCGCGCCGAGCCCGCGCCGCACTGCGGCCTGGGCGTCTCGTGCTACACCCAGGTCACGTCGCCGCTGCGGCGCTATCAGGACCTGCTCATGCACCGGCAGGTCAAGGCCGTACTCGCGACCGGCAAGCCCGTCTACTCGAGCCAGGAGCTCATGCAGGCGTTTGCGGCCATCGAAGAGACCGTGGCGAAGTACGGCGCCGTCGAGCGCGAGAGCCGTCGCTACTGGCTGCTGCGATGGCTCGAGCCCAAGAAGGGCCAGAAGCTCCCGTGCATCGTCCTCCGCGAGAGCGGCCGTGGCCGGTGGATCGTGGAGGTGCTCGACGTAGGCCTTCAGGCGATGTGGACCGCCGACCGCGCCGTCGAGGCGGGCACGCGGCTCGAGCTGACGCTCAAGGGCATCGATGCGCGCAAGGACAAGCTCGTACTCGTGTAGGGCGCGTCAGGGCCGATTGCGGCAGGCCGCGCGACTGGCATGGTGACTCTCAGGAGGGCACTGGCGCACCCGCGTTGCGGCCGACGGGCGCGCGGATCGCTTCGTACGAACGCCTCGTCGAACGTCGGGACACCGACAGCACCAGCAGCCGCGCTCTCCGCGACAATGAGGCAGTCCTCGAGTCCAAGTCGTGTTTGGCGAAACACTGCCAACGCCGAAGCAAGCAAGGGCGCCTCGGCGAAGCTGAACCCCTCCGTCTCCAGCAACCCCGACATGACCCGGTCGATGTCGGAGCGCGACCGCTTCCGAGCCCGCAGAAGCCACGCGAGCTCGACGAAAACGGTCCGTGGCACGAATACGCCGCCGCCTGCTGCTGCCGATTCCAGGGCGGCGCGAGCGCGTGGTGACTGGTCAGGATCGTCGTCAAAAACTGCGCGAGCAAGCACATTGGTGTCGACCGCGATCACCTGCCTCGAGTCCGCTCGTCGTCGGCGATGATGGCGTGCTCGACGACTTCGTCGTCGGTCCCGCTCGCAGGGGGGCTCGAGCAGCAGCCGAAGAGCAACGACACAGCGCGCCGCTGCGGGTGAAGCTCGATGACCCCGTCGTCACGACGCACCACGCCGAGCTGGGTGCCAGGCAACAGACCCGCTGCCTCCCGAACGCTCACCGGGATGACAACTTGGCCGCGAGTCGAAACGTGGGTTGTCGCTGTCCCAGTAGCGCGCACCATGGAGCTAAGATGGGGCGTCTTACGTTCCGCGTCAAGGGCCGTCGCGGCAGCTCGAGGCCGCGCTCACGACCGGCAACGCCGGCGTGAGCTCGCGAAGTGGAGCGTCAGCCGCGCTACGGCTTGGCGCCCGGCTTCGGCGCGGTCGTCTTGCCGGGCGGTGGCGGCTTGACCAACGGCGTGTCGGTCGGCTTCTTCACCTTCGTGTCCGGCGTGGTGGCCGGCTTCTTGGTCGTGGTGGCGGGCGTGGCGCCAGGCTTCACGACGGGTTTGGTCGTCACCTTGCCGCCCGGCGTGTCGCGTGTGGGCGTGGACTTCTCGTCCACCAGAGGCTTGGCGCTTGCTGGAAACGCGAACGCTGGAATCGCGACGGCAGCGACCGAGACGAAGAGCTTGCGAGCAGAGTCTGAAATCATGGAGCGCACCTCTAGCCCGCATTATGCATGACTTTCACGCGTCAACGTCCGCGATCGCAGGCTTGCGCCGTCGTTCACCTCCTTCGCCGTACCACCAGTACGTCTCAGTCGGTGAATCCCGGCGCTTCGCGCCGCGACGGCTCAGCCGTGCG
>SXOX01000119.1 GCA_005776585.1 Pseudomonadota bacterium | reverse complement strand
CGCGATACGCAGCGCGGAGGCGCCGAGCGACTCGCCGATGGCGAAGCCGATGAAGCAGGCGCCGGCAAGCTTCTGCGGCATGAACAGCAGGATGAAGAGCATGAGCACGAGCTCGACGGAGATGAGCGCCATGCCGATGCTCATGCCGGCCTTGAGCGGGATGGCGTAGGTCGGGAACGGCTTGCCCGCCAGCGACGCGAAGGCCGCGCGGCTGTTGGCGAACGTGTTGACCCGGATGCCGAACCACGCGACGCCATAGCTGCCGCCGATGCCGACGAGGCTGAAGAGCAAGATGATGGCCACCTCACCCGGCGACTTCGGGTGCTCGGCGAGCACGCCGAAGTAGGCGATCATGATGACGCCGATGAACACCTCGAGGATGAGGATGAACTTGCCCTGTGTGATCAGGTACGTCTTACAGGTCTCGTAGATGAGCTCGGAGATCTCGAGCATCGCCTTGTGAACCGGCAGGTTCTTGAGCTGAACGTAGAACATCAAGCTCAGCGCGATGCCGAATACGGCGATGGCCAGGCCGGCGGTGAGCAGCGAGTGGCCGCTCATGCCGAAGAACTTGACCGACTCGTCCCTCAGATTCGGAAGCTCGAGGTCGGCCTCGCTCGCGAAGGCGGCCGACGCCCACAACAGCGTCAGCAGCGCCAGTGCGCTTCGTCCCAGGTGCTTGAACATCCGTGCTTTCTCCTTGCATCTCCTGTTGGTGCGCGACGCCGCAGCGTCTGCGCGGGCGGTCCCGATCGGGCGCGCGCTGATACCACGGGTTGAGCGGAGGGACAAGGGAAAGTCGGCCTTGACCGATCAGGTCGGAGGCGGGCCGGAAACGGAGCGAGCCCCGACTGCGTTAGAAGCCGCAGCCGAGAGGATTCTGGCCGGAGGGATCCGCGCCCTTGAGTCCGCAATTGTAGAACCCTTTGCCGGTCCCGGGTTCTCCGTCCCATCCGCAGGTCTGCTGCACAGCCTCGGCCGCCTTGGGGCAGTCGATACAGAAGAGCTTGCCGTTGTCACAGAAGACGACGCGGCCCTTGGGATCGCAGCACCCCTCGAACGTGAGGCCCGCGGGGCAGGTCGGAGCGCTCGCACCGGCTTCGAGGCCGAGGCACGCGTCCGGGTACGTTGTGCCCGTCGACGTCACGCACTGACCGTCGGCGTTGCAGCTCTTGCCGCTACCGCACGCACCGCACAGGCCGTCGCAGCCGTCCGGGCCGCACTGTTTGCCGGTGCACTGCTTGACGCAGCTGCCGCCCTCGCACTTGCCGTCAGCCGTGCATGATTTGCCGCTGGGACAGGTGCCGCACTGGCCATTGCAGCCGTTGGGACCGCACTGCTTACCACTGCACTGCGGCGTGCACGAGGCGCCTGGCAGGCTGAGCCCGGAGCACGCGCTGAAGCTCTTGTCGCAGCCGACCTCACTGAGGCACGAGATGCAGTTGCTGTTGCTGAGCCCGCCCTCGGTGCAGACGGAGCCGCAGCTCTCCTTGCCGCACGCGGTGAGCGCGCCAAAGCAGCCGCCGCACGCGACGGAGAGACCCACCATGTTGGCCATGCAGTCGGTGACACAATCAGGCTTTCCCGCGCACGAGAGGCCGCAGCTCTGGACGGCGCCGAAGACCTCCCCGCCGAGCTTGGCCAACGCGGCCTTGTCGGCGGAGCTGCCGCACGAGCCGCTGGGGTTGGACGTGTCGTGGCTGCCATCGGCCGGCGGAACCGGAACGTCAGTTGTGCCCGTGATGCCTCCACCGCCGTCTTTGGAGGCGTCACCGCCGCTCGAAGAGCCCCCGCCGTCTCCGGGCAGAATGCCGGTGCTGCCCGAGCCGTCTCCGCCCGTGGTCGCGCTCGGGGCGTCGCTCTGTGGCGCGGGCGCGTCACTTCCAATCAAACCGCTCGCGTCCGTCGCGGTGCCGGCGCCGGTCGCGCTCCCGCACTGGCAGGACGAGTAGGTCTTGTTGTCCTGGCAGACACGCGTGGACTTGGTGCCATCGGTGCACGTACAGCTCGTGGTCTCGCCGGGCTTGAGGCACGAGCTCGAGCCACCGCCCGTGGTGCAACCAGACGCGGCGACCAACAAGCAGAGCGAGGCGCCCGAGACGGCCATGAGATTCAGCATCAACTTCAACATGTTCAGCAGCTCCTTCAGCCCGTGAGCGCGGGTGGCGGAATCTACGAGACGACCCTTGCAAGTGCAAGGACAACCGTTGCGTTCCCCGATCCGGGCGCGGGAGCCTACGGCTGTTTGAGCTCGGACGGCGGGGAAAGGTCCGAGCGCGCGGGGACCTTTCTGAGCGCCAGAATGAGCGCGTCGAGATCGGTGTCGGTCAGACCACGGTACATCGACCATGGCATGACCCACAGCTTCCGGCCATCGCGACCGCCGCCCTCGCGGAAGACGCGCTTGAGGTCCGCGTCAGTCCACTTGCCGATGCCGGCGGCGTCGTGCGAGCTGATGTTTGGCGAGCAGACCTTGCCAAAGCGGCCTTCGAAGCACATCCCGCCCGCGTAGAGCTTGTCGGCCACGATCGCGCCGCGCTCCATCGGCGAGTGGCAGTCCTTGCAGCCCATGACCTCGAGCAAGAGCTCGCCGCGCGCAGCCGGGTCGTCCGGCCACGCCGCGGGGGAGTGCTCGACCGGCTCTGGGAGCATGCGGATGAACATCGACACCGGAAAGTTGATGTCGGGCGGCGGGATGACACGCCGAATCGGCGGACGCGTCCGCAGGTACGCCACGACCGCAAGCACGTCCTCGTCCGACAGGCGCCGGTAGGCTTTGTAGTTCATGATCGGGAAGATCGTGTGGCCGTCCTTGCCGATGCCCTCCCGGATCGCCCGCACGATCTCGCCGTCCGTCCAGGCGCCAATGCCCGTCTCCGGGTCCGACGAGATGTTGGCGCCTGCGAGCGTGCCCGGGAAGTCGGCCGGGATCTCGAAGATGCGGCCGCCGTACTCGGTCCCGGGCTTGAGAAAGTCGCCGGGCCGCGTGTCGTCGATCTCGGAGTGGCACCCTGCGCAGCCCAAGACGTGCTCGGAGAGATAGCGGCCGCGCTCGATCGCCTCCGGGCTCGTTGGAGCATGCAGGTCCTGCGCCGGTCGAACTCGCGGACGTAGCCCGTAGAAGAAGCCGAGAACGAGCCCGACACCGAGGACGACGACGCCGGCGAGGATGAGCAGGACGCGTTTGACCATGTGCCGAGTATCGCCGATGCGGCCGAGCGACGCGAGTTACTTGGACGCGGGACGCCGGAGGGTCCGGAGGTGCGCGACGACCGCGTCGATCTTCGACGGCGACAGCGTGCCCTCGAAGGCCGGCATCTGCCCTCGACCGCGGCGAAGCACCTCGCGGAGCTGGTCGTCGGTGACGCCCTCCTGCCACGTCGGGCTGCCGAGGTCCCGTGGTGGCGCAGTTCCCGGCTGCGTCTGGAGGCCGCCACGGCCGTCCTCGCCGTGACAGCGGGCGCACGCCGAGCGGTAGAGGACCGAGCCATCGACCGGGTCGGACTTGCAGCCGGTGACGCCCAAGAGAAGCAGGACGAGCCAAGCCGGAACCATGGAGCGAGTCACGGCAGCGAGGTAGCACGCGACCTGGCGGGCAGCAAGCCAATTACCAACGTCAACGCATGGCGTGCTCGAGAGCGGCAAGCTGCGCCTCGAACTCGCTCGTGACGGCGTCCCATAGCGCGACGCCGCTCGACTGCGCATGGGCGGTCATCCAGGCCGTAGAGCAGTCGGTCGCCTCGCCAAAGCGCAGAAGGACCCGCTTGCGGACCCGGGGCAGCGCCGCGCCGATGGGGAGGATCCCGTGCATGCCGTGGTGATAGAACGGCAAGACGAGCGGCCGCGTGTCCGCGATGAGCCGCCCGATGCCGTTCTTGAACGGCCGGCGCAGGCGCGCCTCGGGGTCGCGCGTGCGACCGCCTTCCGGGAAGACGTGTACCCAGTCGCCCGCGAGCAGCCGCTCCCCCAGAAATCGGAAGCCGAGCTGATCGAAGCCTCCGCCGCGGACGACGGGCACGACGCGACCTCCGCTGAAGAAGACGCCCTTGAACGCGTTGCCAAAGAAGTTCGTCGCGTCCGCCGCCACCCAGCGCTGGCGGTGATAGGGCAGACGCGCGAAGCACGCGAGCAGCAGCGGATCGTCGTAGAGGGCCACATGGTTCGAGAGCGTGAGCAGTCCGCGCCCGCCGCGATCTTGCAGCGCGTCGAAGCGCTCCTGACCCTCGATCTCGACGCGGTTGAGCCCCTGCATCACGAGGCGCGAGGTCACGAGCACGGACTGAGCGATGAAGCGATAGAGCAACGAGGCCCCCGGCTTGAAGCGCGCCACGGCCTTGCGATCGCGCGCGTCCAGGCGGTCGAGGCCACCTCCGCGCGCGGCGTCCGTCTCTGGCGATGGCCCCGATGTCAGCTCCATGAACGGGGCATACCGCGCGGCGCGCGGGAACGCACGACGCGTTGCGTCATGCGACCAACGAGTGACACCGCACTCGCACTCCGGTAGCGTGCCGCGCCGTGTCCGCCCTCCCCTTACGCCCTCAGGCCCGCTCGTCGCGCATTCCGCTGAGGACGATGCTGGCGTACGCCTTTCCGGGCTTCGCGCTCTCGCTTGCCGGCATCCCGGTCGCATTGCTGCTCCCCCGCTTCTACACCGACGCGGTCGGGGTGAGCATGGCCACCTTCGGTCTGGTCTCGTTGCTCGTCCGTGCGGCGGACGCGTTCGTCGATCCGCTGTGCGGCACGTGGTCGGACCGGACGCGCACGCGCTTTGGCCGCCGCCGCCCGTGGATCCTGGTCGGCGGCGCCATGCTCGCCCTCGGCGTCCTGTGGCTCTACATCCCGCCGCGCGTGTCGGGCATGGGCCTCACCCTCTGGGTCACCGGCGGCCTCGTCGCGTTCTACGTCAGCTGGTCGGTGCTCACGATCCCGTGGCGGTCGCTCGGCCCGGAGCTCACGAGTGACTACGACGAGCGCACGACCATGTTCGGCTGGCGCGACGGCCTCGTCGTGCTCGGCTGCCTGGTGGCCGCGGCCGTTCCGGAGCTCGTCATCGGACCGCTCATCGGCTCCGACGGCAGCCCCGAAGGAGAGCGCAGTAAGTTCCTCGCCTACGCCTGGATCGTCGCGCCGCTGCTGATTGTGGCGGCCATCGTGTGCTTTCGCGGCGTCCCCGAGGCACCGGCCGCAATGCCCGTCGCGCCGCAGACCGGCGGACATTTCTCCGGCGCACGCGATGCGCTCAAGAACCGGCCGTTTCGCATCCTGCTCGTCGCGTTCTCGGTCGCGGCCTTCGCCAGCAACCTCCCCGCGAGCCTCCTGCCGTACTACGCCAAGTACGTGCTCGGGAGCGACCATGTCGTACCCATCGCCTTCGCCGAGTACTTCGTCATCGGCCTCATCGCCCTGCCGCTCTGGATTCGCTTCGCCACGCGCTTCGGCAAGCGCGCCGCCTTCATCACCGCGACCGCCATCAACATCGGCGCCTTCTCGTTCGTGTTCTTCGTCGGACCCGGAGAGACGGGAGCCTATCTCGCGATTGTGGCGATCTCCGGCATCGGCGGCACGGCGTCGTGGACGGTGCTCCCGAACTCGATGCAAGCGGACGTTTTCGACTACGACGAGCTCCTCTCGGGCCAGCGCCGCGAAGGGCAGTTCATGGGACTCTGGTCCATCGCAGACAAGCTCGCGCAGACCGTCGGCATCGGCGTGGCGCTCCCGATCCTCGACTGGGCGGGCTACCTGCCGAACGTGACGCAGACCGAGACCACCCTCTTCACGCTCCGCGTGCTCTACGTGCTCGTGCCGGTCATCTGCAACGTGCTGGCGATCCTGGTCGTCGTGGCCTACCCCATCGATCGCGCTCGTCACGCCGCCATCCAACTCGGCATCGCGCGCCGCCGTCGCGGCGAGGCGGTCGAGGATCCGCTGCGTCCTGGAGTGTGGCTCGCAGGTACGGTCCCCGACGCGCCGGCCATCACGGTGTACGGGTTGCCTCCGGTTCGGTAGGTGCGCGCCATACGCCGTGCTTCGAATAGGCGCGAGGTGGTCAGGGGCAACGGGTGAACTGCCATTGGGGGCTTCGCGACCCTCGCCGGAGTAAAGTTGCATTCTGGCATCAGTGATTCCAGAATGAGTCACAGAATGGAATCAACACCGCGATTCTTTGAGCCACCCGAAGGCAGCTTCTTTCTCTTCGGCCCCCGTGGCACTGGTAAATCGACCTGGCTGCGACAGCGGCTGCAACTCGCGCTCGTGATCGACCTCCTCGACCCGGTCGCGTTTCGTAACTACTCTGCGCGACCTGAACGTCTCATGGAGGTCACTCGCGCGGCGCCGCCCACGACCGACGTCATCATCGACGAGGTGCAGAAGGTTCCCGAGTTGCTGGACGCCGTCCATCTTATCATGGAGGAGGACCCGCGGCGCCGATTCGTGCTCACCGGCTCGAGCGCCCGCAAGCTCCGCCGCTCTGGTGTGGATCTCCTGGCAGGCCGCGCCGTCCGGCGCGCGTTGCATCCGTACATGGCCGCGGAGCTCGGTGCGGCGTTTACACTCGACAGCGCGCTGACACGCGGGCTCGTCCCGTTGGTCCTGGGCGCGCGCCAACCGGCCGACACGCTGGCAAGCTACGTCAGCCTGTATCTCCGCGAAGAGGTCCAGGTCGAGGGTCTCGTGCGCAACGGCAGCGCGTTTTCGCGGTTTCTCGAAGCGGTGAGCTTCTCCCACGCCGGCGTGCTCAGCGTGAGCGCAGTGGCCCGGGACGCCAGCGTGGAGCGCAAGACCGTCGAGGGCTACCTCGGTGTCTTGGAGGATCTGCTCCTCGGCTATCGCCTCATGCCGTTCACCAAACGGGCGAAGCGGGCGATGATTGCGCATCCGAAGCTTTACCTCTTCGACGCCGGAGTCTTTCGCTCCTTGCGACCAGCGGGCCCGCTGGACCGACCGTCGGAGATCGACGGCGCTGCCCTCGAGGGGTTGGTCGCCCAGCACCTGCGCGCATGGATCGACTATCGCCAAGCCGGTGACGGCCTCTGGTTCTGGCAGACCCGCGGCGGGAGCGAGGTCGACTTCGTGGTCTACGGACCGCAGACGTTCGTGGCGCTCGAGGTCAAGAACACGGCGAGCGTGCGCCCGGAGGACCTAGGCGGGCTGCGCGCGTTTCGCGCGGACTACCCGGAGGCGTCGGCGGTGCTGCTGTACCGCGGGACGGAGACGTTGGAGAAGGGCGGCATTCGCTGCGTCCCCGTGGAGGCGTTCCTGCGCGCGCTGCATCCCCGTGAGGCGCTCGTCGCCGCGTGCGGTGGTGGATGACGTGATCTGGTCTATTTGCCGTCGCAGTTGTCGTCGACAAGGTTCTGGTAGGAGAAGACCGTGGTGAGGTCGTAGTTGTTGCTCATCCAGGAGACGAGGACCTGCCCTGTGTCGACCATCGAGACCCCGGTCGGCACCGTCAACGGGCTCGAACTTCCGACTTGGAAACGACTCCAACCTCCGAAGGCGTTGGTCAGGTGGAATACAGCCCGTCGCACCGACGCCGCGATGTGAGTGTTGCCGGACGCGTCGATGCCAACTGACAGGTAGGACACGGAATGGGTACCATTCAAGCCGTCCGCGATCTCCTCGGGTGTACTCCATGCCTCACCCTGGCGCGAAGTGCGCATGATTTTAGGGCCCAGCGAGAAGTAGAGGTGCTCCAGGCCGGCGCCGTCCACGACCTGGGCAAAGTCAGCCGGGACTTCGTCCGGAAAGACGGTCTCGATAGACCACGCGCCGCTCGTGCCAGAGCGGCTGGCCGTGCGAAGTCCGTACCCGGGGTAGACAATGACGACGGTACCGTCAGGCCGCACGCGCATGGCCTGCCGGAAGCCCGTACCTGGTGTCGGATCCGGAACCTCCACGCCGCTCTGCACGCCCGCCGTTAGGGTCGCATATCTCAGGATCCCGTTGGTTGGCTCGTACCAGGCGATGTGCGCGGTCCCGGTCGGACCTATCGCGAGAGCACAGCTCCCATCGGACTTGCCGGAGGGATCCAACGGCTGCGTGACCTGGATCCCCTCCCAGCCTATGAATCCATAGGCCATGCCCGATTGACCAGGCTGCGACCCCGCGACGCTGCCGCAGACGTGCGCCGTGCCAGTCGAGCCGAGTACGACGTCTGCCGGTGAGATACTAGCCTTCTGCTCGCCCAGCGGCCACGATCCGTAGACCAGACCCGTCCCGGTCCAACGAGCCAGCCCCAGGCCACTGCTCCCCCAGCGCATGGAAACGAGGTCTCCGTCGCCGATTGGACGCGACGTGGCTGCCAGAAAGCTCGTGGAACTGACCCCGCCCCAGTTCGCGTTTACCGGGACCACGGTCATCTGTCCGCCGCTGGTCCACGTCTCGAGTCGAAGCTGATCTGACTGTTGTCGCGCAAACATCGGCCCGGCTTCGGTGGCAATGAGGGCAATCGGCGACGATCCGTATTCGCCGTGCGACGTAAGCGCCCACTGCCCCAGTTGTCCACTCGCGAGCTTGAGCGTCCCGGTATCGACGTCACGATAGATGATGTGCACTTTGCCACCCGGCTCCACCGCGACATGCGTGTCCTTCCCCACAGTGCCAGGTGCATCAACGGTCTCGGTGACCCAGGTGCCGCTCGCGTTGGTGGCGTAACGAAGGTCGGACCCGATGAGCTCGTAGTACGCGACGTGGGCTTTCCCGGCGCCGTCCAAGGCCATTGAGGCAAAAAAGCCCGCCGCCGAGGCCGCACCATCGACCTTCGTGAGCGTGAAGGCGTTCGGGCTGCCAGAGTCGGTCGCGACCTTGAGGTCCTGCTGGGTCGTGTCGAGGTAAGCGATCCAAACGGCGCCCGCCGCGTCCACGCCGAGCGAGGCGTGCTTCCCGACGTCCCCTTCGGTATCGAGTGCCGTCACGCTCCACGTGCCCGAGGTGCGTCGTGCAAGCATCAGGTCGCGCTGGTTGCTGTCGTAGAACGCGATGTAAACTAGAGGATTGACCCCCGGGCCAATCCACATGGACGGCAAGGTCGCTGAACGCTCGTCTGAGCCGGCGAGCACTACCTCCTGTTTCCAGCCGTTGGCGCCTCGGACCGCGAAGCACAGGTCGTAGCCCCCGGAGCTACCGGGGCGGGTGTGGGCGACATGCACCTGGCCAGACGCGTCAAGCGCCATCGCGCCCTCGAACTGTTGACTGTCGACGTTCTGACCGACGGGTCCGAGCGTCCATGTGGATGCGCCGGGTGTGCGAGACCACACATAGAGTCGGGAACCGCCAGACGCCACATTGCCGCGCGCCAGGACATGGACATCTCCCCCAGGACCGAGCGCCAACGCCTGAGGTTCGGTGGCCAGGCCATTCAGGCCCGAGACACGATCCTCGATCGCGACCTCCAGCTTCTCCGTCGCTCCGGGATTTACGCTCCCGCCCGCATCATCACAGTCCCCACCGCCCTTGCTGCACGTCTTCGGCACGACGCCGGCCGGAATCACCATCGCCGAATCGCACCAGTCATCGTTGTCGTCGTCACACCCGTCATCGACGCCCGCCTTGCAGTCGTTGTCGAGGTCGTCGCACACCTCGGTCAGCCCCGGGTGCGCCTTGTCGCTCGCGTCGTTGCAGTCGTCGCCTTGGGGACAGCTCGCGTCGATGTGCCCGTCCTGATCGACGTCCTTGGTGCCCGTGCCGGTGCACTTGCCCTTGGCGCACGCATCCAGCGGCGTGCAGGCGCTCTTGTCGTCGCACGGCTCGGCGTCGGGGTGTGGCGTGTACACACAGCCGGACTTGGGCTCACACGTATCGGTCGTACACACCTCGTTGTCGTTGCACTGGAGCTTGGACCCGGCGAGACAGATGCCACCGGAGCACGTGTCGCTCACCGTGCAGGCGTCGCCGTCGTTGCACGGCGTGGCGTTGGCCACGTTCTGATAGGCGCAGCCCTTGGCCGGGTCGCAGAGGTCGACCGTGCAGGTGTTCGCGTCGTTGCAGTCGAGCGGTTTGCCCGACTTGCAGCCGCCGCCCTGGCAGCCGTCGTTCTCGGTGCAGGCGTTGCCGTCGTTGCAGCCGACCAGGTTGGCCAAGAACGTGCAGCCGGACTTGGCGTCGCAGCCGTCGTCGGTGCACACATTCCCGTCGCTGCACGGAAGCTGCCCTCCACCCAGGCACTGGCCGCCGGTGCACTTGTCCGCCGCAGTGCAGGCGTTGCCGTCATTGCACTGGATGCCGAGCGCCGTGTCGTACTGGCAGCCGAGCTTGGGATCGCAGGCGTCTGCGGTGCACACATTGCTGTCGTCGCAGTCCAACGCGGCCTTGGGAGTGCACACGGCGCCCAGGCACGTGTCACCCGTGGTGCACACGTTGCCGTCGTTGCACGGCAAGGTGTTGACGTTGTGCACGCATCCCTGGGTCGGGTGACAGCCGTCGGTCGTGCACGGGTTGCCGTCGTCGCAGCCGAGTGGGGGGCCTGCGCTGCACTTGCCGCCTGCGCACAGATCCCCTTGGCTGCACAGATCGCCGTCAGTGCAAAGCACGCCGTCCAGAGACAGCGTCTTGCACCCGGCGCCCGGATCGCACACGTCCTGCGTGCACGGGTTGCCGTCGTCGCAGGCGACCGCGCCGTACTGTCCCGCGCACACGCCTTTCTTGCACGCGTCGAGGGTCGTGCAGGCGTTGGCGTCGTCGCATCCCAGCCCCTCGCCGGCGGGCACGAGGCCGCACTTGCCGGTCTTGGCATCGCACACGGCCTCGACGCACCCCGCTGCCCCGCCCACCGGCTGCGCACACGTGATCACGGTCGTCGGATCGACGAGGCACGTGTGGCTGAGCTTGTCGCAGGTCAGCGTGCCGTTGCAGACGTCGCCGTCCTCTTTGGGCTTGCAGTCGGCGGTTACGACGCACTCGCCGCAGGTGTACTCGCCGGGCGCGCACTGGCCGTTGTTGCACGTGTCGCCTGTGGTGCAGGGATCGCCATCGCTGCACGGGCTCACGACAAAGGCGTGCTCGCAGCCGAACGCCGGGTTGCAGGCGTCGCTCGTGCACTCCTTGCCGTCGTCGCACTTGAGCGACGCGCCCTGGCAGACCGCCTTGCCGTCAACGATGGCACAGCTGTCGCCCGTCGTGCACAGATTGCCGTCGCTGCATCCGCCGCCGAGCTTGGGCGCATGCAGGCACCCGCCGCCTTGGGGATCGCAGCTGTCGGCCGTACAGGGATCTTCGTCGTCGCACGGCAGCTTTCCAAGGCCGATGCACTTGCCGGCAAAGCACGAGTCCCCCAGCGTGCAGGGGTTGCCGTCGTCGCACGCCGCGATGTTTTAGAAGTGCTTGCAGGCGCCGCCCGCGCCGCTATCGCAGGCGTCGTCGGTGCAGGGGTTGCCGTCGCTGCACGAAGTCTCCATCACGGTGCACGTACCGCTCTGGCACTCGGCGGCCAGCGTGCACTTGTTGCCATCGGTGCACGTCGCGCCGTCAGCGAGGAGCGTGCCTGCGCAGCCTGAAGCCGCGCAGGTGTCGCCCGCCGTGCACGGCTTGCCGTCATCGCAGGAGGCTCCGGGCGCGGCGGCATGGGTGCAGCCCGTCGCCGCGCCACAGGAGTCCAGCGTGCAGGCGTCGCCGTCGTCGCACGAGACCGGGTCGCCGAGGCACTTCCCGGCCTTGCAGGTGTCGTCGGTGGTGCAGACATCGCCGTCGTTGCAGGGCTTGGTCACCTGCGCGAACAGGCACCCGCCGAGGCTGATGTTGCACGCGTCCTCAGTGCACGAGTTGCCGTCGTCACACGCCGACTCGTCGATGGCGCCGTCGCAGTCATCGTCCTGACCGTTGCAGGTCTCCTTGGCCGGCACAGCGCCGAGGCAAGCGACCTTGCCCTTCTCGCACGCCGTCTGTCCGGCGCAGACCCCGTGGCCGTTGGAGTTGACGCACGGCGCCGGTGCGATGTCCTCGTCGGTCGCGCCGTCGCAGTCGTCGTCCTGGTCGTTGCACGCCTCGGCCTTCGGGATGGGCGCGGTGCACGCCGATAGACCGGCCTCCGAGCAGCCGCGCACGCCATCGCAGGTGCCGAACGCGGAGCTGTGATGACACGAGGTCGCCAGCTTGGCACCCACCGCCGCAGCCGAGCAGGTGCACAGCCCCGAGACGTTGCGGCATTGCCCGCCAGTGCCACCCTCGGCCACGCACGCGAAGCCCTTCGGGCAATCGGCCTCCTGCTGGCACGGAGTGCCACAAAACGAGCCGTCATCGCCATACGAGAGGCATCGGGCGCCACCGCCGCTGGCCAGATCGGCACACGCCGCGTCGGCCTCACACGGATCGCACAGGTGGAGCCACCGGGCCACGCACACGTAAGTGACGTCGGCCGTGCCTGTGAGAGCCGTGCAGGCAAAGCCCTCGGGGCACACGTCGACGCAGCCTTGGGTGCAGAGCTTTCCAGCCGGACCTGGAACGCAGTAGCCGCTTGCGCAGTCGCCGTTGGCCTGACACGGCGCGCCGAAGGTGCCAGGCGCTGGTGGGGCGTCCGGCTTGGAGATGGGGACGTCGGCTGCCGTGTCCGGTGCCATTGCGACCGCAGTGCCATCGGCGAGCCCCGAGGGCGGGATGTGAACCGCGGTGTCGGCGCCATTCGTCGTTCCGCTGGACGTGTCGACGGCCACGGCCTGCGGACTTGCTGCCGGTCCTGCGCACGCGACGCACACAATCAACCACGTACAACCTACTGCGTCTCGAATCGTCATACTGTGCCCCCTGAATTGGAGGGGATACGACGTGGCGCAGCCGTTGTCTAGCGGGCACTCCACCACCGAGGCAGGTCGGAGCAGGCTCCTAGCCCGCATCATGCATGAATGGAACGATGTCAACGCCGCGAACGCACGGCTGAGCCGTCGCGGCGCAACGCGCCGGGATTCACCGACTGAGACGTACTGGTGGTACGGCGAAGGAGGTGAACGACGGCGCAAGCCTGCGATCGCGGACGTTGACGCGTGACAGTCATGCATAATGCGGGCTAGATCAACGACTCGAAGACCTGAGGAAATTCGTGCCACGGCAGGGCCTCGCAGCCGAACGGCATGACGGTGCGGGACGCGACGCGACACACCAAGAGCCCCGGCATGGCCCGCTGTGCGCCGACGAGGTTCGAAAACCGCCGCAGCGGCTCGACGTGCTTCGGCGAGGGCGATGCGGTGAGCTTCACCTCGATGGGCAGCAAGCGGCCTCCGATGGGCACGACGAAGTCGACCTCGAGTCCATCGTGTGACCGCCACATGGCGATCTCCGGACGCCGTCCAAGAGCGGCGAAGGCCTTGACCATCTCGGACAGGACCCAGCCCTCGAACAGGCTCCCGCCGCTCGGACCCGCGAGCGCGACCTGCCCATCGCGGAGGTGGGTAAGGGCACACACGAGCGCCGAGTCCAAGAAGAAGAGCTTCGGAGCCCGAGTGACGCGCTTTCCGAAGTTCTCGAAATAGGGAGGCACGAGGGTCGCGAGGTAGGAAGCCTCCAAGAGACCGCTCCACGCCCGGACGGTGGGCTGCGAGATCCCGACATCGCGCGCGACGTCCGCCATGTTGAGGAGCTGTCCATGGCGCGCAGCGCACACGGCGAGAAACGCCTCGAAGGTGCGCAGGTTGGTCAGGCCATGCAGTGAGCGCACGTCACGCTCGACGTAGGTCTGAAGGTACGAGCGCGACCACAGGTCGAGCCGTTCGGGATGGAGCGCAGGCTCCGGATACCCGCCGCAGAGAATGACCGACGGCAGATCCCGCGGGACGGACTCCATCTCGCGGTGGCTGAACGGTGGCAAGTCCAGCAGAGCGATGCGCCCAGCGAGCGACTCGGTCACTCCGCGCATCAAGGCAAAGTGGGCCGAGCCGGTGAGGACCCAACGCCCCGCGCGTTGGCGCTCGGCATCGATGCGGGTCTTCAGATAGCTGAACAACTCGGGCACGCCCTGAATCTCGTCAATGATTGCCGGCACGTCGCCCAAGGAATCCAGGAACCCGTTGGGATCGGCCGCCGCGCCCGCACGCGTGATGGGGTCGTCCAGTGAGACGTAACGGTGAGTTGCACCGAGCTCAGCGCGGAGGAACGTCGTCTTGCCCGACTGCCGCGGGCCGGTCACCAGGACCGACGGAAAGGAGCGCAGGGCACTTTGCAACGTCGGAAGGAGTCGGCGAGGAAGAAACACCCGCCAGATCTAAAATCGACTTCACGATCTGTCAAGATCCGTCCCTGATCGGCGTGCGCTGGGCTCTCAACCGAAACAGAACAGGTACCCGCCGGCGTTGCCGACCCAGATCTTGCCCTCGACGATGGCCGCGCCGGAGTGGGAGCGCTCGCCCAGGTCGTGCTGCCACAGCAGCTTGCCGGTCTTGGCGTCGAGCATGCGGTAGTGCCGGTCGTAGGAGCCGAAGCAGACCTTGCCGTCCACGATGTTCGGGCTCGCCCAGATGGGGCGGCCGACCTTGAACTCCCAGAGTGACCGGCCGGTCTTGGGGTCGAGGCAGTACATCACGCCGTTCTGACCGCCGATGTAGAGCTTGTCGTCGTAGAGCCCTGCAGAGCCCCAGACACCGCCGGAGATCTTGAGGTCCCACACGAGCTTGCCAGTGCCCCGATCCAGACAGTGAAAGGTCTTGACCGAGTCCTCACAGCCAATGTAGAGCCGGTCCTTCCACAACAACGGCGAGCTGTCGGTGTCCCCGCCGATCTTGGTCGCCCACTGGAGCTTGCCGTCGCGCGTCGAGATGGCCCGCACCTTGCCGTCGAGGTGCCCGAAGTAGGCGATGTCGTCCATGATGGCCAGGCTCGACTCGATGCCGCCCGAGCCGAGCTTCTCGCCCTGTCCGACGCCGAACCCTTGACGCCAGACGAGCTTGCCGGTCTCCGAGTCCAGGCACTTGACCGCGCCGTCCTCGCCGCCCACGTAGACCTTGTTCTCGTGAACCAGCGGGGAACTATCAATATCGTTGGGCGAAACCCACGACCACACGACCCGGCCGGTCTCGCCGTCCAGGCACCGCAGGTGGTTGTCCACGTTCGGGCAGATGACGCGGTTCTTGTAAAAGCACGGTGAGCCTTTGAACGAACGCCCGGCGGTGAAGTACCAGACGAGCTTCCCGGTGTCGGCCTCGAGGCAGTGCATGTGCCCGCCGGTCGAGCCTGCGTACACGTACTTGCCGGCCTTCAGCGTTTGGCCAGTCCAGCCCATGCCCTGCCAGTGGTATTTTTTACCGTAGCTGGTCTGCGTGTAGAAGTCCGCCATCTTGAACTTCCAAAGCAGCTTGAGGTTCGTGCCGAGCGTGCCGGACCCCGAGTGCGCGTGGGCACGGTTACCGCGAAACATGCGGTATTGCGAGGCCGTCGAGTCGCTGGAGGTCGAGCCGTCCCAGGCCGGCAGCACGGCCTTCGTGTTCGTGTGGCGATAAGGGTCTCGCGCCGGCGCGCCCATGTCACCGGCAGGCGGTCGGGCCAAGGCGCGCGAGGCGAGCAGCGAAGCGGAGGCGGCGAGGAAGTCACGTCGGTTCATGTGGCGCGGACTACACGACGCGCGGCCAGGTCGCAACTTCGGAGTAGCGCTCTCCATCGCGATCAGGGCGCGCCTACTCCAGCGCAGGACCTGATCGAAGCACCTGACGCCGCCTCACCGACGGCACGGCGATTGCGGAGAGCCTCCTCGAGCGCGCCCCAAAGGCCGCGTGAGGAGGAACATGTCGCAAGCATCCCACGTCCGTGTCGTCATCTGCGCTCTCGTCGGGCTCACCGCCGCCAGCGCGCGCGCCGACGAGCTCAAGGTCTGCGTCGAGGTCGTCATCCGCGCCGAGGAGCCCGCTCAGGGGAAGACCCCCGCCAAGCGGGCCTATCCGATGGAGCCAACGAGGTACCTGAAGCGCCTCATCGAGCACTACGTGACGCGCGAGGCAGGTTTCGACGCCGTCGAGGCCGGCTGCGTCCAGCGTGTGACGGTCGAGCTCTATCCGCTCGCGGAGGGATGGACGCTTTTCGCCAAGCGTTCGGAGCGGTTCCGATCTGCGTCGAGGTCCGCGTGACCGGCGGGACGACGTCGGTCGCGGCACTCCAGAGCCTCGTGCACGGCGAGGTGCGACGCCACCCGCCACACGAGCCGGTGGAAGCCGAGTGCAAGACGACGCTGCACGTCGAGGTCACGACGCTCGAGCAGCGGACGTGGCTCATCGGCTGGCTCGACGGGCAACCGGCCGCACGCGTCCAGGCGGGCACGTCGCTGGAGAACGCATTGGCGGAGCTGGTCACCCAGGTGCTGCGGAGCGATCCGGTCGCGCTCTCCGAGGACATGGGGCGACTGCTCGACGTCATCGGCGGCGGCCAGGCCGCGAGCGTCCGCGGCGTGATGCTGTACGGCTTCGAGGCCTTCCAGACGGTCACATGGACCGACGAAGGCGCCGCGTGGCTTCCCGGCGTCGCGTTTCGGCTGCGGCGCGGGCTCGGGCCATTCCACGTCGGTGCGCGCGTCGCGACGGCGTTCGGGTCCCCGAACGTAGCGGCACGTCATCGCGTGACTGTGGCTGCCATCATGGAGCCCGAGTTCGCCTGGTTCGTCTCACCGCGCGCGACGTCCTCGTTCTACCTGGGCGCCTCCCTCGGCGTCAGCGTGCTCCGAGTCGACTCGCGGCCGGGCGCGGACGTCGAGGAGCACGTCATCGTCTGGGGCGCACACCTCGGCGTGCGTCTCGGCGTGGAGCTCCTGCGCGCGAGCGATTGGAGGCTCGACGTCTTTGCGTGGGCCACGCTGCCGTGGTTCCGCACGCACGCGCCCGACTCGTCGCTCGTCGATGCCTGGACCCCTTCGGTGTCGCTCGGCCTCGGCGCGGCGTTCTGAAGCGGCGAGTTTGAATATTCGCTAACGGCTTCGTCTGAGGTAGCCTTGGCACCTTGGAGGGGGTCTCTCAATGAAGTACTGGGCTGTTCTCGTGCTGGCGTGTCATGTCGTCGGTTGTACCGACAAGGAACCTGCGGTCGTGGGACAAGGTCCCTCCGACGACACGGGTGGCACCTCGGGGGGCCAGGACACGCGGGCGGACACGGTGCAGGACGTTGGGGCCACCGACGCCAGCGAGATCCAGACGAGCGAGACCAAAGACGCTCTGGCGAAAGAGCTCGCCTCCGAAGACGCCGGCAAGCTCGACCCCTGTGAACTGCCCGCGGCGCTTGGCTGCGCGTGTGTCAAGCACACCGACTGCGAGAAGGGGGCCTGCGTCCTCGGCGCGTGTGCGACGGCGTGCACCGACACCTGCCCGAAAGGCTTCGCGTGCGCCTCGGCAGGCAACGCCGCGTCGGGCCTCGTCTGCCTCGCCGACTCGACCTGGGCCTGTCAGCCGTGCACCGGGCCCAAGGACTGCGCCGCCGGCACGTGCCAGAGCTTGGGGGACGCCGGCAGCTTCTGCGCCCTGCCCTGCGAGCCGGACGGCTCGTGCGCGGCGGGCTACACCTGCAAGGCCGCAGGTGTTACCGGTCCGGGCTCGTGTCATCCCACGTCGGGCACCTGCGAGTGCAACGACTGGGGCTGGTTGGTGCTCGCCAAGACGAGCTGCTCGGTGACCAATGCGGCCGGAGTGTGCGGCGGGCAGCGGCTGTGCACCGATCAGGGCCTGTCGCCCTGCGACGCCGCGACACCCGCGGCCGAGGTCTGCAACGGCAAAGACGACGACTGCAAGCTCGGCGCCGACGATGGGCTCGACCCCAAGGTGTGCTGTCACCAGAACGGCGACTGCGACGATGGCAACGCCTGTACGGCCGACACCTGCGCGCTTGCGACGTTCGTGTGCAGCTCGGTCGCGACCAACGAGGGCGGCTCCTGCAATGACGGCAACGTCACGACGGAAGCCGACACGTGCACCGCGGGCACGTGCGCCGGCAAGCCCAAGGACTGCTCCAAGCTGGCGGGCCCGTGCACGCTCGGCATCGTCAACACGGCAACTGGAGACTGCCAGGCCCAAGCCAAGGACAACGGGACCCTCTGCGACGACCTCGACGCCTGCACATCGTACTCCGACTGCCAGACTGGACAATGCGTTGGCGTAGGCCAGGCGTGCGTCGAGGATCGTCTGTCGGTTGCAGGCGGCGTCGCTCAGCGCCCGTCGATCGCGGCTCTCGGGAGCGGCTATGTGACACTGTGGGCCGGTGGCTTCGGACAAGGCAGCTCGCTGCGGCGCACGGACGCGGCCGGGAGCCGTCTCGACGAACAACAGACAATGGAAGGCCATCCACTCCGACTGCCCGTGGCCGCGCTGCCGTCGGGCGGCTACGCGACCCTGACCCTCGCCAAGCTGCCCAAGACCGCCTCGACCTGTTACCCCGGGGCCTGTCCGTGGAACACCTGGGCACGCACGGGGGTGCCGCTGACCATCGAGACCTGGGACGCGTCCGGGAAGCTCCTGCTCCAGGGCACACCCGGATCGATCGAGGCCGCGTGCTTCAGTGGGCCGGGCTCGTCCACCTGCAATGGGCCCTCCTTCGCGGCGGCCATGGCGCGCACGCTCGTGTTCTCGGACGGCTCGCTGGCCCTGCTCTCGTCGTGGCGTAACGGTTTCCTCAGCTATCCACTGTACTTCACCACGCTCGACGCCAAGCTCGAACCTGCCGGTGAGGCGCTGACCCTGCTCAACGCCGCGGACTTCAAGGGTCAGGCACTCATCGACGCGTCGGTCTTCCCCGACGGGACCGACCGCATCGGCCTGACCTGGGTCGCGGCCGACGGCGTGACCGTCATGGTCCGGACCCTCTTGAAGGCCGGGACCCCCGAGGCCGCGGCGACGACAGTAACCGTCGCACCGGACGCCGTAGGCGAGGTGCGCCTCGCCACGTTCAAGAACGGCCGCTTCCTCGTGCTCTGGCAGGCGTTCCAGCTCGATGGCGCTGGCGATGGGATTCGCGGCCAGCGGTTCAACGCGGACGGCTCGAAGCTCGGGGACGCGTTTGCCGTCAACAAGAATACCGCCAGCGATCAGCGGCTCGGCGAGGTCGGCGTGCTGTCTGACTATGGCTTCGTCGTGGCCTACGACGACGCGCTGGCGGACGGCGACGGCTTCGGCGTCGTCGCGCGCGCCTTCAACGCCTCCGCCGAGCCGGTGGCTAACCCCGTCCTTGTAAACGCCGTCCCCCAAGGCGAGCAATACGACTCGACACTGGCCGTTCTCCCGAACGACGAGCTCATCGTCGCGTTCCACGACGCCAACGGGGTCGGCTGGACGCGGCGCTTGTCGAAGGACCTGCAGCCAATTCCGGGCGCGGTCGAGACACGGGCGCATGACTCCATTCAGCAGGACCAGGCGCACCCGGCGGGGGCCGTCACGGCCAGCGGGACAGCGGTCGTCGTCTACGAAGGCAAGCCATTGGTCGGCAAGGCGACGGAGATCCAGGCCACGTTCACCAAGACTGCCGGCGGGGTGTTGGCCAAGGAGACCCTCGTCAACACCACGAGCGCGGGTGCTCAAACGACGCCGTCGGTGAGCGCGGGCGGTGCCTGGGCCGTCGTCGCGTGGACCTCCGAGGGTCAGGATGGCTCCATCGATGGCGTCTACGCGCGCCGCTTCAGCGACGCTGGCGCCGCGCTCACGGCCGAGATTCCCGTGAATGTGACGACCGAGGACTTCCAGACCGACCCGAGCGTGGCCATGGCCGCCGACGGGAGCTTCGTGGTCGCCTGGACGGCCTTCGCCGCGACGCCGTCGATTTCGGACATCACGGCGCGCCTGTATGACACCTCGGGTAAGGCCACCTCCGGCGAGCTCGTCGTCAATACGACGACTGCGCAGGTGCAAGACGACGTTGTTGCCGCCGCCGTGCCCGGGAAGGCGCAGTTCGTCCTGGCGTGGTCGGGCAAGGGCCTTGACGGCGACGGCGCGGGCATCGCCTTTCGACGGCTGAACGGCGACGGGAGCTTTCAGGGCGACGAGGCGTTCGCCAACCTCACGACGGCAGGCGATCAGCGTCACCCGACGGTCGCCGTCTCGGGCGCGGGCCGCATCGGGCTGTGCTGGGAGTCGTTCGCAGGCACCTGGGATATTCGCTGCCAGCTGTTCAAGCTCGACACGCTTGCCGTCGTGGGCCCAGAGCTCACGCCGCACGCAGTGACCAGTGGCCAGCAGCAGAACGCGTCGGCGTGCTTCACGCCCGCCGGCGATCTGGTCGTTGTCTGGCAGAGCGAGGACCTCGACGGCAGCGATCTCGGCCTTCAGCTCGCGCGCTTCGACGGCCAGGGCACGCCGGTTTCGCCGCGGGTGACCGTCAACCGAACGTGGCTCGGCGCGCAGCGGCGTCCATTCGTCGTGGCACAGCAAGGAGCGCTGTGGGTCGGCTGGGAGTCCGACGGCCAGGACGGCGACGGGCTCGGGATCTACACGCGAACGATTCCCGTGCCCTAGGACCCGAACCCGGCCGCAGGAAGGATCTCGCCGTCCCAAAGCCGTCGACAGAAGTCGGCCAACGGAAGCACCGTGATCTCTCCGTGCCTCAGTGGGTGTGGTCCGAGGTAAACCACGAATGCGGCCTCGATGGCCTTGGACGCCAGCAGGTGATTGAGCCCTCGACCGTGTTCCGGGCGCCAACGCTCGGTGGCCTTGATCTCGATGCCGACCACGCGCTGACCCCGGCTCCACACGGCGTCGACCTCGGTCTTGCTCGGAAGGGACCAATAGGACAAGGCACCACCGAGTCCAAGGATGTCGATGGCGGCCCGAAGCTCGCCCAGAATCAGAGTCTCGAAGAGCGGACCGCGCTCATCGGGGCCGAGCGGGTCGTAAACCCGACCTGTCGCGGCCCGAACGACGCCCGGGTCGAAAAAGTGCCACTTGGGATGCCCCGACTCACGAACCTTGATTGACGGAGTCCAAGGCCGCTGCCATTCGCCGATCAAGGTGTCCGTCAAGGTCTCAAAGTAACCCTGCACGGTCGTTCGCGCCACAGCCGCATCGCGGGCGAGGCCAGAGGTGTTGACGACCTGTCCGTTGCACAGCATCGCGACCTCCAGGAACCGCGTGAACGTCGCTAGGTCCTTGATCGTCGCGTCCAGCCGAACCTCCTGGGTCAAGTAGTTGTCGACGTAGGCCATCAGCAGTTCCGCCTTGAGCCTTCGGTCCGATTCCGCGACGATGGCCGGCAGTCCACCGAACGCAAGGACCTCGTCCACGTTGACGTCAAATCCTCGCTCGGCAATGGTCAGGGGGAAGAAGCGGCGATTGACGGCACGCCCGGGAAGCAGGTCGACGCCGACCCGGCGGAGCTTGCGCGCACTGGAGCCCGTGAGGGCAAATCGCCGCTGGTCGGGCGCTTCCGTGAGCAGCGCATGGACCTCGTTCAGCAGCCCTGGCAAGCGCTGAACTTCGTCAACGACGACCCAGCTGCCCGAGGGCAAGGCACGGACCTCGGCCGAAAACACGCCGGGCGAGCGAAGCAGTCGCGCGAGCTCGCGATCATCGAGCAGGTCGAACCAGCGCGCCGGAGTCGCGCCCTGCGGCAGGCACGCTCTTAGCCAGGTGGTCTTCCCGGTTCCGCGAGGTCCCAACAAGAAGAAGCTTCGGCTCGGTGGTTGGGCGATGCGTGCGTACATGGCCGGCAGAATGCATTGCAATCTGCCGGAGCACAAGCAAGGTTGTCCTTGTTTTCGTCTAGGGAAAAACACCAATGACGCCATCGTCAGCGCCAGTGAACGTCATCGTCTTGTCCTGTGGCGGCGCGCCTTTCGGGAGGTCTACGACGCGCTTGGCGGCGGTCATGGCATCGAAGAGCCAGAGCGCGTCGCCGGTGAAGCAGGCCAGGCAGCGGCCATCGGCGCTCACGTGATGCGGGTGGAGGAAGCCATTGCCCGGTGGAGGATCGTGAATGACGACCGAGGCGCCCGTCTCCGGCCGGGTGAAGTGCATCGACTGGCCGTCCACCCGGCTGACACCGGCGGGAGCGGCGCCGTAGTCGTCCTGAACAAACCCGAGGCCCTCGCCGCCGATGAGGTAGGTCCCGCCGCGTTCGACGACCAGAGTGTCATGGATGGCGCCCAGCGGGAGGCCGATCGGCTCCCACTGGGCGGCGTCGCGGCTACGCCAGACCCGCGCGACGTGGTCGTCTCGCAGGCCCATGACCTTCCGCCCATCGCCGTCGATGGCAACCTCCGGCGGCCAGGCGGTCGTGAACGAGGCGCCGGTCGCGAAGTGAAAGCGGCGTTGGCCCTGCGGCAGCACCAGCGTGAACGGGGTGGACACCGCCGAGCGGACATTGACGTTGGACACGAGCGAGCCCGCCGCGAGCAGCAGGGCCCAGCCCGATGGATGCAGGTCGTAGACCGAGCCGACCGTGTTCACGACGGCGTTGCTCGGGAACGTGGCGAGCGCGGTCGGCCTCTCGTAGGTGAGGTCGGGTGAGTCATAGCGCAAATACACAAAGCCATCTCCGAGCGCGTGCGGCATGGTGGTCGCCAGCTGGATCGTGCTGTGCGCCGTCTTGGTGACCGCTCCGTCGCACACACGCCACCAGTGGGGCTGATAAAGGTCCTCGATGGGTACGACGGAGAGCGCGGCGCCGTCGGTCGGGTCGGTGAACGGCAGGTACCCGTCGAGCTGGCTGAGCGTCTGACCGTCCGGCAAGAGCATCCACGTGTCGGCGTGCGGGCCAAAGCGGTGCCCGAAGGCGACGAGCCCGCCGGCCGAGGCCAACAGGCGGACATCGCCGCCCCAGTTCTGGTACGGCACGGTGCGCGTCGCGGCGCCGAGGAGGGCGCCCGTGGCGTCCAGGATAGCGACCTCGAGCGTGGCCTCCTTCGGGTTCGGACCGGGCGGCTTGTGGATGGCCGCCGCGGCGGTGATCGCCCCGCGGCTCGCGAGACGTGCATACAGCAGCGACCGCTCCGGGAACGCCGTGGCGAAGGTATGCAGCGTGACCAGGGCGCCGTCGCCTCGGACACCGAGCAACGCGTGCCCCCAGAAGGACCAATGCACGACGTGCGTGGCGGGGCCGGCTCCTTCGAAGCCGCACCCAGCCGTTGGCGCCTGCAGCGGTGTCTGCGGGACGGGGAGCAGGTCCGCGCACGTCGGGGGCGTGAGGTCGGCGACGAGGACTACGTCCAAAGGCGACAGGAGGTCCGCGGCACCGTCCTTCACCGAGAGAGTCACTGCGTCGCCATGAACGACGGCACCGGCGTCCGGCAAGACGAGCGCGCCGAGCTGTCCGGCCTCACCGCAGCCGCCGGCGGCGAAAAGCATGAGCAGTGGGAGACTGAGGCGACGCATCATGGGCCCGACTAGGGACAGCGCGGATCGCCGTTTTGGAACGCTTCGATGAGCTCGGGGCTCGCGCCGATGGGCTTACAGCCGTGGGTCGTCTCGCACACGAAGTCCCACTTCGCGGTTGCCGGCAGGTGGCACTCGGCGCACTTGCCGCCAAACTGGTTCTGCACGTCCGTCGTCCCACGGCTGACGATCGTCGTGCCCTCCTTGGCGACGTTCAGCGAGAAGAACTCCCAGTCGCCCAGGGTCGGGTTGAAGCCAGCCTTGCGCTTGACCATGGCCTCGAACGGGATGATCTGGAGCACGGTGCCCACGGGGTAGGCGCCTCCGGTCGGCGAGTTGGCCACGGCCAGCGCCTCATCGAGGTGACCGAGCCGATTCCAGAGGAAGAAGCGGCGCACCTTGGTGCCGGTCGTCAGGCAGGCGAAGTCGGTCGCCGCCATGTCGAGGTCTTCGGGTGGCGGCGGAGGCACGTCCGCCGCGGGCACGTCCGGCGTGACAGCGGCTGCATCGATGACGGCAGCTTCGGGCGCGAGCACGGCGGCCGTATCGAGCGCAGTGGCGGCGTCAGCGACCGGAGCGAGTGAGGCGGTCGACGAGCATGCGAGCGTCAGCAGCGATGACAGCCCAAGCGCGCCGCGAAAAGTGATGAGGTGCGTCAGCATCGCGACACGCTAGCGCGATCACGCTCGGCGGTCACGTGCACAACGCGGCGCGCGGTTCCTGGTGCGCAGCCACGCTGCTATGGTGGCGACACCATGCGCGCCCTCCCCGTCATGCTCCTGTTTCCGCTCGCGAGCTTCGCAGGCGTCATTCCGCCCGAACGGACGGTCGATTGGAGCATCGCCGGCTACCCCGGCGCACTCCCGCGTCCAGCGCTCCAGGTCGACGTCACCGGCTTTGGAGCCAAGGGCGACGGCAAGACCGCGGACCAGGGCGCCATCGCCGCGGCGATAAAGGCGCTCGGTGGACAACCGGGCGTGGTCTACTTTCCAGCCGGAAGCTACCGCATCACGGCCGCCGTGAGCATTCCGAGCGGGGTCATCCTGCGCGGCGCCGGGCCAACGACCGCGCGCATCGCGTGCGATCCGCCGAACTCGGGGACCTCGTGCCTCGTCGTCGGTGGCTCGACGGTGGGCGCGTTCCGGCCGGTCACCGGCGGCCTGACGAAAGGGTCCACGCAGCTCACGATGGCAGACACGGCGGGCCTCGCCTCGGGTGACTGGGTGGAGCTGCGCCAGGCCAACGGGACGTGGGACATCAAGCCGGCGAGTTGGGCCACCCACGTCGTCGGGCAAGTCGTGCGCCTGACGGCCGTTACCGCCACGACCCTCACGCTCGAGGACCCGCTCCGCATCAGCTACGACCCGAGCCTGGGCCCAGAGCTCATCGAGGTGAATCCGGCGCACGACGTCGGGATCGAGGACCTCGGGATCGACCGCGTCACGGATCCGACCCCGACCGCCGCAGGGAACAACATCAGCTTCACGTACGCCGTTCGTTCGTGGGTCGCCGGCGTCGACAGCAAGAAGAGCATCGGGTCTCACGTCGGCATCTTCCACAGCAGCCAGATCGAGGTTACGGGCAGCGCCTTTCAGGACGCCTATACCTTCGACGGAACCAGCACGCGCGGCTATGGCGTCACGCTCAACAACCACACCGGCGCGTGTCTCATCGAGGGCAACGTGTTCAGCCACCTGCGCCACGCGATGATGGCCAAGACCGGCGCCAACGGGAACGTGTTTGCCTACAACTTCTCCCGGGACCCGTTTCGCAGCGAAGTGTTCAACGACTTCGCCGGCGACATCAGCCTCCATGGGCACTACGCGTTCGCCAACCTCTTCGAGGGCAATGTCGTCGCCAACATCATCGTGGATCAATACTGGGGACCGTCGGGGCCGCACAACACATTCTTCCGCAATCGCGCCGAGTGGTACGGCATTATCATTACTCCAGACAACGCCTCCAACGACCAGAACTTCGTCGGAAACGAGGTCACCAAAGGCAAGAGCAACGCGCTCCTCGGGCTGGCCTACACCCTCTACTACGGGCCCAAGGGCACCGGGCACTTCGAGTACGGCAACAACGTGGCTGGAAAGGCAACGCCGAGTGGTACCGAGGCGCTCAGCGACGTCTCGTACTATCGGCCCGTCACGGCGGACTTCTGCGAGCTCGCCGCCGCATGGCCGTCGATTGGCTACCCAATGGCGTTGGCGAAGGGCACCAACCGGGCGCGCAGTCGGTGGGATGCGTCCTGGTCGCTCACATATCGGGCGCTGTGGACGGAGGTCGGGCCCGACGTGGCCATCCTCGACGGTGAGAGTGTCACGATCAAGGGACACACCGGCGGCGGCGCGGCCCCGATCGGCTCGGCGTGGTCCCCCGTCGCTGGACTCGCCACGCCGAGTGCGGCCCTGACGCTCGCCACGCCGGCCATGAGCACGACGTACGCGTTCACCACCACCGACGCGCTGGGATGCACGGCCAGCGACGCGCTGCACGCCACTGTGAACGGAACCGTCGCGACGCCCGTCATCGCCCCCGAGAGCGGGACCGTCCTCACGCTGCCCACGGTCACCATCACGGTCGCGACCCTTGGCGCCACCATCCACGTCACGATTGACGGCACCGAGCCGACCGAGGCCTCGCTGGTCGTCGCGGCGCCCTTCGCGCTGACGGGTGCCGGGACCGTGCGTGCGCGCGCCTTTCGACCCGACTTTGTCCCGAGCGCGATCGCGACTGCGGTCTATACGCTCGATCCCGACGAATGCGCGCTGGAGACCGACGGCTGTAGCGCCAATGCCGTGTGCACAAACCAGCTCGGTACGTTTGCGTGTGCTTGCCTGCCGGGCTATCACGGCGACGGCGTCTCGTGCGAGCCGAAATGCGGCGACGGTATTCCGACCATCGGCGAGGCCTGCGACGACGGCGATACGGACGAAACCAACGCGTGCCTCTCAGATTGTACCGTGAATGTCGTGTTGCCCGATCCGCCCGAGGCCGACGCCGGGGTCGCAACGCCCGAGGCCGCGCTCCCAGAAAGCGACGACGTCGGGCCAGCGCCGGTTGCCGAGGCTGGCCCCCTTGCCGAGGCTGCCGTCGTCGTCGAGCCACTGGAGATTGTGCCGGACACTCAGGTCGCGAGTGAGCCGTCGAGTGACGTCCCCGCCCGGCCGCCAGAGGCGGCGCTACCCGAAGCGACCAGCAGCGTCACGGTCGAGGTCACGGTGAGCCTTTCGGCGGAGACGGGCGGCTGCGGTTCGGGCGGACGTCCGAGCCTCATGGCGATGGCGCTGGTGGCCATGGCGCTGCTCGTCGCCCGGAGGCGAACTCGAGGCGTGGCGCGGCTTGCGTTCCTCACGCCGCATCGTACGATGCGCGACATGAACCGCAGCACCAAGGAGGCGCGATGAGGACCATCCAGGAAGTCGCTGAGAGACTCGCCGCCATGCACCGCGCAGAGGACCCCGGTACAACGCACGTCTTTCTGGCCAAGGGGGACGCCACACGTGAGCCCGAGGTGCGCCTCGTCGAGGTCTCCGAGTCTGTCGGACCCACTGGGGACGTCCTCCCGTTTGCATTTCTGCCGCGGGCCGACCTGGGCATCGACTTTCGTTCGGCGGTCGTCGTATTGAGCCTCGACGAGTGGGCGCAGATCAAAGATGGCCGGCTCAAGCTGCCGGAAGGTTGGGGCACCACAAGCGACCTGCAAGAACTCGCGGCATAAATGGCAGCGACGCCGAGCGAGTGGGCCAACGCGTATCTGTCGCAGGCGCGCGTCGACTTGGCTGCGGCGGCTCTTCTTGCCGAGCATCGTGGCCCGAGATCCGTGCTGGCGATGCTTCTGCAGATGGTGTTCGAGAAGCTGGCAAAGGCGGCTCTACTTCGCCAGGGGGCCGTTCACGTTTCCTGGGCGACGACCAGTCACGCCGCCGCTCGGGGCTTGGTGCGCGCGCTCCGTGTCCAGCGTCCGTTGCTGCAACCGATCGGCGGTCGCGAGGCGTGGCGTTCGGCACTCGACCTCGTTGACGAACTGGAACGGGCACACCCGCAGCTCGCGGCAGACGGGGCCCCGCGTCTTGAGTACCCATGGGAGGACTCCAGCAGCTTGGTACGCTGGCCCGAGCAGCATCTTCCGCTGTTGCGCCACCTGGAGCCAACGTCGACACGGGGCGCCCAACTCCTCAAGTTCGCCAGGATGCTCGAGCAGCGTTTCGACCAGGTCTTTCCGCCACGAGAGACGAGTGTTTCGTGATCGTCCGAGGAAGCCGGTAAGCGTGGCGGCCAGCGCCACATCGAGCTTCGGGCAGCGATGCCGGTTCAAGCTGCACGACGGCTGGAAAGCCACCGACAACCTGCACGAACCTCAGGGGTCACGGCGACTGCCGGGGCACCCGGGTGGGTGCCATCGCTCGTGTCGACGTGTCTGTCCCGGGCCACAGTGGTCGACGCTCGATGTGACACTCGATGCACCCGCGATGCTTGTGACCTGCGCTCGGGTCATGCTAAGGATTGAGGCATGGTCGGAGCCGGGGGCGGCCTCGCGTGGTTGCATCGGCTCCGGCGGGGGTTCAGTTCGTCCCGGCAGCAGGGAGGTCGTCGATGTTCGTCGCTACCGTAGCCCGCACCCTGGCCACATTGGTTCGGTCGCATCAGCAGTGGGCGCTTCAATGATTCTGGTTCTGTGCCACTGTCGCAGTGCTCATGGCGCTCGGATGTGGGCCAAGCGGAGGCTCCGGCTACGTCGGCGTCTCGGATGCCGTAGTGAGCAGCGAAGCAGTCGTCGAGGACCTCGAACTCGATCCAATTCCCACGACATGCGCGGACGGGTGTGGCGAGTTCATCGAGGGCGCAACGTGCCAGTGCGACGAGAGCTGTGCCGGCGAGGCGACGTGTTGCGCGGATTTCATTTCGGTATGCTCTGACTTCGTACTCGCCACCTCTGGGACACCAACGGGTGACCTGGACAATGCGTCGTACGAATGCGAGTCTGAGAGCGACTGCCCGGCTGGCTCACTCTGCGATGAAGGAACGTGCGAGGACGCTGGCGCGGACCTGGCGGCGAAGAAGTCACTGCCAGATTTGGCAGTGACCTCAGTCACTTGGCCGTCCTCAAGCGTGCTGAAGGTCGGGTCGTCGTTCAAGATCAAGTTCACGGTCAAGAATCAGGGGAAGAAGGCAGCCAAGGGCTTTTACAACTGTGTGGTCTGCGGCACCGGACCAGCCAGCGTCTCGGCAATTGGCAAATTCTGGAGAGCGAGTCTCGGTGTCAGCGCGACCGTCAACTATTCGTCCACTGTGAAGGTGCCTTTGACATGTGCAGGGCTGTCTTGGCTGAAGGTGCATGCCGATTGCACCGGCGCTATTTCGGAGTCCGTCGAGTCGACGGCGTCCAACACCAAGTCAAAGAGCGTATCGTTTCCCAGTGGCAGCCCCTCCTCCGGCAGCAGTGGGAACTGCCTCAAGGACAATGCGAAAGTCAGCTACTTCGGCGACAACACCATCACCTGCTCCGCCGAGAAGTGCTGCAGCGGCGAATGCTGGGCGAACAGCGCGGGCTTTTACGCACCCTCACAGGGGCAGTGCGGCAAGACCGGTTATTGCATTGGCTCCCACACCGTCAACTGCACGAAACTTAGCACAGGGAAACGCAAGTGCTGTCGAAGGTGGTGCAACGGCTTGGGTCCCGGCAAGGAGCTCGACATGGGATGCTCCACGTGGTAGCAGCGATGGGACGGCTGACGCCTGCCACTTTTGCGTTCGCGACATGCGCATTGGTGCACTGTGCTTGTTCGGGCTCAGGCACACGTGGCGCGGACGCAGGCCACAACGGCGGGACCACGCCAGTGGGCGCGATGGAGTCCTGTCGACGTCTGGAGTCGCAGCCGGGACAATTCGTCTGCATCCAGTCGGAGTCGATCTTCAGCGACGAGCCTGGGGTCGGCCTTCAGTCTGGCCTGCCAGAATCGAACCTGCCCACTACCGTGAGCCATCGAGTGGAGTACCTTGACCAGTGGGCACCGGAGATTTCGGACCAAGGCGAGTGCGCGTGGTGCGTCGCGCACGCAGTCACGCAGGCGATCGAGGCCCTGGTCGCGCGTGACGGCACCATGGCGACTCCCGTCTCCGAGCCACACCTGTGGTCTCTGGGTGACAAAGATGTGGCCCACTGTGACGGCGGCTGGAAGATCGACAGCGCGCTGGCAGTCGCACGAGCGAACAGGCTCGTCCCGAACGCCACGTGGCCCTACTCGGGCCTTGGCGGACTTCCGACCAAGGTACCTCAAATTCCGACCAACGTTCTCGACAGGGAATCGCAATTTCAAATTGAGGACTACTACGGCGTTGAGAAATCATCGGTCATTGGCCTGAAGAAGGTGCTCTCTGGGGGGTACAACGTGGTGTACGGATTGCCGATATTTCGTCGGGCGGGGTGGGACAAATACGTATCGGGTCCAGCGTGGAAGGATGGCGACATCGACCTTCGGGCGTCGACTCAGGGCGACCCGTCGTGCTCGGCAAAAACGTCGCCGGCCGAGATTTCGACTTGCAAGTGCTCTTCTAGCACGGACTGTCCAGACCTGGCACCGTTGTGCGCACGTGGCCGTTGCAGTGAGGGGCTCCACGCGGTTCTTATCGTGGGGTACACAGACGCGGACGGCGGCTGGTTCGAGTTTCGCAACTCGTGGGGATCGAAGTGGGGCCGTGGAGGCTATGGACGGATCTCCTACGGGCACCTGACGGCGTTCGGGCTCGGTGGAGCCTATCCGACGTCTCTCGCGGCCTGTCGCCCGCACGACGAGTGGAAATGCAGCTCCGGCGACATTCACTGGTTCGACAGCTGCGGCAAGAGTGAGGGGATCCACACGAAGTGCGCAGCGGGGTGCGCAGGCGACCTTCCCTATTGCAACGGGGCCACTTGCGAAGACGACCACTCGAGCCTGGGCTGTTTCAAGGGCGACGTCTTTTGGCTCGATTCGTGTGGCAATCCGACGACCGTCGGTCAGGCGTGTGGGCCAGGCCAGTCGTGCGACGCCGGAGTGTGCACCTGCGTGCCGAATTGTGGAGGTCGCGACTGTGGGGGGGATGGCTGCGGCGGTTCGTGCGGTGACTGCACGGCGGCCGGACTCGTCTGCGACAGTGGCAAGTGTGTGGTGGATTCCACGTTCTGCAAGGCGCTGTGCAACGGACACGGGAGTTGCTCCACTGGGGCTCAAGGCATGACTTGCGATTGCCACGTCGGCTACTCTGGGTCCACGTGCGAAACGTGCTACTCCGGCTTTGGACCCTATCCGACATGCCTGCCGCTGCCGAAGTACATCAACAACGACTTCGGTCCCTCGAACGATTCGACTGCGAGAGTCACCTCGGCGCCACTGCCCGACGGCGGCTTCGCAGTTGCCTGGCTCGGCATAAGTAAGAATCCTGACACGACGCCGTTTCCGCTTGAGGACGTCGCGTGGCATGCTGCGTGTTTCGATCAGACAGGTGCGTTCGTGTCAGGCCACGCCGATTTTGGAGGGTCGCGGAGCCTCTCGGCGCTTTCCGGAGGTGGGCTGGTCCTCGGAGGACATGCTGGATCAGGGTGCACAAACACCGGAACAGGGAAGTTTCCGATCTGGAAATGCGTCGACACGGTGGTCACCTTCGTGCGATTGAGCTCGGCATGCGAATTGCTGTGGACCCAGGGTTACGTACTTGGTGGCTTGCCCAGCGCGGGCCCCTGGAACGGAAGCAACGGCCAGGTCGCCGGAACGGCAAATGGCGAATTCGCCTACGCATTGCCGGGACTGTCCGGTGTCAACGTCGTGTTCTGCGACACGGAGTCGCCTCCCAAGTGCACGATTCACGATGTCGATCTGGGAGCCAATCTGAACGGCTTCGCCTTTGAGGCACTTTCGCCACTGACAGGGGGCGCGATGTTGCTGCTGGAATATCAGGTAGGCCCGGAACCCCAGATCTCATCTTGGACTCTGCTAAGCGACGGAACCATTGCCGCGTCGAAAGTGCCGATCACTGGGGGCAACGGGGGAAGCTACGCGCGCCTGGCAGCGCGAGCGGACGGGGGAGTTTGGGCGCAGTGGGTTGAGGACAAGTCAAGCGCACTATATGCGCGACGAGCGTCCGGCAAGGGTGAGTCTGTTGGCGGCACGGTCTCGGTGTTCAGTGCGTTGTCGCCGGCAATCAACAATCACGACATTGCGGTACTTTCGAATGACACCTTTGTCTCCGCATGGTACAAGGCCGACTACGCCCAGAAATCGTGGGGAGTCTATTTTCAGAGATATTCCTCGACTGGAACGAAGCTCGGTATTCCGGTAGAGGTGTCAACTCTACAAACCCCAGCAGGGCTGCTCGTGGACCTGACAGTCGTGGCGACATCTGATGGTGGCTTCGTCGTGGTCTACATGGGCGACTACCTGCCGACCATTGATCGGTATCCGCTCTACATGCAGCGGTACGACGCCGTGGGTCAGGTCAAGGCCGTGACCAATTGAGGGCCCTATTTAGCCGAGCAGTGGCGCTCGGTGGTTGCATCGGAAGCGCGTATCGGGAGTCGCCGTAGTTGCTAGCGCGACGAGCCCCTACCCCACCCCCGAATCCTCCAGGTCGTACGTCACGACACCCGTGAGAATCTTCGGAAAGAAGTACGTGCTCTTCTGCGGCATGCGCGCGCCGGTGAGCGCGACCGCATGCACGACCCTAGGGTCCGTCGGGCGCAGCAGCAACGCCAGCTGATACGCGCCGCTCGCGAGCTTCTGTTCGACCAGCGACTCCTGCTTGGCGTAGTCGAGGTTGGTCTGTGCGGCAAGCTGAGCGGGCCCGACGCCGAGCACGCGCTCGAGCACCAGCCCGTGCAAGACGCTCACGTCGGTCGACCGCAGCGGCTCGGTCGAAGGCAGGGCTGCCAGCGCGGACTCGCGGACGTCGTCCCTCAAGCGCAGCGTGAAGCCGCGCCCGGTGGGCAGGAGCACGCCGAGGGTGCCGGGGCCGGCGTGATGCATCGCGACCCGCACCGGCCGAAGCCCGCTCTCGGCGACGGGCGTGAGCATGAACCACTCACTGAGTCGATCGACCAGCAGCGGCAGGGAGAAGCCGGGCAGATCTCGCACGAGTCGGTGGATGGGATATACCACCGTGCCCGGGTCGGCCATGTTTGCGAGATAGATGGGCGCGAAGTCCGCGGGTCCTGTGGCTGCGCCGCGCGCCGCGCGCTGGAGATCGCGGTAATGAAGCATCGTCTCGTAGCGATGGTGCCCATCCGCAATGAGCAAGGTGCGGGAGGCGAAGAACGCGTGCACCTCGGCGAGGATAGCCGGGTCCGAGACCGTCCACACCGCGTGTGCCACGCCGTCGTCGCTCTGGGCGACGAGCTCGGGCACGGTCGCACGGGCGAGCAACTGGTCGACAGTATGGTCCGGGTCATCATAGACACAGAACACCTGGCTCGCGGTGGCGCCGCAGGCCTGAAACAGCCGCAGCCGATCCTCCTTGGGGCCGCTGAGCGTGTGCTCGTGGGGCAGGATGATGCCGCGGTCGAACGGCTCGAGACGCACGGCGGCGATGAGCCCCTTGCGCGTGACCGGCGTGCCATCGGGACCGGTGAACGTCTGCTGCTTGACGGTAAGCGTTGGAACCGCGTCGCGCACGAGCACGCCATCCCGGAGCCACTGGCGGTAGCGCTCGCCGGCCGTCGCGTATCTGTCGCCGGAGCTGACCTCCGGCAAATCCACATGCACGGCGTTGTGGGGTGAGCGGGCGGCGAGCCGGGCGCGCTCGTCGGGCTCAATGACATCGTAGGGTGGCGCAAGCAGCGTGCTCGCGTCCCGTGTGGCATCCAGCCGATACCGCAGGCCCCGAAAACCGCGTACGTCCGCCATGGCTACTCCTCCTGGGCCGGCTGGAGTGCCCCCGGCAAGGCCGCGATGAGGTCGGACGCCGTGAGGCTCTCTTCGCCCAGCCGCGCAGCGACGCGATCACCCGTCCGTCCGTGAAGGAACACCGCGAGCTCGGCGGCCTCGCGCAGCTCCAGACCGCGGGCGGCGAGCGCGCCAATCATGCCGGCAAGCACGTCGCCGGTCCCGGCCGTGGCCATGCCCGGGTTGCCGGTGCGGTTGATGGCCACGGGCGACTCCGGCGTCCCAATCAGGGTGCCTGCGCCCTTGAGCACGACCACGCTCGGGTACCGCTCGAGCAGCCCCGCGAGTGCGCCGAAGCGGTTGGCTTGTACCGTCGCCGAAGACACTCCCAGCAGGTGGCCCGCCTCGCCCGGATGCGGTGTGAGGCAGACGCGCGCGCCGTCGGGGACGAGCTCCGGCTGGAGGTGTCGCAGTGCGGTCGCGTCCACGACGACCGGGACCTCGGCCTCGGCAGCGGCGGCGAGCATGAGCCGCGTCACGGCAGCGCCGTCCTCGCCCGCCGAGAGGCCTGGGCCGAGGACGACGGCCGACTTGCCGGTGACGAGCTCGAGCAGGACCGCGGGATCCACGTCGTCGGGCATCCACGCGGGCTCGATCATCAGCTCGGGGAGTCGCCCTTCGAGCGCGGGCTGAATCCGCGCGTCGGTCGCAATCGTCACCGCCCCAGCGCCGAGCCGGAGCGCCGCCCAACCGCTGAGCAGCACGGCACCGCCCTTCCCCGGCGAGCCTCCGACAACGAGCAGGTGGCCGAAGTCACCTTTGTGCGCGTCGCGGTCACGCGGTGGCAAGAGCGGGTCGCCCCAGTCGTTGAACTGAGCCTGCGGGCCGACGTGCTCGAGCGCGTCGATGGGGATGCCGATGCCGGCGACGTGCACCTCGCCCGACAGCCGTCGGCCTTCACCCACCGCGAGGCCGCGCTTGGCGCACGCAAAGGTGACGGTGATGGTCGCAGCGACGGCGGTCCCGCGGACGGCGCCCGTGTCCGCGCAGAGCCCGGAGGGGAGATCCACAGCGACAATGGGCGTACCGAGCGCATTCATCTTCTCGATGACGGCGGCGCAAGTCCCAGTGACGTCGCTCGTGAGGCCCGTGCCGAAGAGCGCGTCGACGAGCACATCCGCGGCGCCGAGCGCATCCCCGACGACCTCGGCCTCGGGGTCGGGCACCTCGAGCACCGGAATACCGAGCGTATCAACAATGTCGAGTTGCGTGAGCGCGTCTCCCTTGACCTCGACTCGGGGCACCGCGAGCAGACAGACGACCTCGACGCCCGCGTTCGCCAGCGTGCGCGCCGCGACGAAGCCATCACCGCCGTTGTTGCCCTTGCCGCAGACGACCGTCACGGTGTCGCCGCCGCGCTCAGCCAGCAGCCGGCGCACGGCATCGGCGACGGCACGGCCGGCGTTTTCCATGAGCACGAGCGAGGGGATGCCCGCGTCCTCGATGGCGATGCGGTCCATCTCGCGCATCTCGGCGGCCGTCACGACCCAATTGCTCATGCAGCACCTCGACCCATGACGACGAGCATCTCTCGAACCGCCTCGCGCAGCCCGACGAACAGGGCGCGCGCGATGATGGCGTGGCCGAGGTTGAGCTCGACGATGGGCCCAATCGTCAGCAGCGCCGCCGTGTTGCGATAGTGCATGCCGTGTCCCGCGGCGACCTCCAGGCCGAGGCCCTGCGCGTGGTGCGCGGCCTCATGGACGCGGGTGAACTCGCGGGCCTGCGCCTCGCCAGTCGCCTCGGCGTACTCGCCCGTATGCAGCTCGACCGCGTGGGCGCCAACCGCGTGGCTCGCGTCCAGCTGGTACCGATCGGGCGCGATGAAGAGGCTCACGACGATGCCGGCCTCTCGGATCGGCGCGATGAAGGCGGCGAGGCGCTCGCTTTGCCCGGCGATCTCGAGCCCGCCTTCGGTCGTGCGCTCTTCCCGTCGCTCGGGCACGAGCGTGACGCGGCTGGGTCGAAGCCCGAGCGCGATGCGCTGCATCTCCGGCGTCGCCGCCATCTCGAGGTTCAGCGGGACCTCCAGCGTGCTCCGCAGCAGCGGCAGATCCCGGTCGACGATGTGTCGGCGATCCTCACGCAGGTGCACGGTAATCTGGTCAGCCCCGCCATCTTGGGCCAGCAGCGCGGCGTAGACCGGCTCGGGGTAAGGCGTGCCGCGTGCCTGCCGCAGCGTGGCCACGTGATCGACGTTCACTCCCAGCCGGACGGTCATGGCCCGATCTCCTCGCGCAGCACGGTGGCGATGTCGTCCGCCTGCCGCTGGATGGAGGCGCGGTCGAGGCCCTCGATCATCACACGCGCCTTGGACTCCGTCCCCGAGTAGCGGACCAGAACGCGGCCATCCTCGCCGAGCGCGCGCTCGACGGCGGCGATGAGCGCCGAGACGCGAGGCAGCGACTCGAGCGGCACCTTGCGCGCAACGGGGACGTTCACCATGACCTGCGGCACCGGGGTGACGACCGAGGCGAGCTCCGAGAGCGGCCGACCGGTCGAGAGCATGACGGTCAGCATCTTGAGCGCCGCGACGACGCCGTCGCCCGTGGAGGTGTGGTCCAAGAACACGATGTGCCCCGACTGCTCGCCGCCGAGGTTGTGGCCGTTGTTGCGCATGTTCTCGACGACGTGGCGATCGCCTACCTGCGCGCGCTCGAGTCGGATGCCCTCGCGCCGCAGGGCGACGTCGAGGCCGAGGTTGCTCATGACGGTCGCCACGACCGTGTCGTTCTTGAGCACGCCGGTGCGCTTCATGTGGATCCCAGTCACGGCCAGGATGCGGTCGCCGTCGACGACCTCGCCGTGCTCGTCGGCCACGATCACGCGATCGGCGTCACCTTCGAGCGCGATGCCGATGGAGGCGCCCGTGCGTCGGACCTCCTCGCACATGTGCTCCGGGTAGAGCGCGCCGCACCCGGCGTTGATATTGGTGCCGTCAGGTGCTGTGCCCATCGTGATGACGGTCGCGCCAAGCTCCTCGAAGACCGCCGGCGCCACGCGGTAGGCGGCGCCGTGACCGCAGTCGACGACGATGCGCACGCCGTCGAGGCGGAGGTGGGTCGGAAGGACGGCCTTCAGAAAGACGACGTAGCGGGCCCACGCTTCCTCGATGCGCTTGGCACGTCCGAGGCTCGCGCGCGTGGAGCCCACCTTCTCCAGCCGGTCATCGTTTCCGAGGAGAACGGCCTCGAGCGCGTCCTCCTCCGCGTCGGCGAGCTTGAAGCCGTCCCCGCCAAAGAGCTTGATGCCATTGTCGTAGTACGGATTATGTGAGGCCGAGACGACGATGCCGGCGTCGGCACGCATGCTCGTCGTAATGTTGGCGATGCCCGGTGTGGGCAACGGCCCGCAGAGCCAGATGTCGGCGCCCATGGAGCAGACGCCGGCGGCGATGGCCTGCTCGAAGATGTAGCCCGAGAGCCGCGTGTCCTTGCCGACGACGACGCGGGGGCGATGCCCGGCAGGCGCGCGCTCGCGCAACCGCGCGGCCAGCGCGCGACCGAGCTTGAGCGCGAGCTCGGGCGTCATGGGCCAGACATTGGCCTCGCCGCGAATGCCGTCGGTTCCAAAGAGCTTGCCCATGATCTACTCCGCCGCCTGGGGTCGAGTCAGCTCAGCCGGGCTGGGGTGCCCCGCGAACCGCGCGGACGACGTGTAGCACATCGGCCACGGCGGCGACATCGTGGACGCGCACCATCCGAGCGCCGAGCCAGGCGACGACGGCAACGGCGCCGAGCGTGCCAGCGAGGCGTTCGTCGACTGCCCGGCCCGTGAGCTTGCCGAGGAAGGCCTTGCGGCTCGGACCCACCAGCACGGGACGCCCGGTACCCGCCTCGAGCATCGCGGTCGCGCGCAGGAGCGCGAGGTTGTGCTCGAGCGACTTGCCAAAGCCGATGCCTGGATCGACGACGATCCCCTCCGGTCGTACGCCGGCGTCCATTGCGCGCAGGACGGCGTCATGGAGCACATTGCCGACCTCCATGACGACGTCATCGTAACGCGGCGCGTCCTGCATCGTCTGCGGCGTCCCGGCCATGTGCATCACGCACACGGCCGCTCGATGGCGCGCCACGACGGCGACCATCTCGGGAGCGCGGAGGCCCGAGACGTCGTTGACCATGACGGCTCCGGCGACGAGCGCGGCGTCGGCGACGGCAGGCTTCATCGTGTCGACGCTCACGAGGCCGACCCGAGAGAGCGCGGCAATCACCGGCAGGACCCGGGCGAGCTCGTCCTGCTCAGAGACCGGAGCGGCTCCGGGGCGCGACGACTCTCCGCCAACGTCCACGAGGTCCGCGCCGGCCGCAAAGAGCACCTGGCCTGCAGCGATGGCCGCGTCTGCCGTCGCAAATCGCCCGCCATCGCTGACCGAGTCCGGCGTGCAGTTCAGCACGCCCATGACGGCGCACCGCTCGGGTCCAAAGACACGGTCGCCAATGACGAGACGCGGGGCGCTCAGGTCTCTTCGCTGTTGGGCTTGGCGGGCAGGATGCTGGGCGTGGGCCGCTTCTCGCGGGGGGCGGCGGGCGTGGTGCCAGCCGCTGCGGTCGCGGCCGGATCCTCATGGTCGACGACCCGCCGCTTCTTGAGCTCCTCGACCGATACGCCGTCCATGATGAGCCGAAGCTCCGGCAGATCGAGCGTCTCGAGCTCGAGCAGGGCAAGCGCGATGGCATCCAGCGCTTCGCGGTTCTCCAAGATGAGCTGGCGCGCGCGCTCGTACTGCTCGGTCACGATGCGATGGACCTCGCGGTCGACGCGCACGGCCGTGTGCTCGCTCATGCCGTGGTGCCGCTGGATGTCGCGCCCGAGGACCAGCGCCTCGTCCTTGGAGCCGAACGCGACCGGCCCGAGGTTGCTCATGCCCCACTCGGACACGTACCGGCGCGCGAAGTCGGTCGCGCGCTCGATGTCGTTGCCGGCTCCGGTCGTGATGCGCGCGAAGACGATCTCCTCCGCCGCGCGACCACCCATCGCCATCGCGATGAAGTTGAGGATCCAGCCGTCATCGACCGAGAAGCGATCCTCGTTGGCCGTGTGCTGAGTGACACCGAGCGCCATGCCGCGCGGGATGATCGTGACCTTGTGGACCGGATCGTAGCCTGGAAGCTTCATGCCGACCAACGTATGACCGGCCTCGTGATAGGCCGTGAGGCGCTTCTCCTTTTCCGGGATGACCATGGAGCGCCGCTCTGGCCCCATGATGACCTTGTCCCGTGCGTAGTCGAAGTCCTCGTTCTCGACCACGTCCTTGTTGCGTCGCGCGGCCACGAGCGCGGCCTCGTTGACGAGGTTGGCCAGGTCCGCGCCGCTCATGCCAGGAGTGGCGCGGGCGACACCGTTCATGTTGGCGTTCTTGGCCAGCGGCACCTTGCGGGTGTGCACCTTGAGGATGGCCTCGCGGCCGGCGACGTCGGGCAGGTGCACGACCACGCGTCGGT
>SXOX01000016.1 GCA_005776585.1 Pseudomonadota bacterium | reverse complement strand
GATGACCCGGATGCGCCAGCCGCGCAAGAGTCGGTTCTTGGTCTGCACACCCACCTTGCGGATCCGACCCTGACTCTCGAGGGCGAGCGAGCGGCTGGTGGTTCCCGCCACCTCACGGAAGCCCGGGGTGCGGCGAGAGACAGCGTCATGGAGAGGATCGTGAAGCCGATCTCCTTGGCGCCGAGGATGGCGGCCTCCATCCGCGACATGCCGGCCTCCATGTGACGTACGATGTTCTCGAGTACCACGACCGCGTCGTCGACGACGAAGCCGACGCTGAGCGTGAGCGCCATCATCGAGAGCAGGTCGACGCTGTAGCCGAGCACGTACATGAGCGCGAAGGTACCGACGATGGAGATGGGCACTGCCAGGCTCGGAATAACCGTGGCCGAGAGGTTGCGAAGGAACAGGAAGATGACCAGCACGACCAGACAGATCGAGAGGATGAGTGTGAAGTGGACGTCCTCGACCGACGCGCGGATCCCCACGGAGCGGTCGAAGAGGATGTCGAGGTCGATCGCCGCGGGCAGCTCGCTCTGGAACTTGGGCAGCATGCGCCGGATCTCGTCGACGACGGCGATGGTGTTGACCCCCGGCTGGCGCTGCACGGCCAGGACGACCGCGCGGGTGCCCGAGTACCAGCTCGCGACGCGGTTGTTCTGGACGCTGTCGTTGACGGCGCCCAGATCCGAGAGCCGGACCGGAGCGCCGTTGCGGTAGGCCACCACGACGTCGCGATAGGCCTCGGCATCCTGGAGCTGGCCCGTAGCCTGAATGGAGACCGTCTGATGTTCGCCGTGCAGCGTCCCAGTGGGGCGATTCACGTTGGCGCGCACGATCGCCTGCTCGACCTCGTCGAGGCCGATGCCACGCCCCGCGAGCCGCTTGGGATCGGCCTGGATGCGGACGGCGTACTTCTGCGGGCCGAAGATCTGGACCTGGGCCACGCCGAGGATGGTCGACAGGCGCTGCGCCAGGCTCGTCTCGGCGTGCTCGTGCACCACGTGGAGCGGCAACGTGGGCGAGCTGAGCGCCAGAAACACGATGGGCTGATCGGCGGGGTTGGACTTCTGATAGGTCGGCGGGTTGGGCATGCCCGGCGGGAGGAGCGTGAGCGCCTTGGTGATGGCGGCCTGCACGTCCTGTGCGGCGGCGTCGATGTCGCGATCGAGGGCGAACTGGATGCTGATCTGCGTGAGCCCGAGCGCCGAGAGCGAGGTCATCGCGTCGATGCCGGCGATGGTCGTGAACTGGCGCTCGAGCGGGGTGGCCACGGCCGCGGCCATGGTCTCGGGGCTGGCTCCGGGGAGCGTCGCAGTGACCTGAATGGAGGGGAAGTCGATGTTGGGCAGGTCGTTGACCGGGAGCTTCGTGTAGCTCATCGCGCCAAACAGCACGATCGCCGCCATGAGCAGCGTCGTGAGCACCGGACGGCGGATGAACAGCTCGGTGGAGAACATCACTTGGCCGGCGCCGTCGCGGCTGGGCGCTGGATGGCGACCTTGGCGCCGGGCCGCAGGCGAGACTGGCCATCAACCACGATGCGATCGCCGTCGATGACGCCCTCGACGGCGGTGTCGCCGCCGACGCGCAGCCCGACACGCACCGGGCGCGCCTCGGCCGAGTCATCCTCTTTGACGACGAACACGACCGTGCCCTTCTGGCTCGACTGGACGGCCTGCGTGGGGACCGTGACCGCCGTCTTCGAGCCCAAGCGCAGCGTCACCTCGACGAACTGGCCGGGCCAGAGCGCGTCGTCGTCGTTGGCGAAGGTCGCCTTCAGCACGATGGTCCCGGTCGTCGCATCGACGGTGTTGTTGATGAAGCTGAGCATGCCGGTCGCGGCGGGCTTCTCCTCGCCCGTACGGCGCACGACGACCGCGACGGGGCCCGCGGCTTGCGCCTTCAGCACGTCGGGGAGCGAGCGCTCGGGGATGGAGAAGGCCACGGTGATGGGCCGCACCTGCGTCACGACGACAATGGGGTTCTCGTCGTACGCCTTGACCAGGTTGCCCACGGGCACGAGGCGCGCGCCCGTCCGCCCATCGAACGGAGCGACCAGCCGCGTGTAGCTGAGCTGGAGCTGACTGGCGGCGAGCTGGGCCTGATCGGCGCCAATGGCCTCCCGCGCGACCTCGACGGCGGCGGCGGCCGCCTTGACCGCGAGCCGGGCGCTGTCGATGGCCGCGCGGTCCGCCTTCAGGATGGCCTCGGTCACGGCGACCGTGGTCTTGACCTGGTCGTGCTGCTCCTTGGCGACCAGGTTCTTCTCGACGAGCGCGTCATAGCGCTTGCCCTCGCGGCGTGCGCGCTCGGAGGTGGCGGTGTCGCGCACGAGGTTGGCCTCTTCGCGCCGGACGTCGGACTCGCGCTGCGCCCGCACGGCCTCGGCCTGTCGCCACGCAGCCGTCGTGCGGTTGACGTTGGCTTCCAGCACCTTGGCCGCGGCGTCGAGCGGCGCCGCGTCGATGGTCGCGAGCACGTCGTCCTTCTTGACGAGCTGACCTTCGGTGAAGTGCAGCTCCGCCAGGCGGCCAGCCACGAGCGACTTGAGCTGCGCCGTCGCGACGGGCGTGACCGTACCGACGGCGGTGAGCTCGATGGGGAGAGTGCGCGTCGTGGCGGGCGCGACGAGCACGGGCGCAGGCGGTGGCCCGCCGGGCGGTCCGGTGGGCGGCGGGGCACGGCACGCGGTCAGAGCGAGGACCAGCAGGGCTCGACGCACGGACTACTCCTTTCCCAGCGCCCGCAGGAGGCGGACGCGCGCCGCGGCGATGCGAAAGCGCGCCACGACGACGTTGTTGGCCGCGTTCGTGCGGGCGGTCTCGGCGTCGCCGACCTCGACGATGTTCCCGACCCCGGCCGTGTAGCGGCCCTCCGCGAGTCGCAGCTGTTGCTCGGCGTTGACGAGGGCCTCCTCGGACGCGAGGCGCTGCCCTTGAGCCGTCCGCAGCTCGATGCGCGCCTGACCCAGCTCCGCGCGAATGGCCTGCCGCTGCGCAGCGTCATTGGCCTCCAACACGAGGACGTTGGCCTCCGCCTCGTCGACCTGCCCGCGCGTCTGGAGGCCCTGGAACAGCGCCCACGACACGGAGAGGCCGATGCTCAGGTTCCAGGCCAGGCGCGTGAGCTCGGTACCCTGATAGGTGGCGCCCAGCGAGAGTGAGAACGTCGGCCAGTAGCCACCTTTGAGGGACTCGACCGTGAGCCGCCGCGCCAGGAGTTGTTGCTCGAGCACCCGGAGCTCGGGGCGGTGTGCGGTCGCGGTCGCGGTCAGGCGGTCGAGGTCGGTGTCCTCACCCTCCAGCGGGCCGAGGACCTCGTCGGTCAGCGTCGTCGACGGCAGCTGCTCGACACCGATGGCCTGCGCGAGCTGGACCAGAGCCGCGTCGTGGGTACCTTCAGCGGCAATGAGCTGCGCGCGGGCCGTGGCCACAGCGGCCCGGGTGCGAGCGACATCGATCTCGGTCTTGGTCTCCGCGAGGACGAGCTGCTGCGCTTGCACCAGATGACGCTCCTCGTTCTGGAGCGTCTCTCGCGCCACGGCGACGAGCGCGCGCGCTCCCCAGGCCGAGACGTAGGCGACGCGGACGCCCAGCGCGACATCCAACGCGACGGTGCGCTCTGCAGAACGGCTGGCGCCCTCGGTGGCCTCGGTCGACTGCCACCGCTTGAGCGTCTGGCCGAAGTCCCAGATGAGCTGGTTCAGGGACACGCCCGACGAGAAGTAGTTGAAGCTGTCGATGCTCGGGTCGGGTAGGTTCGTGACCGCCGTGGGCGTCTGCCCGGGACGAGGCGCAAAGTTGGCCGTGGTGCGCTGATACCCGAGCGTGCCGACGATCTGCGGCAGGAACGGCGCACGAGCCGTCAGGACCTGGGATGCGCTCGCACGTGTCTGAGCCTTGGCTGCCCGCAGGCGCGGATGCTGCTCTCGGGCCACTTGGAGCGCGCGCGCCAGCGTCAGCGGCTCATCGGCTCCAGCGCCGAGCAGGGGGATCAGGATGAGGGTGAGGAGAGTAAACCGGTGCATGAAAATCGTGGTGCCAGAGCCCGAGCGGCGGGGCGGACGCACCATGCCGCACCATGGCGCGCGGCGTCAATGGGATGCGCTCCTAGAGGCGTTCGCAGACGCGGAGCTGGATGAAGGGGAGCTGCGACGTCGCCGGTGTGGTCAATCCGTCGGTCGCGTAGGTGCCGTGCGCGGCGGCCTGCGTATTGCCGCCATTGGCGCCGGAGACGGTCTTCTGGGGGAGCAGGAGCGACGCATGGAAGGGGTGCGCGTGCGTCCGGTCCTCCTGATCGGAGAGCGCCGTACCCACCGACACGCCGACGCCGTCGGCGGCCGCGGCGCCGACCAGGAGTCGGCCGTTTGCGAGGTCTGCGCTCTGCCAACCGGGCGGACACTCGGCGGCGGCGGTGACGACGAGGAGACCGGCAGGCAGCGCGTCCGTCTCGGTCGCATCCGTTCCGGCGCACAGCGGCAGGCGCAAGGACGGGAAGGTGGCCGCCGTCGAAGCGGTGCTCACTGAAAAGGAAAGCGCAGCGCTCGACGCGTAGCCGCCGCCGCAGCAACCGCTCGCGAGGCCGATACCGGCCGAGTTGACCACGAACTCCCCGGCCGCGCCGTGGGCATGGGTGGCGGTGGTGTCGGGTCCACCGAAGGTCGCGCCCAGGGTGCCTCCCGCCGGCAGGCCCACGACGAGGCGACCCGCGGCGCCGAGATCGGACGGCGCCAGGCCAGCGGGGCAGCCGGCCACCGGGCCGAACACGCGCAGCCAGCTCGGGACTGGCGCCGGCAGTGGCATGCCCACCTTCGTACAGGCGAGGACCTGCACGTAGGGCAGCTCGGCAGACGCCGGTTCGGCTTCGCCGGCGATGCTCGCCTGCCCGGCGCCCGCGGGTCCGCCATTGCAGCAGCCAGCGATGCCCACGAAGCTCACCGAGCCAGGGCTCACCGTGGCCGTGAGCGCGTGCGAGTGCATCCGATCCTCACCGCTGGCGAGCGGCGTGGCGTGGGTCTGACCGGCCGCTCCGGGCTCGGCGGGGACGAGCGTGCGGCCGATCGCCTCCGCGAAGGTCGCCCATCCCGGAGGGCAGCTCGTGCGATGGAACCAGGCGACGGTGCCGATCGGCAGCACGTCCGCCGCGAGACACTGGCCGCCCGCGCACAGCGAGGCCGGGCCACAGCTCTCGCCATCGGGGAGCGGCGCACCCGCCTGACAGAGGCCGGTCGAGGGCACGCACTCCGCCGCGACGTGGCACGGCTCGTCGGTGCACGGGACGACCGCGCCGATGCACACGCCGGCCGTGCAGGTATCTCCGAAGGTACACAGCGCGCCATCGTCACAGTCGCTCCCGGTGTGAGCGCTCCAGTCGGTCGTGCTTACCGCCGGCACGCATGCGTAGCAGAGCGGGCCCGGCGTGTCCGCGGCGACGCAGGCGCCGGCGATGACGCAGAAGCCGGGCGCGAGCATGTGCGTGCACCCGTTGGCGTCGCAACCGTCGAGCGTACAGTCGAGCCCGTCGTTGCAGGGCCCGACGTCGCAGAGCGCGGAGCCCGGGTCAGCCGCGTCGAGGGCGTCGGGCAGCTCGGGGGCGAGGTCGATGGAGGTCACCGCATCGGGCGCGCCGGCGTCGGGTGCTGTCGCGTCGAACACGGAAGGCGTGTCGAGCGGCTCGGACCCGTCGGAGGCTGGGACGTCCGCCAGAGGCAGGGCCGCGTCCACCTCGGGCGACGCCGTAATGTCCGCGCCGGGGCCGACCGGCAGCGGCGTGTCCGTACGGCCCGCATCGCTCGGGCTCACCTCGGTCGTCGGGATGACGAAGGTCACGTTCGTGTCCCGAACGGCCGTGGCCGGCTCGCTGTCAGAGCAGCCCGCGAGCGCCAGTAACGCGATGAGGAGGGCCCGCTTCACTCGAGCAGACCGCCAGCGACCCACGCGGCGATGAGGTCGAGCTCGTCCTGCGTCAACGCGGGGCCATAGAGCGGCATATAGCCTTGCGTCGTCATATAGGTGATCTTATCTATGTTCGCGATCCACTGGTCACGCGTGTCGAGCTTCGTCGGTGCGTAGCCCGTCGGTGCGTGACATGACGCGCAGCGCTTCTGGAACAGGGGCTCGAGGTCCTTCTTCCAGCTGGTCTTCGGCGGTGGCGGCACCGCGCCGAGCCACAACCGCGCGACGCCGGTGGCGGTCAGGGCGAGTGCCCGCGTCGCGGCGTCCTGGCCGAGCGAGGTCACCTCGGACGGCGCACCGGTCACCGCGTGCAAGGCGGCCTCGGCGTAGACGTGCAGGCCGGCCGCGGTGCGAATCCAGACCTCCGCGGCGCCGGGCGCATGGGCGAGCTGAAGCGCCCCGGGGAGGACACCGATGGCCCACACGCCGTCAGCCGAGCGCACATGGACCCCGTCAGCGACGAGCGCGACGAGCTTGCCCTCGGGCGCGGCCGCGACATCGGTCGGGATCGCCAACGGTGTCTCGGTCCACGCCACGAGCCCCGCCGCATCCGGCAGCAGCGCATAGAGCACCTCACCCGCCACGACCCAGAGCGCCGGCGCGCCCATCCACGGCGGGCCAAAGGCCAGTCGCGCGCCCGCGGTCGGCAGTCCGTCCGGCGCGACCTTGGAGAGCGTGCCGCCGTGCCACCGGTGGAGCCCACCGCCGTCGGCCACGTACAGGTCCATGCCCCCGGTGACCGGGACGGCCTCGACGTCGGTGGCGCCACCCGCGGCAAGGTAGGTCGAGACGGGCGAGACGACGAGCTGGCCTTGATCGAGCGCGAGCAGCCCGGCTCCGGCAGCCACGAGCACCGCCGGCGTCGCGATCGCGCCACGCAGAGCCCCCGCGGCCAGGACCACGGCCGACTTGCCCTTGGCGTCGATGAGCTGGCTCGCCTCGCTGGCCGAGACGAGGACGACGTCCCCTGGCAGGCCGAGCGCGGTCGTGGCGGCGCCGACGGACACCGACTGGACGGTCACGGCGACGGGCGCCCCCACGGAAACCTTGGGCGGTGGCGGCGGACCGGCGTCGGGCGCGACGTCCGCCGTGAGGGGGACGTCCTCGGGAGGCGGCGCGTCCGTGTCGCCGGAGTCGGGGGTGCCGAGGTCGAGACCGAGGTCGGGGACGAGGTCGATGGCGTCCGCGTCTGCGGCGAGCACGAACTCGTCGACCGGCGCCACCGTGTCGGGCCTCGGGCCCGGCGTATCGAGGGGGAAACTGGCCGTGTCCGGAGCGCTGGTTCCGGCGTCGGTGCTGGTCCCACCGTCGATGCTCACGGCGACCTCGAAGGCCCCGGCGTCGGCCAGCGCGGAGGGACCCTCCATCACGCCGCCACACGCGACGACCAGCAGCGGCAGGACGACGCTCGCGAGCCCTCTCACGCGGCCCCCCGGACGGCGGCCCAGAGGCGCTGCTCCTCGGCCTCCATGCGCGCGGCCTCGTCATCGCGCTCGTGATCGTGGCCGAGCAGATGAAGCACGCCGTGAATGAGCAGGTGCGTGACCTCCTCCAGCAGCGTGAACCCGCGCACGTCGAGCTGGCGCTCGGCCGTCTCCAGGCTGATGAGCACGTCGCCGAGCACGTCACTTGGGTTCGTGGCGCCGTCCTCTCCCTCGGTCTGCGCGAAGCTCAGGACATCCGTCGGCCGATCCTTGCCACGATAGTCCCGATTCAGCCGCCGAATGCGGGCATCCGAGACCAACGTCACGCACACATCGCGGCCACCGATGCCGGCGGCGTGCTCGATGGCCAGCGCGTTCTGGCGCAGCCCGGCGAGGTCGAAGCCACGCACGCGCCGCTGGCGGTCGAAGATCTCAATCACGGCGGACCTCGCGGTCGAAACCGTGAGACCAAGTCGAACGCCACGCGGTGCCAGCAGAGACGCGCATCGGGATAGCCTGCGGGAGCGCGCGTCGCGGTGCAAGAGGAGCCTAGGCCCCCTCGTCGTTCGGATCGCGTCCGTCGTAGGCCAGGATGATCCGCTGAACCAGCGGATGCCGAACCACGTCTTTCTCCGTGAACCAGCACACGGCGATACCATCCACGCCGTCGAGCAGCCGCGTCGCATGGTGCAGGCCGCTCTGGCGCCCGGGATCGAGGTCGGTCTGGGTGATGTCGCCCGTGACCACCATCTTCGACCCGTGGCCGAGCCGCGTGAGGAACATCTTCATCTGCTCGACCGTCGCGTTCTGGGCTTCGTCCAAGATGACGAAGCTGTCATTCAGCGTGCGCCCACGCATGAACGCCAACGGCGCGACCTCCACGACCCCACGGTCCATGAGGCGGCGGGCCTTCTCGAAGTCCAACATGTCGTTGAGCGCGTCGTACAGTGGCCGCAGGTAGGGGTTGACCT
>SXOX01000118.1 GCA_005776585.1 Pseudomonadota bacterium | reverse complement strand
GCAGCAGGACCGTCGCGAGCGTGACGACGCCCTGATAGATGATGACGCTCCCGAGCGACTTTCGGAGCGTGTCGATGATGTTGATGTGGTGATCGGCCCACTCGCAGTGGGTGGCGGCGCTCTGGATCGTGATGCCACGCTCGCGCTCCAGCTCCATGCTGTCCATCTTGGCGCCAACGCCGTCCTTGCCCTTCACGTCGTGAATGGCGTGAATGCGCTTGGTGTAGAACAGCACGCGCTCGGTCAGTGTCGTCTTGCCGCTGTCGATATGCGCCGAAATTCCGATGTTCCGCAGCTTCTTCAGATCGGTGGTCATCTCAGGCTCCAGTTCCCGGCCCAGCCCGGGGTCGCGGCGGTTTAAGGGATCTCGTTCGCGATTGCAAGGGAAAACGCGGGTCGCAAGGGGCGCTCCAGACGCGCCAATCGACGCAGGCAGGGCAGGGCGCTAGCGCACCACCACCTTCTGCTGGTGGATGGGCTGACGCATGAAGGTGAGGTACTCGAGGTTCGACAGCCGGTTCCAGAGCAGCACGAGCGCGACGAACAGCGTGAGCGCCGTGCTGATGAGGTAGCCCCAGCCGTAGGCCCACGGGGCAAGGTTCACCGACCACCACGACAGCGCGAGGTTGGAGAAGAAGAAGAAGCCCGAGACGATGAGCGTCGCGCCGCGGAAATCGAAGTACAGCAACACGATCATGAGCACGAGCACCAGCACGTGGAAGACCGCGCCGAGGGCCGCGATGCGAAACACGGGCAGATGCTCCTGCGCGACGCCGAGCAGGTCGAGCAGGACCGGCAGCAGCAGGACCGTCGCGAGCGTGACGACGCCCTGATAGATGATGACGCTCCCGAGCGACTTTCGGAGCGTGTCGATGATCGCGGCCTTCTTCTGCTCGATGTGGCCGAGCGAGTCCTTGGACAAGATCCCGCCGTAGTAGGCCTTGTAGCGGGTATAGAACTCGGTCTCGATGCGGACGAGGAACATCGCGAGCGTCGGCACGATCGACAGGTAGGCGAAGAACATCGCGGAGTCATACGGGAAGTGCGTGTAGAAGAGGCTGTGGACCCGGATGCCGCTCGGGCCGAACCAGTAGACGAACTTGTCGACCCAGATGGCCGCCGAATAGAGCAGGCCCGACCACATCAGCGACGGGTACTGCTCGAAGGCCTCCTTGAAGCGGAAGTTGAAGGGCTGGTCGTTTGGGAACTCCTCGAAGATGCGCCAGATGAGCCAGAACAGGAGCACGACCTGGCCGGCGAGGAAGCCCGACAGCAGGCCCTCGGTGCCGAGGTAGCGCGCCAGGAGCTTGCCGAGCACGAAGCTCACGAGGTAGCCGACGAAGAAGCCGCCGACGATGGCGTTGTAGTCCTTGGCGGCGGTCAAGTAGATCATCGCCATCCAGATGACGGAGATGGAGACGTAAAGGCTCGTCGCCCAGACCTTGTAAGTGAGCGACAGGTCGCAGAAGGCCAGAAACAGCGCGGCGAGGAAGGCCTGGACCGTAGCGACCACGACGGTCGAAGAGACGAAGCTCGGTAGGATCGCGGAGTGATCTTTGAGGTAGAGCCTGTCGGCGACGTAGCGCGTGATGGGGAGCTGAAGGAGGCCCGTGGAGATGAGCGAGAACGCGTAACAGTAGACGACGGTGACGGTGAAGAGCGCGACGCCCTCGCTCTCGATGTCCGGCAGCGCAAAGACTGACAGAGCGGCCAGGCAGATGATGGAGAACAGCCACGGCCCCGCGAAGACGATGGCCGAGTACAAGTACAGGTGCGCCCACTCGGTGAACGTCTTGCGTGTAACGATCTCACGCAGCCGAAAGCCAATGCCAGCCATGGACTACGCCTCCGCCCGTGGGCCCGCCATGGGCATGGTCGCGCTCTGACCGCTGCGCGTGTCGCTCATGAGGCCGCGATAGACGTCGCGGTAGCGATTGACGACGGATTGGCGCTGATAGTACCGGAACGCGCGCTCACGGCCGGCGCGGGCCATCGACTCGCGTGACTCGGAGTCGCCCAACAGCCGCAGGATGGCCTTGGCCGTCTCCTCGGGCGAGTTCACGTTCGTCAGCTCGCCGGCGCGGCCGAGCCGTTGATCCTCGGGCGTGCCGCCAAAGAGCAGCTCCGAGCAGGCGCCGACGTTGGTCGCAACGACCGGGACGCCGACGCTCATCGCCTCGATGATGACGAACGGCTGCGCCTCGGACACGGAGGTGAGCACGACGGCGTCGAGCTTGGGGTAGTACTCGCCCATGTCGACGTTGCCGGCGAACACCATGCGGTCGCCCAGCTCCAGCATCTCGGCGAGCGCGCGGCACTCCTCGTAGTACTCGACGTCCTCGTCGGGCGTGCCCAGGATGTAGAAGGTGACGTCGCGGCGCTGGTCGAGCACGACGCGGGCGGCGCGCAGGTACGTCTTGACGTCCTTGATGGGTGAGATGCGCCCTACGTAGGCCACGTTCATCCCGGCGGCGCGGTCGCGCGGCTTGCCGTCCTGGAGCTGGGCGTAGCGCGCGACGTCGATGCCGTTCGGGATGAGGATGCACTTCTCGGGATCGGCGCCGTGCTGGAGCTGCGTCTGGCGGTTACCCTCATAGAGCGTGATGATCTGGTCCGCCTTGTTGTAGGCGATGCCCGACAGCAGCGCGAACTTGCGCATCCACACGTTCTGCAGCAGCCCGAGCTTGCGGCGGGGGATGAGGTCCACGACGACCTCGTTGTAGATGTAGGACGCCTGCGAGATCTCGATCATGCGCTCGTTGGTGTAGATGCCGTGCTCGGTCAGGATGAACGGCGAGCGGTGCTTGATCTTTCCGAGCACGCCGAGCAGACCCGCGTAGCCCGTACACGATGCGTGATAGACGCGCGACTCCGGCACCTGGCAGTGGATGATCTGGAACAGCGGCAACATCAAGAAGCGGCACGTCCAGAAGAAGTCGATGAACGACAGGTTGTTGAAGTGCTTCCGATAGATGACGAGCAGGATGTCCCAGAACTTGCGCGAGTACATGATGTCGTACGGCGAAATCTGGGCGTTCACGCCGCCGGTCAGCAGGTCGACCATGACATCGACGCGCGACAGGTCCCCCTGCTCCATGTCGCGCACGAAGCGCTCGAGCTTGTCCCACGCGGGCCGTCGGAACCACTTGCGCGAGTTCTTGATGATGACGGGATCCAGCAGGTAGATCTCGTGAAATTCCCGGACGTTCTCCGGGAGCTTGTACTCCATGCGCTGTACGTGGTGACGCGAGACGCCGACGTAAACGATGGTAAAGTCGATGTCCGGCAGCGATTTGATGAGGTGGTGCGCCCACGTCGACACGCCGCCGACCACGTAGGGGTAGCTGCCCTCCAGGATGAGGCAGACGTCAGTCCGCATGGCCTTCTGCCCTCCAGAATTCGAAGACGGCGCGCAGCTCTTCCGGTACCTGACCGCGCGCATCGAGCTCGTGCAGAACGGCGCCGAGGCGCGCGAAGTCCCGCTGCTCGAAGTACGCATGGCAGAGGCCGACGCGTGCTGCGATCTGATTGGGGTCGCTCTCCAGCACCCGGCGGTACTCCTCGAGGGCCGCGTCGCGCTCACCCTGCAAGCGCAGCAGCCCGGCGAGCTCGACTCGGACCTCGAGCCAACGCGGCTCGTGCTCGAGCGCGGTGAAGCAGGCGGCCGTGGCCTGTCGCAAGAAGTAACGCCGCACGGTGGACTCGACGAGGCCGCTCTCGGCGTACTCGCGGCAGTGCGCGGCTAGCCGGGCGTGCAGCCGGGCGTCGTTCGGCGTGAGCTCGATGGCCCGCCGGCACTTGATGATGGCCTCGCCGAACGTCTTCTCGATGCGGGAGAGCTGCCCTGCAGCGTAGAACTGGATTTCGCGATCCCCGTCGGCGAGCGAGTCGCGGAGCACGCGGACGGCGGTCGGCACGTCGAGGCGGGCCGCGCTGAAGATGGCTCCGCGCTTCAGCTCGCGATCACCGGACTTGAGGACGTCGACGAGCGGCGCGATCTCGCCCTTGGGCTCGTCGTCCTCCGAGGGCGTATTGGTCAGCGGCGTCATCGCGGCCGCGCGTGCGATGAGCTCCTCAGCCTCGGGCTCATACGCGATGTACCGGTTGAATTCCGTCAGGATGTCGCCCATCGAACGCCCACGGCGCCGTGCGCGGACGGCGAAGAAGGCGCCCGTGTAGCCGAGGAGGCCGTAGACCGGGGTCGACAAGACCAGCACGAAGCCGATGACGGCCCAGTTCTTCTCCTCCGCGCGGCGAAAGTCCCACGGACCGAAGAAGCCGTAGCTCACGAGGCACGCGGCCGCGAGGTGGAATGCGAAGGCGAGCAGGATGTCGACGAGCGGATCGACCGGGATGACAGAGAACAGCGTAACCGCCGCGCCTGCCTCGAGGATGTAGATCGCGACGAGCATCAGCACCGACGAGAGCGCCGGAGCGCCGCGTGGGACTGGGCGCCGAACGGGCGCCGAGCTCATCGTGGTCGCCGTGCTCACCGACCGATCTCCATCCGCTCGGCCGCGCGCACGAGATCGTCTCGCGTATCGCCGTGGACGCCCGTGACGCCGATCCCGACGATGAGCGCGAGCTCCGCGCTACGGGGGACGTCCTGGAGGACCTCTCGGTTGAACTGCTCGACCATGCGCGAGGCCAGGATGCGCGACCCGTCGGCTCCCGTCGATGGCAGCAGCAGCGCGAACGTGTCGGTGCCCTTCCAGCGCGCAGCGATGTCGACCTGGCGAATGCCCCGCATGAGCATGCGCGCGACGCGGGTGAGGAAGGCCGGCCGCTTGCGTCGCGGGATCCGCTCGAAGTTGACGATGCGCAACAAGAGGACGGACGTGGTCGTGTGATACCTCCGCCAGCGACCGCACTCCTCCTCGAGGCGGCGCAGCAGGTATGGGTATCGGAACGTGCCCGTGGCCTCGTCGGTCGGATCGCGCTCGGCGACGCGCTCGTACTGGACCGCGCTCGCGAGGACGCGCGAGGCCCAGCGCCCCAGGCCGTGCAGGCTGCGCAGCGTGCTCGAGTGCAGCGCGCTGAGTGGGATCTTCTGAACGACGACCGCGCCGTACGTGCGGGCCGTTCCTTGGGCCGACTCGAGCGTGAGCGGCGCGGCCAGGACGATGTTCGACTGCCCGAGCTCGGGTGCGTCCCGGAGCGAGACGACCTTGCCGTCATCGACGCGTTGCATCACCGGGTGGCTCGACGGCAGCGTCCGCTCAAACTCGTCAGGGGACTCCCAGCCCTGCTGGACGCGGAGGTCCCAGCCTTCCGCGGTGCGCACGTAGATTGCGCACTTCTCGGCGCCCAGGCTGCGCTGAACCATGTCCAGTACCGCAGGCAGCGCCTCGTCCTCAGACAGCGTCTGCAGCCCAGCGGCCGACTCGTAGAACGCGCCCGTCGTGTTCGTCGAGGCGGCGATACGGCCCTTGAGGTCATCGTTGTACTTGCGAACCTCGCCCTGCTCGGAGCCGAGCTTGTCGAGCTCCGCCTTGAGATCGCGGATGACCCGTGCGAGCGCGCGGTTCTCGTCCTCGGCCACCTGCCGCACCTCGCCGACGATGGTGCCGAGCAGCACCAGGAGGTAGGGCACGCGCATCAGCTCCAGGTCGACCAGCGCGCCCGGCCCCGACAGCGCGCCGGGCTGGGTCGCCAGGCGAAAGCCGACATGCAGCATCGCGCCGGCGGTGCCCGCGACGAGCCCGTCGATGGTGCCGTACCGCGCGGCGATGAGCAGCACGAGCGCGAAGTAGGGGTGCAGGCTCGCGCCGAGCCAGCCCATGTCCTCGCGGTACCACGCCCAGTTGGCGGCCACGAGCAGCAGATAGCCCGCGATGACCTCCAGCAATGCGTCGAGTTGCCGGCGGCTGGCGAGGCCCTCTCCCGTGGGGTCGTCCGCGCCGGGCGGGCGCGGAGCGGGGCGCTCGTCGTCGAAGGGCGAGGCGCCCATGGAGGTCGAGGTCGTGGTCATCGACATGGCGAGCACCTCAGAAGATCCACGAGTACACCCCGCGGAAGACATCCTGGTTGAAGAACACGGTTGGCGTCCCGTACAGCGTATCTGTCCGCTCGTAGGCCAGCGAGATGATGTGCTTCTGGTGCGGCTTGAACTCGAGCTTCACGCCGTAGTCAATCAACATCGCCGCATCGTCGATGGCCCACATGGGCTTGGCGAACAGCTCCCAGCGAAACCACCACGCGGGACGCTGATAGACGTCGAGTACGAGCCCCAGAGTTTGGTACAGCGCCGGTGAGAAGTAGGGGAAGTCGCCGTCACGTCCGTCGACCTTCTTGAAGGCGTCCCCTGTATAGTTGACCAGAAGGTCAACGGCGACTGGCCGCTCCACCAGGTTGACGCCCGTCTCGAGCTCCCACGTCCCCATGTGGTTGTTCACGTCGGTGCTCGTCCCGACGTCGGTGTGCATGTAGTGGCCATAGCCGCCGCCTACGTGCACGAGCCAGCGTCCGAAGAACTCGGCGCGCCAGTCGAGCCGCACGTCGTGCGCCAGGGCCTGGGCCGAGAGCGCCTCGATGAGCTCGTAGAGTTCGTGCCGCCTGAAGGACAGCTCGAGCGTCTGCTGCGGCGCGAGCTTGACGTAGGTGAGGAAGCGACCGCCGAGGAAGCTGCGCGTCTCAGGCGCGAAGTACGCGTCGACATCGAGGTCGAGGTCAAAGCGCACGCGCAGGCCGGCCCAGGCGGAGAGCCCCGCCGTGAAGCCGTTGAGCTGAAAGCGCTCCTCCGTCGTGGCCAGGCCCCGATCGTTGACGCCGACGACGTGGCCAAAGTGATACCCCACGCGATAGCCCAGCGTATCGAGCGGCCAGTGCTCGAACAGCAGCCCAGCGGCATGGCGAAACGTGCCTGTCCGGTTGTGGTAGAGGTCGTAGGAGGGCGACAGGCGAGGCCTGAGGCCCAGTTCGAGCTCGCTCAGCTCGGCGCGCGCGATCTCGTAGGTCGGGTCGTCAGCGACGATCTCGCGATAGAGCTGCGTCGCGCGGAGGGCATAGCCTGAGCGGCGATACAGGGAGGCGAGCTGCGCCTTGGCCACGATCTCGGTGGGATCGTCGGCGACCACGATCTCGAGGTGCGTAATGGCCGCATCGCTGCGGTCCATGGCCTCGTACAGCTCAGCCAGCCGCAGGCGCCGCTCGCGGTTGGCCGGGTCCGCGGTGACCAGCACCTCATAGTGGCCCGCCGCCTCACGCTCGCGGCCGAGCTCCAGCAGCGTCCGAGCCAGCGACTCGCGCGTCGCGTCATCTCGGGCGTCCATCGCCAGCAGCTCGTCGAGCATGCGCGCCCGGTCCGTCTCACGATCCGTCCAGCCATAGGCGTCGGCGAGCCGGCGCATGGTGTCCTTGTGCTTGGGCTCGAGCGTCAGCGCCCGCTCCAACGCGCGAACCGCGTCGGCCTCCCGATCGAGCTGGATGTAGAGCCGCCCGAGCCGCCGGCACAGCTCCGCGTCGCGCGGCACGAGCAGCAGCGCCTGCTCATAGGCCTTGGCGGCGTCGTGCGCGTGGCCCGTCTGCTCTCGCAGCTCGCCCAGGTGAGTCCACACCGCCGCGTCGGTGCTGGGCTCGGCGCCACGGGCGACGCGATCGAGCGCTCCTGCGTCCTCCTCCAAGCGACCGCGGCTCTCATAGAGCGTGGCCAAGGTGCGCCAATGCTCCTTGTTACCCGGCTCCAGGCGAGCAACGCGCTCGAGGATCGGCGCTGCGTCGTCGGGCCGCTTGGCGGCCATGAGTAGCGTGACCATGCGCAGCTGGATGACGGGATCGTCGGGTCGCCGCGCCGCGAGCGCCTCACCGACCCGGAGCGCGTCTTCGATGCGCCCGGTCTCTGCGTAGAGCTCCGAGACGGCCAACAGCGCGCGATCCCGCGCCTCTGAGGGGAGCTGCGGCCCGGCCAGCGCCTTCTCGAGGTGAGCGATGGCCTCCGCGGTACGACCCGCCGACCGGAGATCGCGCGAGACGGCGACCGGGTCAGGCGGGGCCGCCGCAGCCGTCATGCCCAGAAGCACGACGATCAGCGCGAGGCATTGCGACGACCGAAACTGTGGCACCGCGGGTCTCGTTCAGGACCGATTGCCGGAGCGCAACGCGTCCCGGATGCGCACGATGACGAGCACCGCGAGCATGAGGCCGAGCACGGCAAAGACGAAGTAGGCCACCTGACCCTTGCCACCGCCCGTGGGCACGGCGACCGCTTCGACTGCCGGCGCCGTCGGCTGGTCCGGCACCGTTGCCGTCGTGGGGCTCGCGACGTTGGCGGCCGAGGGCGTGGGCAGCGGCTTGACCTCTTCGGGCATGCGCGGAACGAACGGTCCGGCCGGTGCCGACTGCGGACCCTCGCCCGGGGCGGGCGTGAGGACCTGCATCGCGCCGTTGGTGCCGATCATGATGGTCGAGCCGCCGAGGCTCTCGACCTTGTCCTTGCTCCACAGGTGCTCCGCGGTCCGTGCGATCGCCGGAGCGCCCTTGGCGCCAGACACGACCAGGAGGTTGCGCTTCTCGTTCCACGGCGAGCGCGCCAGGTGAATCCAGCCCGCTTCCGTGCGGTACTCGTGGGTCGCGTAGGCCCGAGGCGAACTGCCCTGGGCCGCACCCTCGGTGAACAGGCTGTCGGGAACGGCCGCCGTGATCTGCGCGTTCTGACGCACGAGCCCGTAGCCACCGACGACGATGATGTCGCGCTGCGCCTGCTCGTCGGCCGAGAGCTCGTCGACGCGCCGAACGTTCGGGCTCAGCCACTGGTCCGCCGGGTCGGCTGCCAAAGACCGCGGCAGCGACGTGCCGAGGAAGGCCGCGATGTTGGCCACCGCGCTGAGATCGGCGTCGGTCGCGTCCTTGTCGACGACGAACGTGAGCGAGGACAGGTTGGGCTCTTTGGCCGCGACCCACGGGTAGCTGCGGAGCGAGGTCGTAGGCGTCTCGGACAGGGGGTAGGCCACGAAGCTGGTATCAAACAGCGTAAACCACGCCATCTCCGGGTAGCTGTAGTGGCAGTCCGGCTCTCCGATGTCGAGGAAGGCCTCGAGATCGACCGAGATGACCCGATCCCCAAAGAACTTCTCCGGGATGACGATGTCGGCCTCGAGCTTTTGAGCCGAGCGCGGCGAGAGCCGGATGGAGCGGACCGGCTCACCGTTGATCTTGACCAATAGAGACGACGTCTGCGGAACCAGCAGCTCCGAGTGGCTCGCAAAGAGGCGAATGAACGCGGGCGCCTTGATGCGGCCGACGAAGGGGTTGGGGAACGCCACGTTGATGAAGTGGTGGAACTTGCCGCGCCCCGTGATGTTGGAGGCGCCAAGATCGCGCAAGGTGATGGCGTACGTGCCGTTGGCGCCCTCCTGAGCGCCGGGCGGAATGGCCGGCGCCTCCGTGAAGCTCTGCGCCCGAATCGGCGGCTGGCCCTCCTTCACGCGCCACTGAGCCGCCAGATGCGGCAGGGAGAGGGCGGTGACCACCTTGGCGATGGCGTCGTCGTCAGCGCCCGTGACGACGAGCGCGCGACGACCCGAGTTCCACGGGTTGTGCGCCTCGATGAGGTAGCCCACGCCCGCCGAGGGCGTGCCCAAGAGGACGTCCTTGACGTTGAGGCCGGCGCTCAGAAAGGTCTGGACGAAGGCGGTCGGGCCAATCAGGACCAGGTGGTACTTGCCGAGCCGGGCCTTGGCCTCGGCGTCTGCGCCGTCGAGCTGAACGACCTCCACGCGTCCCTTCGGGAAGTGCGTAGCGCGTCCGAGCCGGGCCGCGACGATGGCCGCTCCACGCAGGACGGTGCTGGAGGCGCCCGTCGGGACCGCGATGACGCAGTGCGTGGGGTCCGCGTCCGGGCCCGCGTAGTAGATCTCGGGCCGAACGTAGTTGTCCGGAAAGCGCGACAGGTCGAGCGTCACGGGGCGATCGACGTACTTCAGCAGCAGGCGGCTCTGCTTTTCCAACGTGAGCCACAGCGCGGGGCTGTGGACGTCGTCGCAGAGCTCCAAGTCGCCGCGCATCTTGGCGGTCAGCACGATCTTGTTGCTGTCGCCGGGGCGCAGCCAGGAGGGGTCGATGGGCCAAGCGACCTTGGCGTCGCGGGCGTTCTGGACGCTGAGCATGGCGCTGCCCACGGCGATGTCGTTGATGGACAGCGTCATGGCCGAGAGCCGCTCGATGAGCACCGGGGAGTGCGAGAACGAGATCTCGACGCTGCCGCCTGGGACGAACTGCCACTGCTCGGGGAGCGGCACCCACCACTCGCGGTGGACGAGGACCCCGCGATACGTGACTGCGTCCGGGCCCGCGAACGGGATGATGGCCTCGCTTGCGGCACCGACGGGCAGTGCTACGGCGGCCCCAGCCTCGGGAGGCGCCGCAGCGGCCGGAACGGCCCCCACCAGGAGCACAGCCAACACGAATCCCTTTCCGTTCATAGTTCCTCTCGCCGCGCCCATCGAGGCGCTCTCGTCGTCAGTCTCGCGCGTCATCGTGGTCGCTACGGGACTTGCCCGCAACCCGATGACGCCGAACGGACAGGCCCACGACCCCGCGGTCATCCTCGACCGTGACGCCGCAGCCGTCCTCTCCCCCGAGGCGCGACATTAGCGTGATGGCATTGCGCGCGCAAGCGCTGCTCTGACGCTGATAGACCAGAGCCGGCATTCTTGAAGGTACGGTGTATGTTCTCTTGACCGACCGCTCGTCGCAAACCATACTTTCGCCCCCATGGGTTCGTCCCGCCTCACGCCCACCCTTCCTGTCACCTTGCCGCGACATCAGATCGACCCCGACGCGCTGTTCGTGGTGCGGCGGCTCCAGGAGGCCGGCTTCTTCACCTGCCTCGTGGGCGGCTGTGTCCGTGACATCCTGCTCGGTCGCCGCCCCAAGGACTTCGATGTCGGGACTGAGGCCACCCCGAACCAGGTCAAGCGCGTCTTCCGCAACTGCCGTCTCATCGGTCGTCGCTTTCGGCTGGCGCACATCCACTTCGGGGCCAAGATCATCGAGGTCGCCACGTTTCGTGGCGGCGCGGGCGAGGGGGCGGAGGCGTCGCCCGATCAGCTGGGTCTGCCGGCGGACGCGCTGGAGCGACTGGCGCCACAGCGGCTGCCAGAGCCGCTGGCCGGTGACGACGACATGGTGGGCGTCGAGGACGAGGCCACAGACGACGCCGACGGTGCCGCAGACGACGCCGACGGTGCCGAGGGTGACACCGAGGGCGACACCGAGGGCGATGACGCCAAGCTCGTCTCCGACGATTTGCTCGTCGTCCGCGCCAACAACTTCGGGACGCCCGAGCAGGACGCGCAGTCGCGGGACTTCACGGTCAACGGGCTCTTCTATGATCCCATCGCCGAGCGCGTCATCGACCACGTCAACGGCTACGAGGACCTGCGCCACGGCATCATCCGCACCATCGGGCCCGCCGAGCAGCGGTTTCGCGAGGATCCCGTGCGCATCCTGCGCGCCGTCAAGTTCGCAGCGCGGCTCGGCTTTCACGTCGAGGACGAGGCCTGGCGGGCCATGCGCACGGTCGCGCCGGACATCTTGAAGTGCCCCATCCCTCGCGTCACCGAGGAACTCTATCGCATCGCCGAGTGCACCCACGCCACGCGCGCCTTCGAGGTCATGGCGGACGCTGGCGTCCTCGAGGTCGTGCTGCCGGAGGTCGCGGAGTTTCGTGCCGAGCAGCGCGAGATCTACGACGGGCACCTCGCGACCATCGATCGCCTCGGCCTTGCGCACGGCGGCCTGCCGCGTGATTTTCTTGTGACGACGATTTATTATCCCCTCGCGCTCCGCGTGGTCGCCGTGGCCGAGCTCACCCCCGGGCCCTCCTGGGGGGTCGCTGTCGACGAGTGGTTTCGCCCCATCGGCGTGCGCATGCACGTGCCCATTCGGCATCGGCAGCGGATGCGGTCGGTCCTGTCCACCCTGGGCCGCATGATGGCGCCCGGGTCGACCAAGCGCCGAATTCGGCTGTCCACCGGCGAGCGCGCGGCTTTACCGCAAGCGCTTACGCTGCTGCGGATGCACGAGCGGCAGGGCCTCGTCCCGAGAGAGACGTACGAGCGCTGGCGAGAGCTGGGCGTGGAGCTCGGCATGTCCTGGGTGCCCAATGGCGCCGGCGAGGTGCCCGAGTTCGACGACGACGGATCCGACGCTCCGCCCCCCGGCGCACAGCGGCCGCGTGGGCGCCGTCGCCGCGGCCGTAATCGCGGCCAGAGCGCCCCCTGAGATGCTCGCTGCCCTCCTGGTTCTGGCAAGCACGGCCGCTGTGCCGCCCGAAGGCACCCTGGCGGAGGTGGACCGCGCCGGTAGCCGCGCCAAAGACGCCGTCATCGTCCTGTCCGTCGAGGTCGTCGAGCGCGCCGGTGAGCCCCTTCAGCGCACGCTCAAGCTGTGGCAACTCGGGACCCGGAGCCGCATGGTCAAGTTCCTGGATCCCGCGCGCCTGCGAGGCACCGGCATCCTGGTGCCCGAGCCAGGGCAGACCATGCTCTACCTTCCGGCGTACAAGCGCGTCCGCCGCATCGTCGGCAAGGAGGGCGGCGAGGCCTTCATGGGGACCGGGTTCTCCATTGGCGATCTGGCACGCGTCCGTTTCTCGGACGACTACACCCCATCGGTGCTCTCCGAGGCCACGGACGTCATCACGCTCAAGCTCGTCCCCAAGCAGCCCGGGGAGCACAAGCACGCCTCGATTCGGCTCACGGTGCGCAAGGCGGATCACCTCGTCGCCAAGGTCGAGCTCCTGGACGCGTCAGGAGCGGTGCTCCGCGCCATCGCCATGTCCGACTTTCGGGCCGCCGGCGCCTACACGCTCGCTCACCGCATCGAGATCGACGAGCCGGCCGCTCAGAAGCGGACCACCGCCAAGATCACGGAAGTGCGCTTCGACATCGGCCTGAGCGCCGACGACTTCACCGAGCGATCGCTGACGCGGGCTCCCTAGCCGCGGAACGCTTGCGGTGCGTCGGCGGCGGAGTTAGCTTCGCCGGGTACTTGGCTCTGGTGTGCATTGACCACGGGAAGAACACGGGTGGAGGACACGATGCGTCGATTGGGATGGATGAGTGGAGCGGTCGTCATCACGGCCAGCGCGCTCGGTCTGAGCTGCAAGGCCTCCGACAGCGCGGCGGATGCCGGCAAGGCGACGACGGGCACCGAGACGAGCACCACGGGCGGTGACACGGCCGCGAGCGGCGGCTTCAAGGGCGGCAAGTTCCTGTTGACAACGTACGAGGTCAAGGACGAGTGCCTCGATGGCGGGCTGGAGCTGCTGTTCATGCCCGACGGGAAAGACAAACCTTACGCCGTCTCGGACACCCCGACCGAGCTGCCGGACCAGTCCACGCTGCCGAAGACGTTGACGGTCAACCTCAAGGCGCCGTTCAAGGCGTTGGACATCAAGCTCGAGTCCAAGGCGGCCAATCAGATGAGCGTCAAGGACGCCAAGCAGACCGGGATCCAGGTCGACAAGACCAATTACGGTGACTGCGTCGTCGACATGAACGTCAACGCGGACATCACCGCGGCAAGCGCCGATGCGCTCGATCTGGCGGTGACGATCGACGTTTCGAAGTGGACCTCCGCCGCGGACAAGAAGTGTCCGACGCCCAAGGCGGAGCCGTGCAAGGTGACGCTGTCGATGAAGGGCGCGCGGCAGTAGGGGGGCCACAGGGGTCGCTCGATGCGCCGGGCCGTCGCGCTGCTGCTCGTCTGCGTCGGCGCGCGCGCGGCGGCCGGTGAGCTCCACTTTGGCGGGTATCTCAACACCGCGTTGCAGCTCGGGCTCTTCGACTGCGGCGGAGACGCCAACGCCTGCCGGTTTCTGGACTTCAAGAACACGAACGTCTTCGGACTCACGCTGGAGGCGCGGCCCTCGTCGACCGTCGAGATCGCGGCCGACGTCGCCGTCAGGAACCTCAACTTCGCGACCGTTCACACGCTCGACGACACGGGCGACAGCGCCAAGGTCCAGCCGGTCAGTCTGAGGCTCAAGGAGGCGAAGGTCGAGCTGCGTGACCTGTTCGGGCTCAGGGGCCTGGACCTGTCCATCGGCGCGCTGCGGTTTGCGTGGGGCACCGCGGATGGCATCAACCCGCTCGACCGGGTCAACCCCTTCGACCTCGAGGACGGCGCGGGCTTCGACAAGCGACTGGCCAGCCCGGCGCTCCAGCTCGCCTACACGATCGGGCCCGTGCGCATCGAGGTCGTCGCGCTGCCGCTGTTCACGCCCGCCGTGCTCCCCATCGCCGCCATCGATCTCACGGGCCTCGGCAACCCGGGCCAGGTCTTCACCCTAAACGCGCTGGCCACCGGGACGCCGCCCGAGGTGCGCAAGATCGAGACGCCGACGACGACACCCGCCGCGGCCCTGGAGAACGTCGGCGTGGCCGCCCGCGTCGTGTGGAACAGCCCCGTCGGCGCGTTCGCGGCGTCGTTCTTTCGCGGCCACGACTCGCTCCCGCAGGCCTCGGGCGATGCGCGCCTGTCGGGCTACCAGACGCAGAATCGGGTGGATCTCGGGGTCCCACTGCTCTACCCCCGTCTGATGTTCGCCGGCGTGGACTGGCGCGGCCCGCTCTGGCGTCAGCTCTCGGGCTGGGTCGAGCTGGCCGTGCTCTTCCCGGAGCGTCACGCGCTCTCCATCTCCGAGGCCCAGCTGCGGCAGCTGCAGAAGCTCGGGCAGATCAAGGAGGTCCCCTCACCGCTCCCGACGCAGGGGACGCAGGGCGATGATGTCATGGTTCACGCGGTCACCGGTCTCGAGTACCTCTTCGATGACATTGTCTACTTGAATGTGCAGTACGCCCGAGGGCTCCCCATCGAGCGCCAGGCATCCGACGTCCACAACTACGTGCTCGCGCTGGTGCGCGTCATGCTGCTCGAAGGGCGGCTCGAGCTCGATGCACGTGGCGCCATCGAGGTCAGCGACACCCGGACGCTCGGCTACCAGGCGGGCGGCTCCGTCAGCTGGCTCCATGGGGACGTCGCCAAGCTCTCGCTCGGCTGCACGTTCCTGGGGGGCCAGGACGGGGCCACATTCGCGCGACTCGGACCGCTCTCCCACCTTCGGATCGCGCTCGAGTCGAAGTTCTGAGCGGGACTCCGGCGCTCTCCGTCGTGATCCCGGCGCGCAACGCCGCCAGCACCGTCGCGCGTGCCATCACCAGTGTCTTGAGCCAGTCGTTCAGCGCGCTCGAGTTGCTGCTCATCGACGATGGCTCCACCGACGACACGGTCGATCGCGCGCTCGGCGCAGCGTTCGGCGACGTCCGGCTGCGCGTGCTGCGCAGTCCGCCGCTGGGGGTCGTGGCGGCCGCGAACCTTGGCCTGACGCGCGCGCGAGCTCCGCTGGTCGCGCGCCTCGATGCGGACGACGCCATGCTCCCGCGCCGCCTCGAGCGGCAATGGGCTGCGCTCGCCGCGATGACGGACGTCGTCGCGCTCGGCACCCACGTCGAGCACGTCCCGGATCCGGCTCGCACACCCGGTGCCGACGACGGCATGGCGCGCTACGTGGCGTGGCTCAACGAGCGCGGAGACTGGCCTGACGTGCATCGGAACCGCTTCATCGAGAGCCCGCTCTGCAACCCCTCGACCCTCGTGCGGCGCGACGTCGTCGTGGCATGCGGCGGCTACGTCGCGGGCGCGTTTCCCGAGGACTACGAGCTCTGGCTCAGACTCGTGGCACAGGGCCACCGCATCGCGGTCCTGCCCGAGGTGCTCACCCGGTGGTTCGACTCCGGTGGCCGCCTGACCCGCGTTCATCCGAGCTACGCCACCGCGACGTTCGCGCCGCTCAAGGCGCGGTATCTCGCGCCGCTGTGCCGCGACCGTGGCGTCTGGATCGTCGGAGCGGGCCGGGATGGACGCCGACTCGCGCGGGCGCTCGTGGCCGAGCACGTCCCGATTCACGGCTTCGTAGACGCCGACCCCCGCAAGATCGGGGGCTTTCGCCGCGGCGACCGGCCGATCGTGGCCACGACCGCGTTGCCGCACGACGGCGCGCTGATTGTCAGCGCCGTCGGGATCCCCGGCGCGCGCGCCGAGATCCGTGCGTGGCTCCTCGCGCGCGGCGAGGTCGAGGGCGAGACGTTCACCTGCGCTGCCTGACACGCTACTCTGAGGGCATGCTCAACCTCCGACCCGTCCAGCCCGCAGACTTCCCCGAGATCGCGGCCCTCACCAACCTCTACATTCGCGAGACAGCCATCCACTTCTCGAACGCCGAGACGAATGCCGGCATGATCGAGTCGCATTGGCGCGAGAGCCGGCACCGCTACCCGTTTCTCGTCGCCGAGGAGGGCGGGCGCTTTCTGGGCTACGCCAAGGCCGGGCGTTGGCGCGAACGCGACGCCTACGCCTGGACGGCCGAGACGGGCATCTACGTCGTCTCGGACGTGCAAGGCCACGGCGTTGGTCGTCAGCTGTACGCGGCACTCGTCGAGAGCTGCGTCTCCGCCGGTTTTCACCTGTTGGTCGCTGGGATCACGCTGCCCAACGAAGCGTCCGTCCGGCTCCACAAGGCGACCGGATTTCGCGCCGTCGGCGTCTTTCCCGAGTGCGGGTTCAAGCTCGGTCAATGGCACGACGTGCTCTTTATGGCGCGATCGCTCACCGTTGGAGGCCCGCCGCAGCCGCTCGACCACGGGTTCTGAGGCGCCCCGAATTCTGATAGCGTCTCGCGATCGTGAGCCAGCACTCCAACGCCTGCCATCTTGCCTTGCTTGTCGCCCTTTGTGCGCCGTTCGACTCGGGAGCCGAGCCGCCTGGCGGCCGATTCGACGCCGTGCTGGACACGCGCGCCATTGGCGCCGCCGCATTTCGTGAGCGACACCCGACGTGGGACGGGCGCGGTGCCGTCATCGCCGTGTGCGACACCGGGGTCGACATGGGCGTCGCCGGCTTGCGGACCACGACCGACGGCAAGCCCAAGGTCATCGTCGCGCGCGACTTCTCCGCGCAGGGCGAGATCGACCTCGCCACGCCCTCGGCCAAGGTGATTGACGGCGTCCGGTGGCTCGCGGTCGCCGATGGGAAGGTGCGCGGCTTCGAGTCGCTGCCCGACCAGCCCGAGGACGGTGAGAAGGGCTTCCGTCTAGGCTTCGTCCACGAGTCGCGCTTCAGGGAGAGCCAGGTCACCGACCTCAACAAGAACGGACACGATCGCGATGCCTTTGCCGTCCTCGTGTTTCGTCCCAAGGGCAAGGGCAAGGGCCCGGTCGCGTACGTGGACCTCGACGGCAACGGCGACCTCACGGGGGCACGGCCGCTCCGCTCGTTCGAGGTCGCTCAGGAGACGTTCGCGTTCACCGTGCGCGATCCGGAGTTCGACCGCGCGCCCGCGGCCTTCGCGCTCTACCTCGACCCGAGCCTGTCGCGCATCGAGCTCCACTTCGACGATGGCGGCCACGGCACCCATGTCGCCGGCATCGCCGCCGGGCACGGGCTCATGGGGCGGTCGGGCTTCGACGGCATCGCCCCCGGAGCGCAGGTCATGTCGCTCAAGATTGGCGACAACACGCTGGCGGGGGGGGCCACGACTACCGAGTCCATGCGGCGCGCCATCGAGTTTGCCGGAAAGTGGAGCCAGGACCACGGGACGCCCGTCATCGTGAACCTCTCTTATGGCATCGGCTCCGAGCTCAAGGGCAAGAGCGACATCGACGAGACCCTCGACGAGGTGCTCGGCCGCTATCCGCTGCTCTCGGCGGCGGTCTCCGCCGGCAACGAGGGGCCGGGCATCGGCAGCATCGGCACACCGGCCGGCTCCAAGATGGCGCTCGTGGCGGGCGCGCTCCTCCCGCGCGAGTCCGCCGCGACGCTCTTTGGCGCCGCGCTCGACCGGGATCGCATCTTCCCGTTCTCGTCGCGGGGGGGCGAGATCCCGAAGCCCGACGTCATCGCCCCCGGTGTGGCCTCGGCCTCGACTCCGCCGTGGGACGTGGGCGACATCAAGGCCGGAACGTCGATGGCCTCACCGCAGATCGCGGGGCTCCTGGCGCTGCTTGCGAGCGCGGCGACTCACGACAAGGTCAAGTTCACCGGTGGCACCTTGCGTCGGGCCGTGATCGGCAGCGCACGCCCCATCGCCGGCTATGGGCCGCTCGACCAGGGTGCCGGCCTGCCAGACGCCGAGCGCGCCTTGAAGCTCGTCCGCGACCTGGCCCGCCACGACGAGCCGTTTCAGGTGCTCCACTACGAGCTCGACACGCAGGTCCCGACGAGCCCGAACGGGCAAGGGCAGGCGGCCTACTTCCGAGCCGGCACGTGGCTGCCCGACCCCGGCGTGGGTCACGAGGTCCACGTCGCTGCGCACCTGACCGAGTCGGCGCGCAAGCACAAAGACGGCTTCCAGCAGCTCATCACATTCCGCACCGAGACGCCGTGGCTTCGCACCGACCGGGGCTCGCTTCGGCTCATCGGCGAGGGGCACGGCAGCGTCAGCCTGTGGTTCGACAAGCGCGCGGTGACCAAGCCCGGCGTGCACGTCGGCCGCCTCGACGCCTACCCCGACGACGGCGGCGGCGTGGCCGCCTTCTCCATCTGGGCGACGGCGATCGTGCCGCACGTCTTCGATCGGACGAACGGCTACGCGCTCTCGATTCGCGATGCCCGCCTCGCCCCCGGAGACGTAGCGCGGTATCCGCTCCTGGTTCCGCCGGGCGCCACGCAGATGGAGATCGCCCTGACCGCCCAGGAAGCCCGTCCCCATGCGCTCACGGCGACGCTACTCGACCGGAACGGCCATCTCGTCCGCACGTTCGGCAATGGTGCCGTACGCGGAGAGGCCGCGCGCATGACCCTGTCAGGCCGCGCGCTCGAGCCCGGTGTCTACGAGCTCGCCGTGACCTCGACGTTTCGGGCACGGGGCCTGGCGCGCTTTACGCTCGACGTCGCGTTTCACGGCCTCGAGGCAGCGCCGCTCACCCGCGCCCGCAGCTCCGCCGGGGAGAACCCGCGAGCCGATCTCGTCGTCACCAATCGCTACGACGACGTCTTCGACGGCTCCGCGAGCGGCTCCCTCATCGGCTTTCGGCGGACGCATAGCCTCAAAGTCGACGGCGATCAGGCCGAGCACACGTTCTCCATGAACGGTGATGTGTCCTCGGTCGATCTGGTCCTCACGCTCTCCCCGACGCACTACGCGCGCTTCACCGACGTCGCGGTGCTCGTCCACGCGCCGTCGGGCGAGATCGTGCACAAGGGCGGCTTCAACTTCGGGCGGCTCGAGGTCTCCGTCCCCAATCGCGGCCCCGGTCGCTACCGGCTCGTGGTGCGCGGCGGGCTCGCACGTGAGGGTGGCCCCAAGTGGACCCTCGAGGTCACCGAGACCCTGCGGCGCAAGAGCCCGATCGTCGTCTCCGGAGGAAACGGGCTGCGTCTGTTCCCCGACGTCCCCAAGACGATTCGCCTCACGTTTGCCCATGAGCTGCCGCAGATCCCCGAGGGCTATGTCGGTTTTGGCGAGGTGCGGCTCGTGCACGACGCGACCCGTCAGGCGTGGTTGACCGTTCCTATCGAGCTTCAGTGACTCACGACTTGAGCGAGACCGACCGATATACTAGCCCGGAGGTTTTTGCCTTGGTGCGAGGGGCGGTTCAGGACCGGTGGCGATACGGGCTTCGAGGGCTCGGTGCGCTCCTCGTCGTCGCGGCGACGACCGCGAGCGCGCAGCCCATCAGCATCCTCACGTTCAACCTGCGGAGTCGTCTCGATCATGCGGATCGGCGCGAGCCCGCGATCGCCGCCTTCCTGAGTGAGCAGAGGCCTGACATCGTCTTGTTTCAGGAGGTCGCGCTGCTCGGCGGGCGCGAGCGGACTCAAGCCCATCGGATGGCGCAAGCGGGAGGCTACGAGGTCGCCCACTGCCACAACGCGCGCACACGCCGCGGGCTGGCCGTGCTCAGCCGCTACCCCATCCTGGACAGCGTCGTCATCAGCTTGCCGCCCAACGGTCGACCTGCGCTTGCCGTCACGATCAACGTCCATGGTCGCACGCTCAGCGTCGTCAATGTTCACCTGACCCCTGCGCTGGAGGCCCGTCAGGTACGGAGCGCGGAGGTCCGGTCGGCCCTGGAGCTGCTCGAGACGATGCCGGGCATCGGCCTGCTCGGCGGGGACCTGAACTTCGGCGACCACGACGTCGAGTCGGCGCTGGTGGGTCACCTCGTCGACGCCTACCGCCAGGTCGAGCCCACGTCGCCGGGCCACACCTGGGACCTGAGGAACCCGCTCGCGCGCAAGAACAGCTTCCCGACCGAGCCCAGTCGCAGGCTCGACCGGCTGCTGTTCGCAGCACCCAACGGGCCTACCAGTCCTCGCGTTCGCGTGGACTCCAGCGAGCTCGTGCTCACGCTGGAGCTCACCTCGACCGTCGCTCCGAGCGATCACTACGGCCTCTTGTCGCGGGTTGCCTTCCTGGATCCGCCGACGAGCGCAGGCGCGGGCGAGCCGACGCAGCGGGGCGGCTCGCCGCTACCGGAGTCGTCACGTGGCGTCATTGGCGCGGCTCCCGTGCAAGGCGTGACGATGAGTCGCAAGATGCAGGACCAGCGCGCCCACCCATAGCACCAGTGTCTCGACCGGAAGCCCGCCGACCTCAGCAGCCCGGCCAAGGAGCGAGCCCTCCCACCAGCCGACCGGGGCCTCGCCTCGAAGGTGGAACAGCGCCGTGTTGACGTGCTCGTAGGCGACCCCGAGGCCGATGAGTCCGCTGCCGAGGCACGCGGCCCAGAGCCACACGGCCGCACTCCAGCGACCGGGCCGCCCCGAGGTCACCACCGCCAGCCCGGGCACGAGCCAGCCCAGCCAACGACTCGACGTGCGCAGCGTCTCGGAAAGGCCACGCGATCCGCTGTTGACGACCGGATCCATCATGCTATCTTGCCTTCGAGACCCTGCGGGGTTCGCGAGAGCGCCAAGCGTAGAATCCCTAGATTCTGTTTCGGGATCTGTCCCTGGCTGCCATGTGCATGCCCGTCTCGTACGGGAAGCCTACGGTCGCTACCATGGAACCCACGTTTTTCGTGGGGTTCCGTTCGGCGCTCAAAGTCGGCCCACGCGGGGTTTCTCATTTGGTGCACCGGATGGCGCACGAGCCGGCTTGGCTAGTGCGTCACTTCCTGAAGAATTCCGCGTAGATGCGTGCGAGCCGGCTCGTCGTAGCGCTTGAGGACCGTCTCGAGCTTGGTGCGGTACTCCTCCGAGCGCCGATTGGCGTCCTCGAAGAAGGACTTCTTCGCGTCGTCCGACAGTTTTGACAGCGCGTCCGTCCCCCGTTGGCGCAGTGCCTTGCGATGCTCGCGCGAGTCCTCCTCCAGCTTGCGCAGGCGCTCGATGGTCTTTTGAGGGACATCGACCCCATCCTTCAAGATCTGGAAGGCCTCCTCGTGGAGCGCCAGTGTCTCCTCCAGCACCTTCTCCTCAGCGGAGCGGCAGCCGTTGGCGAGCACCAGGAGCAAGAACGGAACGATGAAGAAGTTACGATGAGTGCGAAAGGGGGGACTCGAACCCCCACAGGCGTTAAGCCCACGAGAACCTGAATCTCGCGCGTCTACCAATTCCGCCACTTTCGCATACCACCGTACTTGCGCTTCACCCCCCGAAGAGGACGCCGCCGCTAGCTACCAGCGGCCGCGCGACGTGTCAACCCCGAGTTGGCGACGTCCGCGCCTGGGTTGATCAGCACGTCCGGATCGGGCATGACGGGCGCGCCGAGCGTCGCGAACGCACGCTTGCACCGCGGTTCCGCCGAGTCAGCGCGGCACCTCGGCGCGAGGGCCGGGCGCCCTCGCGGGCGGAGCGAAGGGGACGACCATGAGTACCATGAGTAACACAGAGACAACACGCGCGTGTATGGCCAGCTGACCGTCGCGGTAGTGATTCCGGCCTTCAACGAGGAGCCGTTCATCCGCAAGACCGTGGAGACGCTGCCCACGTTCGTCGACCACGTGATCCTCGTCGATGACGCCAGTGAGGATCAGACGACCGAGCGCGCGCTCGGCGCCCACGACCCGCGGCTCCACGTGGTGCGTCATGCGCGCAACCGAGGCGTCGGCGCGGCCATCGCCTCGGGATACCGACTCGCGCTGGCGCTCGGCGCGGACGCGGCCGTCGTGGTCGCCGGCGATGGGCAGATGGATCCGTCGGAGATGGACCGCCTCCTCGAGCCTATCGCCTCGGGTGAGGCGGATTACGTCAAGGGCGACCGCCTTGCGCACCCCGACGTGCGAAGGCGCATGCCAGCGGCGCGCTACGTCGCCAATCGCCTGCTGTCCTGGGCCACGCGTCATGCAGTCGGCAAGCCCGATCTGCGGGACTCGCAGTGTGGCTACACGGCCGCTTCACGCGCCCTACTGCAGTCGCTCCCGCTCTACGCGCTTTGGCCGCGTTACGGCTACCCGAACGACCTGCTGAGCCTGCTCCACGTCCACGGCTGGCGAGTCACCGACCGCCAGGTCACGCCGATCTACGGAGATGAGAAGTCCGGGATTCGCGTCTGGAGCGTCGTGCCGTCGCTCACCTTCGTCCTCGCGCGCGCGTGGGTGCGCCGGTTCGCCTCGACGCCGCAGTCCCCGGTGGTCGGCCTGGCGCTGCGCCGGACTGACACGGACGCCGGCTCGGTCCCCTGTTCGTGAGGCCGCGCCTTCTCGTCCTGACGACGAGCTACCCACGCCACGACCAGGACCCCGCCGGTCACTTCGTCGCGCAAGTCAACCGGGCGCTCGAGACCGCCGGGTTTGCGTGTGACGTGGTGCGCTTCGACCATCGCGGGCCGCTCGCGGCGCTCGAGCGCGGCCGGCTGCACGAGCTCGTGCGCCCAGGCTGGCGCTTCGTCCGCGACGCACTCGGTCGCCACACCGCGGCTCACGTCGGTGTCGTCGCGCATTGGCTCATCCCCTCGGCGATCGTTGGCCACCTGACCGGACTGCCCGTCATCGGTGTCGCTCACGGCGGCGACCTGCGGGTCCTCTCGCGCGCTCCGAGCCTGGCTCGCGGGGTCGGACGGCGGATTCGAGGCCTCGTCACCGTAGATCCGACTCGGGCACCGCTCTTGCGGTGCCGGCACGTGCTCGCCACGCCCATGGGTGTCGACGAGGGGCTGGTGGGGCTTCCACCGTCCATCCCGGGTCCTCGCGTGCTGTTTTTGGGCCGACTGGTCGCGATCAAGGGACTCGACACGCTGCTCGCGGCCGCGCAGGCCCTCCCCGCGTTTCGATTCACCATCGCTGGCGACGGTCCCGAGCGCCGGCTCCAGCGGACCGCTCCCTCCAACGTGACTTGGCTCGGCGCGATACCGCTCGGCGCTCGCCGCGAGCTCCTCCAGTCCCATCACGTGGTCTGCGTCCCGTCTCGCGCGGGCGAAGGACTCCCGAGCGTGGCCGTGGAGGCGCTCGCCGCGGGTCGCCATGTCGTCGCCAGCGCCGTCGGCGGTCTCCCATCGCTCCTGGACGCGCCGCAGCTCGTCGCCCCCGATCGGCCATCGGCCCTCGCGGCCACGCTCGAGCGGCTCGTCGATGTCCCCTCGCCGGCGCCGCGCGACGACCTCGCCTGGTCCGCCGTGGGGCCCCGAATCGCGGCGTTCGTCAGCCAGTGCCTTCGGCCACCGTGCGGTTCCGGCTCCGCCGACACGACCGTCCCTTGACCCACCCGATCCGGTGAAGGTACAACGCCTCGGGTGAACCCTAAGGCCAGTCGTTTTCTCGTGTGCGTCCCTGCCTTCCTTGCGCTGAACGTTGGCGTGTTGGGCTGCGGGACTGACGCGACCCTTCTGCCCGCGGACTTCAACTCGCGCAAGGTGAAGGACCTCACGGTCAAGGCGCAGGTCACTCACCCCAACGGGCCGACCATCGCGTCGCTCGGCGGCGTTCAGGGCGGCCCGCAGCCCGTCGTCTCTGGTGGCGCCGTGCTGACCAACGAGCTTCGTACGGCGAACGTTGGCATCCTTCGCGTCCCGGACGGCTACCTCTGCGACTACGAGCTGGGCGGTATCTTTCCCAAGGCCAACGAGGACGTCACGCTGCCGGCGAGCTACGCCTTCGACAAGATTGACGCCGCTCTGGAGGTGGCCAAGAGCATCGATGGCGTCCAGATCGTCTGGCAGGCGATGTATGACATCGGCCGCGACACCTGCAAGATTGAAGGCGGCATCGAGAAGAGCGCGCCACCCAAGGATCCGGCGCGCTGGGCCCAGGTCGCCGTCAATGTGCTCCGGCACTGGAACAAGGCGCTCATCCCGGAGACCGACCAGGCGCTGGCGACGTGGCGCAAGGCCGCAAAGGACCTGGGGATTCGGACGGTCGAGTTCCCGTCGGATCCCATGGGGCGCGGCGGCTACAAGAAGGCCGACGCGGTCGTCGCGGACTACATCACCCTCGCCGAGGCCATCCGTACGGCCTTTCCCGCCGCCGCGGGCGGTCAGCCGCCGATGCGCGTCGTCGGCCCGGCGATGCGCATCGCCTCAGGTGACGAGGTTGCGGGACACGCGGTCGTCGCGTTCATCGACGGCCTCGTAACGCAGAAAAAGCAGTCCTTGCTCGACGCGCTGACCTTCGAGTCCACCGCGACGACTCCGGCGGAGCTGGCGCGCATCGCCGAGCAGCTCCGCTCGCTACTCAAGACGCGCGGCCTGGCCGCCATCCCCGTTTGGCTTACGCGCTACCAGTCGGATCCCGCCGCGCGTCCGGCGAGCTTCGAAGACGCCTCGGCGGTCGGGCTGTGGTCGGCGCACTCGGGCGCCTTCGCGTCCACGGCGCGCATCGATCTCCAAGGGCTCGTCGATGCCGCCGTCTTCTATCGCGCGGACCTGCGGCCACTGACGCCCAATCTCAACGACGTCGTCAACGTCGAGCAGTCACCCCTATGGGCCCCGAATGGCCAGGCGCGCCCCGGCGGTCTCAGCTGGCTGCACTGGCTCTTCGTTACGGGGACCTCGCGCATCGACGCCCGCGAACAGGGCGACGACGATCCGCTCATGGCCGTCCTCGCCGGCCGCTCGAACGACATGGGCTCGGGCTGCCCGGAGCCGAACCGCAAGCCGTGTCCGGCGCTGGTCGTACTGGCGTCCAACGCGAATCTGCCCTCGGAGCAGGCCCGCGTGAGCTACGAGATCTCCATCCTGGACGCGTCGACCATCTCCGGGGCGAAGTCGCTCACAGCCTACCGGTGGCCCATTGGACGGTCCTCCACGCCGGCGGACGTCGGCTGGACCTCCCGCAAGGACCTCCCCATCGGGGCGGAAGGAACGGCGGTGCTCCAGTTCGAGGCGGAGCTACCGTCAATCGACCTGGTCGTGCTCCTCCCCAACCCCTGAGTCAGGGCCCCGCGTCGATGCCCATGGCCTTGTCGCGCGAGTCGCGCTCGGCCTCGACGTTACTCAGGGACACGTCGGCGCGCGCCGTGATCACGCTCGAGCCCTTGGCCAGCTCCGCGTCGACGCGCTCGCGCATGGCCCGGATGAAGATCTCGATGGTATCGGCGCCCACGTAGCCGATGACCTTCTTCCCGTTGACGAGCAGCGTCGGCGTCGCGTCGATCCAGTAGCCCTGCGCGATGAGCGTGTCGACCTTGACCCACGCCTCCACCGCCTCGGACGTCCTATCGGCCTCCCACTGCGCCACGTCGAGCCCGAGCTCGCCCGCAATCTGGCGATAGAGCGGGTCTCCGAGCTCCTCTTGGCGCTCGAACAGCTTGTCGTGGAACTCCCAGAACTTCTTCTGCTTCTTGGCGGCCATCGCCGCCTTCGCCGCACCGACGGCATTGCTGTGAATCGACAGCGGCAAGTTGCGGTGGGCGAACAAGACGTCCGACCCGGCCGTGCGCTCGACCTCTCTGAGCAGGGCGGCCATCTTCTTCGAGAACGGGCACTCGAAGTCGGTAAAGGCGATCACGACGACCTTGGCGTTGGCCAGGTCCCCACGCATCGGCGTCCCGCTCAGCGCGAAGACGTTGTTCGGGAGCCGAATCCGAATCGCCTCGGGCAGCGACCGCGCGAACTCGGGCAGCGCCTCGGTGGGCGTCACGGGGTTGTCGAGCGTCGGCTCCGGCGGGTCCAGCAGCGGGGGCGGCAGCGGTCGCTCCACGGGCGCCTCCGAGGCGACGTTCAATGGCGCGGTGCGATCGAAGCGGGGCGTCGGAGGCGCGGTTGGTTGGGTCGGGAGTTCGGCGCCCTCCGCGGGAGCCCCGCTCGGGACGGTCTGAGCCAGCGCCAGGGGCCCCGCGCTCGCGGTCGCGCCCGCCGCGGCGCCGCCCGTCGACGTTGCGGGATCCGCGCGCTGACGCCCCAGCTCCCAGCCGATGGCGCCACCCAGCGCGAGGCCCAACAACAGCGTCATGATCGGTTTACTATCCATGACTCTCCTGGTCCTTCGTCAACTGCGTCGCGTGCCCTACTGCGAGGGCGGTGGCTCCGTCGAGGGTGGCACCGTCGGGGGTGGCACCGTGATGGGTTCCTGCTCCCACTGCGGGATTGGCTCGCTCCCGGAGCCCCGATAGAGGGTCCCGCGAATGGCAGGAGCCGGGGTCTTCTCCCACGGGCCTGCCCCCTTGGCCTTGCCGGCGACGTTGCCCGCCTCCACCAGCACGGCAACCCAAGCCCGCTTCTTGTATGGATATTTCGACGTGGGCTGGCTGAACGAGCCCTGATACCCCCGGACGAGCACGCGCGTTGGACGCCTCTTGCACAGCTTCAGGCCGGGGTTGTCTGGTGCCGCACCGTCCTTCGCGTGCAGCAGGTAGTCGTCCTGTGCCATGGGCCCGATCAGGCCCGTCTCGAGGTGGAGCGTCATGCCGGCACGTACCTCGGTCACGACCGTGAACCGATTCCACTCGAAGCGGTAGCGCCCCGCCGCGAGCTGCAGCACCCCCTGTCCTTCGTCGAGGTCCTTGGCCTTGCCATTCGACGCGATCAACGGCCCGGGGGCCGCGTCCAGCGGGAGATACGCGAACAGCTGCCCGTTCCAGGGGGAGCACGTGTCTCGCGGCTGCGCCGTCGCGGGCTCGACGCGCACCATGACGAGGCCGGTCGGCACGACGGTGAGCTTGCCCTCTCGGACGAAGAGCTTCTGGCGGTTCTTCTCGGCCGGCTCATTGCCGACCTCGACCAGATACCACCCCTCGGACAGCGCGATCCGCTCGCCGAGCGCGAAGGCGCCGCGCTCCCCCTTGCCTGCGATGGGCTGACCGATCTCGTCATAGACCCACAACTGGGACGGGACGTAGCCCTTCGTACTTCCCTTGACGAGGTCAGTGGCGACCAGGAAGCCCTTGCCGGCGCTGCGATCGATGGCTGCGCCCAGGGCAGGAAACAGCCCGACCAAGACGTAGGTGATGACGGTGAGCTTCTGTCGCACGTTCCTCCGGGCGCGAGATCGCGCGAGGCGCATCTTCCGACCGAAGGCCCGGCCGTTCAAGTTCTCACGCCGATGCGTCGAGAAGTGCTCGGAGGCGGCGGACATCGACCTTGCCATTGTGCCGCACGTCGACGGGGATCGCCTCCACGGTGACGACCCGCTCGATGGACGCGTGTACCTGCCGCGCGCGGCCGAGGTCGGTCCGACCTTCCACGACCAGCGTGATGCGGTCGCGGTGCTCGACGAGGGCCGTGCGCTGGAGGCCGAGCGCTTCCCGCGCAGCCATCTCGACCGCCAGCGGATGGAGCACCTGGCCTCCACGCACGATGACCTGCTCAAGGCGGCCCAGCAGCCAGAGGCGACCGGTCCCATCGACTCGCCCTACGTCACCCGTTCGGTGCCAGCGGGTCCCGTCCTCGTCGATGACCTTGTGGTGCCGCTCCGCCTCGGGATCGTCGAGGTAGGCTCCGTTGACGTGGGCGCCCGAGACGAGGATCTCGCCATTCTGAGCCAGACGCAGCGCGACCGCGTCGACTGGAGCGCCCACGCAGAGGCCGGCGCCGTGACGCGTCGCTTCGGTCGACGCCGCGTCGAAGCCCTCCACGTGGCTGATTGGCTCGGCCTCCGTCGAGCCGTAGACCACGCGAACGACCGCATCGGGAAACGCCGCGGAGAGGCGCGCGACGTCACTCGGCGCGACCGGCGCGCCGCCGACGTTGACCGTCGTGACGCCTCGCAAGCGAGTGTGCGTCGCACCGAGGCGTGCAGCGAGCCGCAACGCCAGCGCGGGAGACGTGCTCACCGTCGTGATGCGCTGTTGGAGCGCCAGGCGCAGCACGTCGTCGAGCGGGGTCGCGTCGACCCGCGCGCTGACCGGACACAGGACCGCCGTGGCACCCGACGCCAGTGTGCTCAGAACGAACACGGGGAGCCCGAGCAGCTCTCGGTCCATAGGCGCCGTACCGAGCGCGCGTTGCACCGCGCGATGCTGCCCCCACAGGAAGGCATGGCTTCGCACGATGCCCTTCGGCGGACCGGTCGTTCCGCTCGTGAAGGTGAGGAGTGCTGGCGCCTCCGACGCGACGGGGAACGCCGCATGTCGCCGACCATCGTGCTCGAGCGACGAACGGCCGGTCACGGCGAGCCGGTGCCGCACGTGGCGCAGCTCCGGGAGCGTCAAGGCCCACGCCAGCGCGAGTGGGACACCGATCAGCGCGGATGGCCGCGCGCGCTCCAGAGCGGAGCGCAACGCCGGACGGTCCAGACCGGGCTCGACGAGCACGACGACCGCACCCACCTGCCAGCAGCCGATGAGCGCGACGTAGAGGTCGACCGACATCGGGACCGCGAGCAAGACGCGGTGGCCCGGACGCAGGCCGTGCTTCCACAGCCGCGCCGCCATGGCGTCGCATGCCCTCGAGAGCGCGCCATAGCTGACCTCGCCGGCGCCGTCGCACAACGCCGGTCGCGTGGGCGTCGACGCGGCGTGACCATGCAGGATGAGCGCGAGGTTCGCCTCAGGAGCGCTCATGCCGCGCGGCCAAAGACCGCGTAGCGCCGGAGCAGTCGCGCGGCGCCGGAGCCGGTGCCGTGGGCTGACAGCGCGAGCGAGCCGCCGTCGGCGCGCATGAGCGCATGGACCACCGGGATCGACCCCTGCCGCATGGCGTCTTCGTGGACCGCGGCGGTCAAGAGCGCCGCCACGCCTCGGCCTGCATGGGTGCGTGAGACCCCGAGCGTCTTGGCGACGATGCCGTACCGCGACGGATAGGTGTAGAAGAAGCCGGCGACCTCCCCCTCGGCCGACTCGGCGAGCCAGACGGTCGCGGCGGCAAGCGCGCCCGGTCCGAGCACGAGCGCGAACTCCTCCAGGTCGATGGGGTGAAACAGGTAGTTCATCTCCTCGTCGAAGGCGTTCAGAACGACGTGGTGAATCGCTCTCAGCTCGGCGTCGCGCTGGTTCGGATCGAGCGCGCGGATGCGATAGCCAGCGGCGTGCGCCCGCGCGACCTGCCGGCGCGTCCCGTCGAGCTGCGCCTCGGGAGTCTCCAAGACCCACGTGACGTAGCTCGCGAACGGGAGAAAGCCTGACTCTGTGAGCGCGGCCGGAAGCTCCGGGCCGTTGGCGGGCTCCCCTGGGTACGGAGGCCCGTTCTCGAACCCCGCCACCATCGCTCGAAATCCGTACCAGGTGTTCCGCGTGACGGGACCGCGCACGGTGGTGCAGCCGCGGTCTCTCAACCACGCCCGCGCGGCGTCGAGGACCGCCCGCGTCTCGGCCGCCGAGCCCAGCGCGAGATCTCCGAGGAGGCCAACGACCTCGCCTGCTTGGCGCGGAAGGCGGGGGTTGAAAAAGCTCCGCGCGACGGCCGCGCCGTTGCGATGGACCGCGAGCTCACCGTAGCGCAGAAAGGCGGCGTCGCGTCGAGCCTCGAGAGCGGCGGCCTCGGTCATGGGCTAGCTCACCCAGACACCCGCGAGGCCCGCGGCAGTCGTCGAGGTCGCGATCCCGAACGCGCCCCGCCACGCGCCTTCGAGCGCGGGGAAGCGTCGCCCGACGAGCACATTGGCGCCCCAGGCCACGACGAGGGCGACCAGCGCCCACGCCAAGGCCAGTCCCGGAAGGGTGCGCGTCACCAGCGCGGTCGCCAGTGGCACGAGGAGGGCGAACGCCAGCGCCCGCAGGGGCCGAAGCCAGTCGCCCGTCCCATTCGGCGCGCCCGACGCCCCCAGCTGCGCCGCGAGCACCGACGCTGAGGCCATGAAGGCGAGCTCGAGCCTGGGTGCGCCAAAGGCGCCCGCCGCGAGCACCACGAGCGCCGTGACGAGCACGAGGGGACCGACGCGTGCCAGCACCGCCTCGCCGGTCGACCCGTGCGCGCTGATGAGCCAGGCCAGCCACGGGATGGTCAGCGCGCCGAGCCAGCGATGTCCGCCAAAGCCGTGTGCCAGGCTCCCGACGAGGAAGAGCAGCAAGAAGGCCGACACGTCGAGGCGCGCGCGTGTCGCCGTCACGAGCAAGAGCGCAAGCGTGAGCGTAGCGCCGAGGATCCAGTCACCGAGGACCGCGCGATCGCCGCCGAGCAACGACCGCAAGACCACACCGGCCACGAGCGGGATGAGCAGGTTGTCCGCGCCCCCGACGCTCACCGCCTCCGCCGCCATGGCCAGGAGCGCGACCAGCAGGGCGGTGACCAGGACCATCGGCAGGTCGTTCTTGCCGGCGAGTGCGAGGCTGACGAGCGTCACGGTGAACGCCAGCGCAAAGAAGGTGACGGAGCCGCCCAAGGAGCGGAAGTCGTCCACCACGCGGTAGCGCACGACGCCCATGCGCCTCCCGACGATGGCCGCGCCTGGATCGGAGACGGCCATGATGGCGATGGGGATGCAGTAGAGGGCGGGGTCGCCACTGGCGAGCAGGTAAGTCAAGTAGACGGCGATTGGGTATAGCTCGGCTCCCGTCGTGCGGCGGTCGACCGCGTGAATCGACTGCAACAGCCCCACCGCGCGCGCACCGCCGAGCAACAGCAGAAACCCCGCGGAGAGAGCCAGCACCGTCCAGTGGGTCGTGACGAGCCACGGCATCGCCAGGACCGTCGCGCCTGCCGCCACGTGGGCGAGCTTGCGCGTCGCCTCACCGGAGACGCCGCGGCGGGCGCGGAGCCACTCACCGAGTCCGAACGCGATGGCGACAGGGAGGGCGATCCCCAGCATCCCGAGGAGCTCACGCTGCCATGACCATGGAATTCCGGTCGCCAAGTGCGGTCGCTCCGTGTTATCTCGCGGCCATGCGCTGGCCTGAACCCGAGGATCGCGCGGCGCGCGCTCGTCCGTCAATGAGGATCGCGACGTGCCTGCTGCCCGCCTGTCTCTGGGCCGTCGCCTGCGCGGAAAACGTCGTCATCGTCGCCCCGCCCGATGTCGGGCAGCCTCCCGTCGATGCGGCCGTGGCCGTCGACACGCCGCCGCCCGTGCCTCCGCGCGAGCCGCCCGTGCTGCAGGTCCTCACGCCCGAGCGCGGCGCGTTCCTCGGCACGGCGACCAGCGCCGCGCTCACGATGACCGTCGCGCCAACGACGTCGGCGATGACGGCGCTCTCGGTCAACGGTCTGGCCGTCACCGGTCTCCCGGTGCAGCCGCCGCCCTCGTCCGGCGCGCCCATGAGTGCCAGCGTCACTCTGCGGCCCGGCGTCAATCCCATCGCCGTGCGGCTCGAGGCCAAGGACGGCGGGCGAACGGTCGACGGTCGGGCGGTCCACGCGGGGAGCGTCCGACCACCGGATGCGCCGGTCGCGGGTGGCCTTCGGCTGCACCTGTCGCCCGAGTTCCTCGACGACGATGACGCCACGCCCGACGACCTCGCGGGTCTCGGCGAAGCGCTCTTGACCGATCCTCAAGTGCTGTCCGCGCTGACCGAGCCCATCAACACCGAGTTCGCGGTGCTGACGCCAACCTCCATCACCATCGCGTCGTCTGAGATCGACATCACCCCGACCGACGGCGGACTCGACGTGAAGCTCGTGCTCCACGGCGCTCTCATCGCGTTCGTTCTGGAAGGGAAGGGCGGCTTCGCGACGTTGTTCACGGGCCCTGGCTCCATCGCTGTGGAGACCGCGACGCTGACGACGCGGCTCGTGCTCCATGTCGCCGACGGCAAGGCGACCGGTGTCGCCGAAGGGACGACCTTTGTCACCGAGGGCTTCGTTCTCAAGGCCGAGGCCATGCAGAAGATCCTCGATCAGGCGCCCTCACTTGTGGACTACGTCAAGGAGTACCTCGAGAAGACGCTCGCCGAGAAGGTGTCGAGCCTCATCGGCTCGCTCGTGGGCGGCCTCATCGGCGGATTCGCCACCGAGCTCACGTTGGGTGGCGACGGGACCTCTCCCTGGCTGCGCGTTCCGATCACGCTGAAGCTCGCCCTCGTCGGAGCCCGGGTCGCGGCGCACGGGATCAACGTCGACCTCGACGTCCATGTCGTCTCCACGCTCGGCGCCGGCGTTCCCTTCGGCCCCGCCGCGGGGGGCCTCATCTCCGTGAGCCAGCCGCTCCCCGACGACTTCTCGACCGCTCCGATGGGCCTGGCCATCGACGACGACGTACTCAATCAGGCCCTCTTCGCGCTCTGGTACGGGGGAGCCGTCACCGATCTCACGCTGGGTCTGGCGGACCTCGGGGGCGTCGATCCCAAGTCGCTGCCGGACGTCTTTCAGCCGTTTGCGTCCATGGGGCTGTCAATGGGCCTGCCCATGACGGTCGGTCCCGCAGCCGACGACGCGGCGACCTATGAGCTGGCTTTCGGCGAGGTCGCCACGACCATCAACACCTCGACGGGCAAGTCCTTCGCGCTGTCGCTCAACGCGCGGGCGCCGGTGAAGCTCGCGCTCGGCGTGGCTGACGATGGCGGTCCCACCCTCCTCGCCGCCTTCGACAGCCGACCCAAGGCGCTCGAGCTCGCGTTTGGCTGTAGCGCGGCACCCTCCGGCATCGACCCGGGGAGCGTGGCCGCGCTGATGCGTCTCGGTTTCGGGCCCTTGCTCGACTCCGCCGCCAAGGCGCTCGTCTTCCGCATCCCGCCCTTGGCGCTCTCCAAGGTGCTGGCGTACGCCGCGTTCGAGAAGCGCGACCTCACCCTGCGCGACGCGACGCTGTCGGTGCGTGCCCCCGAGCGGCATTGGCTCGTCCTCGAGGGACGCGCGCTCGTCGTGACTCGTCCCTAGAGCCAGTCGCTCTCGAACCGGAAGGCCAAGACGATGTACGGCAGTGCCGCGCCACCGGGCACGTCGGGATCGCCGCCGGTCCGCCAGCGGTGCTTCATGTACCAGTTCACGATGAGCAGCAGCGTCGGCTTGTTGAAGCCGACGGCGCCGCGATCGAAGAACGTGTAACCCACGAAGGGCCCGAGCCGATGGTGCGTGTTCTCGGGGATCTCGATGGACTCGCCATCGCGCACCGCGCGCTTGTCGTAGAGAGGCGCCACCATGGAGTAGCGCACGCCCGCGAGCAGCCCGAACTCGGACACCCACAGGACATCCGCGTCCAGGGTGAAGACCCAGCCCGTGCGCGGAACGGCCGTGTCGAGCGTGGGGTCGTAGAAGGCGCGGTCGCCCTCGCGCAGGTCCATGCTCCAGTACTCGCAGGCGACCTTGCCGCGAAACGCGACCGGGCCAAACTTCAGCTGAAGCAGCGGCTCGACGATGAAGTGAAAGCCGCCGCCCCCATACGACTTCAGGTCGTTGGGCTTGCCGTCGACGGTGTCCTCGCGGAGCGCCTTGATCCGGCGATCCGAGTAGTCGTCGTGGGCCGACTCGAACGACTGGAGGTAGCCGAAGGTACCGAAGTAGCGCACCCACTCCACGCCAATGCGCAGGTTAAAGAACGAGACGGGCTGCACCTCGATGCTCGGGCCCAGCTTGACGAACGCCGGGTTGATCTTGGGCGCCAGCCCGAAGAACACGAAGTTGTCCCGGTAGGCCGGCGCCTCGTCCTCGTAGAGCCGCTTCTGGACTCCGATGCGGAGCTGCTCCTCGAGCCCGAGCGGGTTGTAGCGCAGGACCGTCAAGCTCGTGAGACCGAGCCGCCACTCCGGCGCCTTGCGTAGCGTGTCCGCAGCCTCGGCCGTTCCGCTGCTGAGCCCCAAAACGACGAGAGAGAGTGCTGTCAGCGTGTGGCGTGTGGACATGGAGAGCGACAGTAGCGGATGACTCCGCGGCACTCAACCGCTGCGAAGTGCCGCCCGAAGCGCGAGTCGTCGAACCATGCGAAGCCCTGACCACGTCTCGTCGATGGCGCAGACCTTGTTGTCGACCCAGCCCGTCGGAAGCAGGCGGTCGCGCAGGCGATCTTCGGTGATGTCGGTCGGGACCTTGGACGCCTTCTTGGGCCAGGCCAGCCAGAGCGCGCCATCCAACACGACGCCCGAAGCGATCCCCTCGAGCGCCTGTTGGACGCCGTCCATCGAGGTCGCAAAGACCAGCGCCAGCTCCACGGGAGGCAGATGAGACAGGATGCCACCGCTGTCCGTGACCACCGGCTCAATCCACGCCGGATGACCCGAAAGACGAACGCGATGGCCGGGCAGGATGCCGAGCTTCTTGGCCAGCGGTGTACCTGAGTAACCCGCCAACGCGGCTTAGGAGCCGAAGCTCTCCTTGGAGGTCACCGGCGCGGCCGAAGCAGCACCCGCCGCTGTGCGGCGCTTGGCCTTCGGGGCCTCGTCCGCCGCGATGAGCTCAATCACGGCCATCTCGGCCGCGTCGCCCTTGCGCCACCCGATCTTGGTGATCCGGGTGTACCCACCGGCGCGCGCCGCGAATCGGCCCGCCACATCCGAGAACAGCTTGTGCAGCGTCTCCGCGTCGTTGACGACCCGAGCCGCAAGCCGCCGATGATGCAGCGAGCCCTTCTTGGCGTAGGTGACGCAGCGCTCTGCAAGCGATCGCATCTCCTTGGCCTTGGCGAGCGTGGTGACGATGCGCTCGTGACGCAGCAGGCTCGTGACCAGATTCTTGAGCAGCGCCTTCTTGTGCGCGTGCGTACGGCTGAGCTGCCGACCTTTGTTGAGATGACGCATGACGTGCTCCTACGCTCCGGTCGCTGTGCCGGCGCTCGGACGGCGATTCGGGTCCCAGTTGTCGAGCTTCATGCCGAGCGTGAGGCCCATCTCGGTCAGAATCTCCTTGATCTCCTTCAAGGACTTGCGACCGAAGTTCTTGGTCTTCAGCATCTCGCCTTCGCTCCGCTGCACCAGATCGCCGATGTACTTGATGTTGGCGTTCTGGAGGCAGTTGGCCGACCGCACCGAAAGCTCGAGCTCGTCGACGGTGCGATACAGGTTCTCGTTGAGCGCGGCCGGCGACTCATCGGACTTCATCATGTCCGGAGCCTCGTCGGCGCCCTCCTCGAAGTTGATGAAGATCTGAAGCTGGTGCTTGACGATCTTGGCCGCGAGCGCGAGCGCGTCCTCGGGGAGGATCGAGCCGTTCGTCCAGATCTCGAGCGTGAGCTTGTCGTAGTCCGTACGCTGACCGACGCGCGCGTTGGTGACGCGATAGTTCACGCGACGGATGGGCGAGAAGATCGCGTCGATGGGGATGGTCCCCACCGCAGCGCTCGGATCCTTGTTGGACTCCGCCGGGAAGTAGCCGCGACCTTCCTTGATGACCAGCTCCGCCGCGAACTTGCCGCCGGAAGCGACCGTGCAGATGTGGTGGTCGGCATTGAGGATCTCGACCGAATCGTCGGCGATGATGTCGCCTGCGCGAACCGCACCGGCGCCATTCTTCTCGATGCGCACCGTCTTGGGCCCGACACCGTGCATCTTAATCTGAACCTCCTTGAGGTTCAGGATGATGTCGGTCACGTCCTCCACGACGTCCGGGATGCTCGAGAACTCGTGCACCGTGCCGTCAATGAAGACGCTGGTGATGGCCGAGCCGCGGATCGAGGACAACAGGATGCGACGCAGCGCGTTGCCGATGGTGAGTCCGAAGCCACGCTCCAGCGGCTCGCAGTGGAAGCGCCCGTACGTGTCGGTCGCCTGATCCACCTTGAGCTGGCGCGGACGGATGAGATTCTGCCAATTTCTGTACATGCGACGTCCTCCTGCCTTGGGGATCGATTACTTCGAGTAGAGCTCGACGACGAGCTGCTCGTTGATGGGGGCCGTGACGTCCGCGCGGACCGGGAGCTGCTTGACCGTGGCCGCGAAGCCGTCCCGATCGAGCTCGATCCACACGGGAATGCCACGCCGATCGACAGCGCCCACCGCCTCGGCGACGCGCGCGAGCTTGGCCGACCGCTCTCGAAGCGTGACCACGTCGCCCGGGCGCACGAGAATCGACGCGATCGAGGCCTTGCGACCGTTCACGCGGAAGTGCCCGTGCCGAATGAGCAGGCGCGCCTCGGTCCGGTTGCACGCAAAGCCAGCGCGATAGACCGCGTTGTCCAGGCGACGCTCCAGAAGGATGATGAGGTTCTCGCCCGTGACACCACGCATCTGCGAGGCCATCTCGTAGTAGCGCCGGAACTGGCTCTCGAGGAGCCCGTACATGCGCTTGACCTTCTGCTTCTCTCGAAGCTGAACGCCGTAGTTCGAAAGCTTCTTGTGCGCCTGACCGTGGACGCCCGGCGCGTACGCCCGGCGCTCGATCGCGCACTTCTCGGTGTAGCACCGCTCGCCCTTGAGGAAGAGCTTCAAGCCCTCTCGACGGCAAAGACGACAAACTGGACCAATATAG
>SXOX01000117.1 GCA_005776585.1 Pseudomonadota bacterium | reverse complement strand
GGCCAGCCGGGACCCAACACCACGGGCATGGTCCCGGCGGGTGCCGGATCGGCGTCGAGCGCGAGCACCGCGCGTCGCACGGCCTCGCGGACGAAGAAGCGCCAGCGCGCCTCGGTGCCATAGCCGCGGTCAACCGGCTCCACGAACCAGTCGAAGTCGACGCGGTTGCCTCCTCCCGACGTGCCCACCTGCCGGCCGTGGTGGTCCTCGGCGATGATCGAGACGTTGAGCCGCGCCAGAGGGCGCACGTCACCGACGAGCTCACCGTCCGACGAGAGCACCGCCACCGTCTTCTGCTCGCACACGAACGAGGCCTGGACCTCCCGCACCCGCGCGTCGAGCCCGCGCGCGAGCGTGTCGATCTCACGGAGCAGCGTGGCCTTGTCCTCGATGCGTCGCTCCGTGGCCGGGGAGGGCACCGGATAGAGGTCGCGTCCGGGAGCGCGCAGGCGAATCGCGATCGGTCCCGCGTCGCGCGCGCCGGTCGTGGCGATGACCCGCGCGGTCTGCGCCGCCGCCTCGAGCTCTGGCAGCTCGATGGTGTCCGCGTGCGCGTAGCCGGTCTTGTCGTGGGCCACGGCACGCACGCCGACGCCCTGATTCAGCAGGCGGTTGACCTTTTTGACGAGGCTCTCCTCGAGCGACACGGACTCAAGCACCGCGTGCTCGAAGTACAAGTCCGCCCAATCGACGTTCTGGCGGCCAAGCGCGGTCCCGACGACGCGGGCGAGGCCCCCCGCATCGAGCCCATAGGTTGAAAGAAAGAACTGGCTTCCGTCGGTGGTGTTGCTTTCGGTCATGGCGCGCGGAGCCATGCCACGGAGGCGGGGTCAGATCAACCGGAACGAGGCGAGAAACGCGAGCGCCTCCTTGCTTTCGACCTGCGCTTTCGTCCCGAGCAGCATGACCTGATAGAGCCGTTCACCGACCAGGAGCAGCTTGACCCGCATCAGATAGGTTCCAGGCTTGGGGCCATTGGCTCCAAAGAGCGGCTCGATCACGAGATCGAGCCCGGGGTAGGTCCCGACGGCAAGGCGCTTCTCACTGATGAGCTTGCCCTTGCCGTTGCCGGTCATTCCGTCGCGGGCGCCGTCGATGATGCGCCGCGCCTGCTCCTCGCGCTGGCGCGCATCGGGCTTCTGAACCGCCTTGGGGAGCACGTCGCCATAGCTCGCGATGAGCAGCAGTTCGGAGCCTGCCTCGCCGAGCTCCCACGTCGCCGTCGGAAGGTCCACCTTGCCGACGCCTGTGTCGGTCTGCTCGATGGCGACCTTGGGCTTGTCCGTCGGGGCCAGCAGCGCGAAGCGGCCCGGGAGCGACCGAAAGGTGACCCACCCCTTTGGCGGCTCGTCGGCCGCGGCGGTCAGGGCGGGCAGTCCAGCAATCAGAAGGGCAAGTCCAAGGGCACGCATGGAGGCAGGGTAGGGCGATGCGCGCGCGCCCGCAAATCGAGACCCTTGCCGCTCTTGGCGTGAGGACGGCGAGCTCCCGTAGCGGCTACTGCACGTGCGTCGGTGTCGTCAGGCGCGGCACCTCGACGACGGCCTCCGCCTTGCGCTGGAACTTCACGAGGCACGGGTGCCGCGGGCCGGCGATGAGGAAGTCGTAGCTCGGCGTGTAGAGCGGGCTCGCCAGCTCCAGATCGTACTTGCGCAGGATCACGCTCCAGAGCGCCTTGATCTGCATGTAGGCGAAGTGCAGGCCGATGCACTTGTGCTTGCCGCCTCCGAAGCTCGTGAGCACGTAGGGGTGCTGCTTGTGCTCCTCGCGCCCGGGACCGAAGCGGTCCGGATCGTAGCGGTTGGGGTCCTTGAACCACTCGGGTAGCCGCTGCGAGACCTGCGGCGAGACCATGATCATCGTGCCGTCCTGAAGCGTGTAGCCGCCGTACTCGAAAGGCTTGATGACCTTGCGCATCATCATGACGATGGGCGGATACATCCGCTCGGCCTCCATGATCACCCGCTCCATGACCTCGAGCTCCTTGAGCGTATCGAACGACGGCGCGCGGCCGTTGGCGTAGACGCGCTTCTGCTCTTCGAGGACGGCGGGCAGGTACTGCGGATGCGCGAGCAGGTTGATGCCGGTCCAGGCCGACAGCGTCCCCGACGTGTGGTGGCCGGCGAAGACTACCGTGAGCAGGAGCCCGGTGATCTCGTCGTCGGTGAGCGGCCGGCCGTCCTTGTACTTGGCGTCCATGAACGTCTGGAGGAAGTCCTCGCCGCGGAAGCCGCGCGCGCGACGGTTGGCGATGACGTCGGTGAGCATGCCGACGAGCTTGGCCCGCGCCTTGTCGCGCGCCTTGAACTTGGGGATCGGCAGGTACGGAAAGAAGAACGCCAGCGGGATGAGTGCGCCTTCCATCGTCTGGTAGAGGTCGACGAACTCTCGATTGAGCGCGCCGCGGAACTCGGGTCCGAGCAGGCACCGTGCCGAGATGTACATGGTCAGCTCGTTCATCATGTCGAGCAGGTCGACCGTGCCCGACTCGCCCATGCGCGTCTCGAGGTAGAGCTCGGCCTCCTCGTTCATGATCTGGGCGTAGGTCTTCATGCGGCTGGCGGTGAGCGCCGGATACAAGAAGCCGAGCTGCTCGTCGAAGATGTGCGGCTCGGCGTCGTAGGCGATGCCCTTGCCGAAGACGGGAGTCATGAGCCGATAGGCCTCTTTGGGGTTGAGCACCTCGTCGGGCGCGCGAAAGACGGCCTCGTTGCCCTGCGGCCCCAGGATGATGACGATCCCATTGCCCGCGAGGTTGAGCCGAAAGATCTCGCCGTGCTCCCGCCGGCCACGGTCCATGACGCCCACGGGATCACGGGAGAACTCGCGCATGTGGCCAATCACGGGGTCACCGCCCGACGCCATGGGCGGCAGGTTCGGGTCGTTCTTGTCGAGGCCGAGTACGGTGCGGCCGGTCTTGAGCGTGGTCGCGAGCGCGGACTGGAGGTCGTGGAGGTTCATGGGCGGCGGTCTCCTGAGTGACTAGTAGACGAACGGGATCATGCGGAACTTCGCGACACGGCAGTACTCGTCCCACAGCGGGCCGTACTTGGCGCGGCAGCGTTGCTCGTCACGCCAGGCGCGGTGCGTCAGCAGCGAGATGAGCCACAGCGGCAAGAGGTAGGGCCACGGCGCGTCGAAGCCCGCGGGCAGCGTCCAGGCGAGGTAGACGAGGATCTCGCCGGTGTAGTTGAGCTTGCGGCCGATGCCCCAGAAGCCCGAGATCAAGAGCCGTCCGCCAACGGTGCGCGGCGTCCGGCCCCAGATCGGGCGCGTCGGGTCCTTCTTGAAGCGGTCCTTCTGCTGATTGGTGCCGCGGAACATCCAGAAGCCGAGCGCGAACATCCCGACGAGCGCGACCTGCTCCCAGGCGGGCAGGGGGCTCATGCGGTCGACCAGGAACCACGCGGGCAGGCAGTAGAAGAAGGGCACGACGACGTAGTCGCCCCAGACGAGCATGAAGCCGAAGCGCTCCTCAATTACGTCGTACATCTGGAGCATGCCATGCTCGAACTGAAACGTGGACAGCAGATAAAATTGGGTCATGGCCTGGAAGAGCACCATGCCATCGGACAAGTGGCCCGCGGTGTCCCACTGATGCATCGCGAAGCAGGCGTTGAGCACTGCGAGGCCAATCAGCGACGGTCGGTAGCTGAAGACCTTCATCTCGACGCCGAACCAGGTCGGGTTGAGCTCGGTGCCATACCAGAAGCCCGCGAGGAAGCCCCGCTGGCGACGTTCGGGGCCGTTGGCCCAGAACACGACCGTCATGCCGATGGCGACGAGGTTCGTGGCCAGAAACAGCGCCCAAAAGTGCCGCAGGAGCCAGGTGGGCGAGAAGAGGCCCGCCTTCCAGAGGCCCAGGGTGAGCGCGTGCGTGAGCACGAGCAGCAGGAGGCCGTTCATGCGGTAGCTCAGGCGCGAGCCGTCCGCCATGGGCAGGCCCTGCGTCTCGCGACCGGGGAGCCATCGCGAGCCCATGAAGAGCACCAGGATGAACGCGACCACGCCGGCGGTCGCGAGAGCAATGTCAACGAAAGAAACGTGTGAAAACGGGAGGATAAGGCTTGACATGGCGTTTGCGTCAGTGGGCGCGGAACGTAGTTCAGCCGCGCGTTGGGGTCAAGGGAAACTGACGCATGGAATCAGGCATGGCCTCGCTGGGTTTCGCGCTTGACCCGACTCGCGCCCTGCATACATTGCGCGCGAAGAGCGCGCCGTGCATACAGCGCGCGAAGAGCGCGCCGTGCATACAGCGCGCGGCGAGCGGGTCGGCTCGAGAGCTTGGAGGAAGACGATGTCAGAAGCGACGGCGAGCCGGCCCTCCGGCTCCATCAACCGCACCTTGGTCCTGGCGATCCCGCTCGTGCTGGCGGTCGGCATGGGCTTCGCGGTCCACCTCACGTCCGTGAAGCTCCATACGAAGTACGACTTCGCCGGCAACTACAAGGCCGACTGCTCCGTCAACGCCACGACCGACTGCGCCGCGGTGCAGGCCTCGGACGACTCGACGGTCCTCGGCATCCCTGTGGCGGTCTGGGCCATCCCGTTCTACCTCGTGCTGTTGGGCCTCGCCTGGCTCGCCCTGCAAGACGGCGAGGAGCGGCAGAAGAAGGCGCTCGACCTGCTCATGTTGCTCGCGCTGCTCAGTCTGTTCTACGGCGGCTATTTGGTCTGGGTCCAGGTCGCCAAGATTGGGAAAAAGTGCCCCTATTGCCTGGGGATGGACGCGGTCCAGCTCGCGGCCTTCGTCTTGGCGCTGCTCGCGACCAAGGACGGCTTCATCGCCCGCCTCAAGCGCGGGGTCAGCACCGCGTTCGAGGGCGGTGAGCCGGTCGGGCTGGCAGCCTCCGTGTTTGCCCTCTCTCTTGGCGGCTCGCTCGTCTGGTACCACCACGAGGACAAGGAGACGCACGCCCACAGTGCGCAGCAGCATGTGGCCACGTGCTACGAGCTGATTGGCAAGGGCGACTTCGAGAAGGCCAAGGCGCAGGTCTTTCAGCTCGGCCAGGAGCCCGGCGCTTACCAGGCCGAGGCCAAGGCGTGCGAGCGCAAGGCCATCGACGCCGCGTTTGCGTTGCCTCCGCCGGATCTCGCGCCTGCCGCAGCTCCGGCTCCCTCTCTCGCACCCCCCCAAGCGCCCACCGCGACGGCCGTCGCGGCGCCGTCCCAGGTCGCGGGTGCTGCGGCGGCCAAGCCCGCGGCGGCGCCCGTGGCACCTGCGGCAGCGCCGAGCCAGGCCAAGATCGGTGGGACCAAGACGGACATGGGCTACAGCTACTTCGAGGCGCCAATCGGGGACGATGACTTCGTGAAGGGCCCGGCGAACGCGCCCATCACGTTCGTCGAGTTCGCCGACTTCGAGTGCGAGTACTGCAAGATGCTGGCGCAGAACGTGAAAATCGTTCGAGAAAAATACAAAGATCAGGCGCGCTTCGTCTTCAAGTTCTACCCCATGGACGCCTCGTGCAATCGCTACATGGGCGGTGAGAAGAAGCACCCGAACGCGTGCGCTTGCGCCAAGGCCGCCTACTGCGCCGGCAAGCAGGGCAAGTTCTGGGAGGCGCACGACAAGCTCTTCGACATGCAGGGCAACCTGACCGAGGACAAGCTCGGCGGCTACATGAAAGAGATTGGGGTGGACGTCGCCGCGTGGGAGACGTGCGTCAAGTCGGACGCTCCGCTCAAGCGCATTCAGAACGACATCGACGTCGCCGTGCGCGCCGGCATCAACGGCACGCCGCGCACCTACATCAACAGCCGGCTCATGAGCGGCTCGTCTACGGTGTCTATCATCGAGTACTACTTCAAAAAGGTGCTCGAGAACCCCACGCCCGCGGCGCAGGCCGGGCCCGATGCCGGCAAGCCACAGCCGGTCCCCGCCACTGCCGACATGAGCCCGATGGTCGAGACCAAGACCGCCAAGGGGACCTTCTTCATCGACCGGTTCGAGGCGAGCATCGACAAACAGGGCAAGGCCGTCAGTCTCCCGAACGTGGAGGCGCAGCCTGCGAGCTGGTTCGAGGCCAAGGCCGCGTGCGAGAAGGCCGGAAAGCGCTTGTGCACCGAGGAAGAGTGGATCTCGGCGTGCACGGGGCTTCCCGCGGTCGACAACAACAACAACCAGTGGTTCAACGACGACGACGTCGAGGGCAACATGTACTCCTATGGCCCGTTCTACGTGCGCGGCGCGTGCAACGACGAGCAGGAGACGCTCACCGGCAAGCCCGTCAAGACCGGCTCCCGCGCCACGTGCCGGACGCAGTCGGGCATCTACGACCTCACGGGCAACATCGGCGAGTGGATCGAGGGCGAGCAATCCAAGGCCTCGCTCACCGGCGGCAACTTCGGCTCGGGCGAGGGCGCGGCCTGCAACCGGCGCGGCACGATGTTCGGGCCCGGCATCCGCAACAACACGACGGGCTTCCGCTGCTGCGCCGACAGCCAGGTAGCCAACGCGACGACCGACTCGGGTGCGCTCGAGGCCGTGCCTGGAGACCTCGTGGGCCAGCAGGTGCCCAAGTTCGAGATCAACACGGCCGACGGCAAGACCGTCAGTCCGGCGACGTGGAAGGGCAAGGTGAGCTACATCACGTTCTTCGCGTCCTGGTGCGGGTCCTGCAAGCGCGAGCTTCCCGAGCTCAAGAAGTGGCAGACGGAGCTCGGACCCAAGGGCTTTCAGGTCGTCAGCATCGGCGTCGATCGCGCCGAGCAGTTCAGCAAGGACTTCGTCAAGCCGTTCGACTTGAACTACACGGTGGCGTTCGATCCAGACGCCAAGGCGATGGGTCCGTTCGACATCGCGGCCATGCCCACGAGCTTCGTCGTCGACAAGAACGGCGTCATCAAAAAGCGGATCGTGGGCTTCAAGCCCGAGGACGTGACGCCGACGCGGAAGTTGATTGAGGAGCTCCTCTAGCCCTGTCCCAGTCGCGCTTCCCAATTCAGCGCCGTTCGGACGATCGCGTCGAGGTCGTCGTGCTGCGGCGTCCAGCCGAGCAAGGAGCGGAGGCGTGACGCGTCGGCGACCAGGGACGGCGGATCACCGGCGCGGCGCGGCGCGATGACGACTGGAAAGTCGACTCCGGAGACGCGCTTGACCGTGTCCACTACATCTCGCACCGAATAGCCGTGGCCGTAGCCGCAGTTGAGCGCCTGGCAGTCGCCGCCGCCCTCCAGCCAGCGCAGCGCGAGCACGTGCACGTCCGCCAGGTCCGAGACGTGGATGTAGTCGCGGATGCAGGTGCCGTCGTCTGTGGGGTAGTCGGTGCCAAAGACGGAGAGCGACGGACGTCGGCCCAGCGCCGCTTGGACGGCGAGCTTGACGAGGTGCGTGGCGACGGGGGTGGACTGGCCCGTCCGGCCCGCGGGATCGGCGCCGGCGACGTTGAAGTACCGCAGGGCGACATACCGCAGCCCACCGCCCGAGAGCGCCGCGTCGCGCAGTATCCACTCGTTGACGAGCTTCGTCGTGCCGTACGGGTTGATGGGCGCCAGCGCGGCCGACTCCGCGATGGGCACGCGGTCGGGGGCGCCGTAGACGGCCGCCGAGCTCGAGAAGACGACCTGGTGGACGCCCGCGTCGTCGCAGGCCCTCAGCAGGCCGACCATCGTGCTGACGTTGTTGTCGTAGTACGCCAGCGGCTGAGTCACGCTCTCGGGCACGACGATAGAGGCCGCAAAGTGCAGCACGGCCGTGACCTGCGACTCTTTGAGCAGCCGCGCGACTGCCGCGCGGTCTCCGACGCGTCCGAGGACGAACCGCGTCGCGGGCGGGACGTTCGCCCGGATACCCGTGGAGAGATCGTCCAGGATCACCACCTCGTAGCCTGCGTCGACCAACGCCCACGCGACGTGGCTCCCGATGTACCCTGCTCCGCCTGTGACCAGCACTGCCATGGTGCGAGCCTGCCCGAAGCGCGCGCCGGACGAAAGCCCGGGCGAGGCACATTGACGCCCCGGTCGCGCCGCACCATCCTCCGCGCCCAGTCGGGGCGTCACGCGCGCCTGATGGGAGAGGTCGGCCATGCTCACAGACGCTGAAGAGGCCCTCGTCGCACGCACGGTGCTCGGGGCCGTCGATGAGGTCGTCACGCGCGGCGCCTTCTTGTCGACCGTCCTCGAGCGCGCGCTGAAGAGCGTGCCAGACGCGCTCCGCGAGGCCGTCGTGCTGCGCTGCCGCGCCTTCGTGCGCCGCTGGCGTGCGCTCGCCGAGCTCATGCCCACGGGCTCTCCCGGCGATCGCTACGCCGGCTTGCTCGCGCTCGAAGGCCTGGGCCCGACCAAGCGGTCGCTCGAGGCCGCCTTCGCCAAGTGGCTCGCGGTCGAGGCGCCCGTCGTCCGTGTCGCGCGACACGCGGGTCTGCCCGACTGGCTCGCCGCGCGGCTCGTCGAGCAGTACGGCGCCGCGGACGCGCTGGCGCTCGCGACGGCGCTCGATCGCGACGCGCCGACGTGCGTGCGGGCCAATCGGCTCCTGACGACGCGAGAGAGCCTCTGTGTGGCGCTGGCCGAGTTCGGACCGCAGCCGATGGCGCTCGCGACCGATGGCCTCGTGCTCACCGGCGGCGTCGGCGTGTTTCAGAGCGCGCCCTTTCAACGCGGCGAATTCGAGGTCCAAGACGAGGGCAGCCAGCTCGTCGCCGAGCTCGTCGCGCCGCCGCCCAAGGGGCTCGTCCTCGACCTATGCGCCGGCAGCGGCGGCAAGTCGCTGGCGCTCGCGGCGCTCCTCAAGGGCAAGGGACGGGTCGTGGCCACCGACGTCGCCGAGCACAAGCTCGACGAGCTCCGGCGGCGTGCGCGCCGCGCGCAGGCAGGCAACGTCCAGATCCTGCCGTACGCAGAGGCCGAGGCGCTCATCCCGAAGGCCGATCGCGTGCTGCTCGACGCCCCGTGCTCGGGTACCGGCGCCCTGCGGCGCAACCCGGAGGCGCGCCACCACCTGAAGGCTAGCGATCTCGCGCGCTTCGCGACCGCCCAGGCCGAGCTATTGGCCCGTACGGTCTCCGCGCTGCGACCGGGAGGGCGCGTCGTGTATGCGACCTGTTCAGTCCTGCGCGAGGAGAACGAGGACGTCGTCGCGACCGTGGCCGGCGTTGACGTCGTACCTCCAAAAGAGCTGTGGGGTCGCGCCCGCGCCACTGCGCTCACCTCGAGCGACGGTCGCTTCCTCCAGCTCTTGCCGCATCGTCACGGCACCGATGGCTTCTTTGCGGCGGTCCTCCGGCGACGCGCGTGAGGCCGCTCCTCAATCGTGCAATAGAGGCCGCCGGCCACCCGTGGGTCCGCATGGCCCAAGACCGGGGGTGCGGGGGTCGTCCCCCGCAGAGAAACCGACGAACTCGTCAGAGAAGCAGTGCAGGAGCGGGGCGAGGCGAGGATCTTGTTTCACCGTGTGCTTCACCCGTTCAAGTTTCCCCGAACCGGCCGCTCCAGGTGACCAACCTCCTCCTCGCGAAATCGGGGCCGCTCGGCCCAAATTGACAAGCCGGACGGAACTGCGGAGCATGGCGCGGTGGTGACGACGGGAAGCGAATCGTTCGTGTTCGTCGCTGGCGACCTCCGGCGCGTTCCGCCCCCGCGCCCCCTCCCGTGAGCTTCGGCGCGCTCTGGCTCCTGGTGTTCCCCGGACTGATCTGGGGCCTGCCTGGGTACCTCGTCAGTCGCGTGCTCCTCCCGCGCGCCACGCCGCTCGAACGGTTTGCGACCGCGCTCCTGCTCGGCGCCGCCAGCGAGGTCCCGCTCGTCTTCCTCGTGACCTTCGTTCGCAACGCACCGGCCGAGCCCGCGTCGATGCTGCTCGTCGCGGCCTTCCTCTCCATCGCGGCGTGGCTGGTCCTCCGCCGCGGCGTGCGGCCCGAGCACGTGACCCCCGCGGTCGGCGATCTCGCGGTGATGGCCTCGCTGGTCGCGCTGGCGCTCGTGACGGCGCTGTTGACACAGGTCCACTCCGTCGACTCGACGAGCCTCTTCGCGCCGTGCATCCACGAGGCCGCCCAGCAGATCCTCGACGACGGAACCCGCCCCGGACTCGATGTCTGGGACCCCTACCTCGACCACTGGGTGCGCCACCGCACGATGCGCGACACGGAGGTCGGCTTCGGGCTCGCCCGAATCCTGGGTCATCAGCGCCCCGGCTCGATGGCCGCAGTCGGCCACGGCTTCGCCTTCTTCGGCAGCGGCGGCTGGACCGCGATGACCTTCACCTACGACCTGATGATCCTGTCGCTCGCTACGGCCCTCATCGCGCGCTTCGTCCGCCAACGCGCGCTCGCCGTCGGCGGCGCCGTGCTGTTTCACCTCGGCGTGCGCTCAGTCGCCATCTACATGGTCAATGAGAACACGATCGCGCTGGCGATGCTGCTCGGCACTGTGCTCATCCTGTGCCTGGTGGACCACAGGCTCGCCAGCCCCCTGGCCACATCGGGCCCCCCATGGCGTGGCGCGCTGGCCGCCGGACTCTGCCTCGGACTGGCGTACGGCGTTCGGCCCGAGGTCGTCCTGCTCGTGCCCGGCCTGTTGCTCCTCGTCCGCGGCTGGACCCCGCGCGCGCTGGCCCTGGCCGTCGCGCTCGTGGCCATCACCCCGTGGGTTCTGGTCAATACCGCCACCTCGGACCGCCTGTTCTTTCACGCGCCGCTGTACGAGGCCCAGGTTCAGGGCATGGAGCAGTCGGTGCTGGGCTTGTCGTTTCGCTTTCGGCCGCTCAACTTCCCGATCGCGTCCGAGTGGCTCCGCGCTCCCGACGACCCGGTCCCGGTCTTCCTCACGATGCCGCTCTGGCACGCGCGCGCCTTTGGCGGAATCGCCATCGCGCTGTTCGCGCTCGGCTTCGTCGTCGCCCCCCAGCGGCTGCGTCTCGCGGTCATGGCCATCTGGGCACCCATCTGTTGCGGGCTCATGCTGGTCGTGTCCCTCGACTTCGAGAAGCAGAGCTACGCGCTCATGGCGTTCGCGGGCGGGCCGCTCCTATTGGGTCTCGGCCTCGAGGCGCTGACCTCGCGGACCCCGGCGACGCGTCTCACCTGGCCGCGACGCCTTACCGCGCTCGCATTGGCGGGTGCAGCCATCCTCGGGCCCCGAGCCCTCGCGACGTCGATGTCGTTCGCGGTCGACACGCGCCCGCAGGCCTTTCGGCCGACGGTCTCCGCGCAGGCCCCGGTACACACACTGACTGGCGATCGGCGCCTCGACCTCCTCATGGAGCTCGGCGTGTGGCCCAAGCCCGACTTCCAGCCCGACGAGGCCTGGGAGCTACTCGATCACGGGCGGCCCTCACAGCGCGGCACCGACGACGCGCTCGGCTCGACGCTCATCCTGTGGCGCGACGACGCGCGCTTCGACCACCACGCCCGGCTGCGGCTGTCACCCGAGGACGTCGCGCCGCAGCTGCTGAAGCTGCTGGGCACGGGCTGCGGCAACCGCCTCGACTTCGCCGTCGTCTCGCTCAAGCTCGAGGGCACCGACGGTCGCGTGGCGGTGACCACCGGAGTCGACGCGGGTCGCACCTTCGTGGACGTGACGCGTTCGGTCGCAGGCGAGGTCTCGGGCTATCTCGTCATCGGCGTCCACGACACGTCGCTCGACGAGTGGTCGACGCGCTTCGAGCTCCGGCTCGACGGCGCACCCGCCGACATGACGGCGTATGTCGTCGAGACGGCGAGCACCGAGGCGACGCGCCTCGTCACGAACTATCCGTGGCGGCTCAACGCCGCCAGCGGCGGTACGCTGGAGCCTGGTCCCGTCGAGACGCTGTCCTGCGCTCCGGGCGCGGGCGGGCACGCCTCCGTTGCGACCGCGCCTGACGCGCTGCGCATCGGGCATGGCGACGGTGGTTGTCGGCTGCGACGGGTGCGCACGCTGCCGCCGCCGCCCATGGACGTGGGCTGCGCGGTGGCCGCGTTGGTGCGCTCCGCCGACCGACGGCGTCCGGAGGATCCGTCGGGCGAACACGAAGACAGTGTCGATGATTGGGAGGCGACCACCTGGCCGTTCCTGGGGTACCCGGCCAACCCGGGGCCACTCACCGCACCGACCCCGAACCCGGCTGACCGAGCTCCGCCGCCCCAGGACCTCGCCGAATGGCGCCCGATCGCGGCCGGGCCGTGCGTGCTCGGCGATGCGGCCCTGCCCGGCGCCAGTCCACGCCGTCTCGAGACGCTGCCCGCCTTCGAGCTGCATCGGACCGAGGTGTCCCGCGGTGCGTTCGCGGACGTGTGCCGGCGCGCGTCGGGCGCGGCTCGGCCGGCCGTGCTCGAGCCGGCCTGCGACGCCGTGGGAGCGGACGAGTCTCAGGCGACACGCCCCATGACCGGGGTCGACCAGTCCACCGCGCGCGCCTTCTGCGCGGCGATCGGGGCGCGCCTGCCGACCGAGGCCGAGTGGGAGCGCGCGGCCCGGGGACGCGACGGGCGCGCATATCCCTGGGGCTCCGAGTTTGCAGCGTGGCGCACCAACACCGCCTTGAGGCTCGCGCGGCGTGTCCTGCGCTCTCGCGAGGACTGGATGCGCTTCGTGGCAGAGGCCGGTGCGTCGGGCTCCGACTATCGCCCGGATCCGGTGGGGTCCAACCCAGGCGACGCCACGCCCGAGGGCGTGCTCGACCTGCACGGCAACGTGATGGAGTGGGTCGACGGCGACTTCGGTGCAAGCCCGGGCCTGCCTGCATCCGCCGCGCACCAAGGCCGGATTGGCATCGTCAAGGGCATCGGCTTCAAGAGCCGCGACTGGGCGGCTCCGAGCGCGGCGCGGTTCCCCCTTGCTGTCGAACGACGGAGTGACAACCTCGGCTTTCGCTGCGTGCGAACGCCGCCGCCACGATGATGAGCCGCCCTGCGTGCGCTGTAATCAGCAGAGAATCAGTAAAGATCGATGTTGGCGAGGATGTCCGCGGGCGCGATCTCCACGGTCATCGGGCCGTCATCGGGCGGCGTGATGCGGTAGACTGCGAGGTGCTGGAGCCGGCGGTCGTCCACGGCCTGGACCTCGAGCGCGCGCTGCTGGGTGTCGCGCGCGACCACGGTCTGCCCCGCGGCCCCGACCATGCTCGAGTCATTCCAACTCAGCTGGAGCGTCAGGGGCGCCTTCCCCGAGACCGCGGGGACAACGATCGTCAGCGGCGCGCGACGGAGGCCCTCGCAGTGAGCCAGATCGCTCGCCAGCGCGTGACCGAAGTGCGCCAACTCCGTCGAGCTCGGCCACGGCGCCCAATTGAACGGCAGGCTGCGATTGCAACCGACGCCGGCCGCGTGCAGCTGCACGGCCGCCGGGTCGAAGCGCGGCTCGAAGCGGATGAGCGTCAGCGATCGCCCGCTGCCGCCGTCGAAGCGCTCGCGTTGGAGGCCATACGCCGGCTCGGCGAAGCCCGGCGGGAGCACGGCGAAGTGCGACCGCGCGTGAGCGACCTCCGGGGACGTCCGATGGGCCGTGGTCGCGACCAAGACGAGATAGCGCGCGGCGCTGTCGACGAGGAGTGGTCCGTGGACTCGCGACTCGACGTCGTCCCACCGAAGCCCGTGATGTCTGACCAGCACCTCGACGGCGGCCGACTGCTCCGCCAGGCTCAGCGTCAGCACGTCTCGCGCCGGCCCCGAGTCGCCGGAGGCTCGGGTATCTCGCTCGTCGCTCGACGGCTCGTCGCTCGACGGCTCGTCGCTGCTGCCCTGGAACAACTGCGACGGCGAGCCGACGGTCGTGAGTAGGACGAGCAGCCCCGCCAGCAGTCCGCCGGTCCAGCGTGGCACGCGCGCCGGTCGCAGCAGCGCACCGACCCCGAGGCCGGCCAGCAGGAACAGCGTCGGCATGACGCCGCTGAGGTATCTGGCAAAAGCGCCCCCGCGCATCACGACCGCCGCGATGGCGAGCCCGATGAGGGCGTGGACGGCGAGCCACCGCTCGAAGCGGGGCTCCGTGGGGCGCCACAACGCGCGCCCGAGGCCAATCACAATCGCCAGGACGGTCACCGACGCGAGCAGCTCGGGCGTGGGGTGAACCCAGGCGTTGCTGAGGTGCTGGAGGAAGAGCGTCTGGCTCTCGGTGACGTGGACCTCCGGCGCAGCAGACGAGGCGCGCCCTTGCGCTGCCGCGAAAGCGCTCCAGTCGACCGCAAGGAACGTCCGGGCATACGAGACAGTGAGCCAGACGACGGCCCCTGCACTCAGGAGGTTCGGCACGCGTGCCGCCCGGAGGGGCTCGCGTCTCCAGAAGTCGAGCTGAATCAGGCCGAGCGTCGCGGCATACGTGATGGCGATGAGGTGTACATCCAGCATCAGCGCCTGAAGTCCCCACGCGAGCGCCAGCGCCCACGCGCGTCCGCGCGGCGTCGCGCTCGTGAGGCACAGGAACACGAGGCCGGTCCACGCCAGCGCGAGGCCCGGAAGCGCGGCCGTGTGCCACAGACAGATCAGGACATCCTCGCAGTAGCGGCTCGACGCCAGCGCGAGCGACGTGAGCACCGCGACGGCCGGGCCTGCGAGCGTGAGCATGACCGCGTACAAGACGGCGAGCCCGCCCGCGAACAGGACGAGGTGCATGGCGTAGACCGAGTACGGGTTGGGATCGATCCAGACGGCCGGCGCCGCGAGCGCATACCAGCCGCGTCCCAGCGTGATGGGCAGGTTGGTCACCGGGGGCCCGTGAATCGGCAGCGCGCCCGCGTGGACCCACGCGTAGGTGCGCCAGAGGTCGCGCAGGGTGTCGTTGTTGGCCTCGAGCTGCGACGCGGCGCGGCCAGCGAAGTACGCCACAGTCAGCGTGAGGACGAGCGCCAGGCCGCCCCACCGCAAGACGTGAGGCCAGGCCGCGCGACCGAGCCCACGTAGCCGCGCGTTCACGCTGCGCTCTCGGGGCCGATGGCTGCACACAAGCGCTCCGCGATGCGCGCGGCGTTGGCCATCAAGGTGAAGGTGAGGTTCTTGGACGGGAGGAACGGGAGCGTGCTTCCGTCGATGACCCACACGCCGTGGACGTCGCGCAGGCGGCCATCCGGGTCGGTCGACCGTGGCCGCGCCTCGTGGCTCATCGGCAACGTTCCCGCGTAGTGCACGCCGGCGCCCATGGGGCGAACGTGCGCCATCCCGGGGAGCGCGTGGCTCCCGAGCGTCCGGAGCGCACGTCGGACGCGTGCCAGCGTGTGACGGAGCCGCTGCGGCTCGTCGTCGGTGGGCCGGTACTCGATGCGCAGTCTTTCGGGCTCGCCCGCGTGCGTGGGCAGGTCGAGGGAGATACGATTTCCAGGTCGGCGTGTATCCGCGAGGTTGACGTTGGCGATGCCCAGGGCGCCGTGCGTGAGCCGGAACAGCGCGAGCGCCGTCCGGAGATCGACCGGGAGCGTCTGGACGATCGGGTGGATCATGACACCCTTCAGGATCGTGATGAGGCAGTGGACGTAGTGCTTCTCCAAGGGCGGGTGCGGCCGGTCTCCGAGCGGGGACAGGCCCATGGCGAGCTGATGGTACTGATAGGCGTTGAGTTCGGGGCCCGCGCCGAGGCGTGACGGCGTAATAAATGGCACGAGGACCTGACGGTTGTCCATGAGGCCCTCGAGCGGCGACGCGTCGCCGCCATGGTGCCGTAGCGTCGAGAGCACGATGCGGCTCGTGCCGAGGGTCCCCGCGGCCAACACCACGCGCCGGGCCTCCCACGTGCGGACCGCGCCGTCCTCGAGCGACTCGGCGACGACGCCGACCGCGCGCCGTGACGCGTCCAGAGCCACGCGCGTCACGAGCCAGCCGGGGCGGTAGTCGAAGCGCGGCTCACGCTCGAGCTGACGGAGGCTCAACGACGGCGTCCAGATGGCCTCGCGCGGGCAACCCCACAGGCAGCGCCCCAGGGAGTCGCAGCCTTGACGCCCATCGCGTCCTTCGCGCAGGACCGCCGTGCGGGAGCGACCGAGCCGCACGCCCAGGGCGGTGAGCTCACCGCGTCGGCGCGTGTAGGCCGCCAGCAGCGCCGCCGAATGGGCGTCGAGCGGCAGCGGCGCGTCCAGGTGGGCGTGCACGGGGACGTCGTGCGCGAGGTCGTCGATGGCGCCGGTGATCCCGATACGCTTGGCGACGAGCCCGTAGTACGGAAGGAGCGTGTCGAGGCTGAAGGGAAACGCGCGGAGATCCTCGGCGTCGAAGGGGAATGCCCCCGCCGTCCAGGCCTCGGCGAGCCCGCCGCGCACGGTGCTCGTGAGCGGCTCGAAGCCGATCGGGTCCATGGGCGCCCGGCTCTCGCCACGAAAGTAGGCCTCGCGGTGCGGTGGGAAGCCGTAGTACTCGCGCGTTCGACCCGGCAGCAGCGCGCCGTCCAGGTCCGGACCCAGCCAGAAGGCCGGCGCATCGGGGAGGGCGTGCGTCAGCCGATCGAAGGCCACCGTGGGCGCCTCCGGCGTGGCGATCGAGCGACCGGCGTCGATCATCGTCACGGACATGCCCCGCTCCAGCGCGGTCATGGCGAAGTGAACGGCGCTCGCGCCCGAGCCCACGAGGAGGACGTCGCTCAGGTGAACGCTCCCATCAGCCGCCGTAGCCGGCTGAGCGTAGTCGACGGAGCCCAGCGCACGTGCTGGACCGTCTCCGGGTGGCTCTCGAGGAGCGCGAGCAACAGCACGACCTTGCGGCGAAAGGCCCCACGGCGCCCCACGACGGCCGCGACCCCATCGCACGCGCGCGCCAACCGAGGGGCTCGATGGGCAATAGCGAGCAGCGCGCGGTCTCGGCGCCCACTGGGGGCCGTGAGCACGCCCGACGCGTGGGCCCGCGCGTAGAGGGTCTGGATGGCGTCGGGTGCCGTTCGCGAGATGAGCATGCGGCAGAGGCTGTCGCACTCGGCGCGCAGGGTGGCGGCCGTGGCCTCATCCACGAGCGACCTCCATGAGCATGGCCTCGACTCCCCGAAAGCGCGGTCGCAAGGCGGTCACGAAGGCCGAGTCCTCCGCGGTGCTGTCCTCACGGAAGCCCGTGAGCGGACCTGGACCCGGCAGCCGCGAGGTGAGGCGCGACGTCCACCGCAGGGCCGTCAGGATGGGCCCTAGCGGGAGACGGACGAGGCGGTCCCGGGTGCGTCCGAGCCGCTCCCGCAGACGGCCGAGGAGCTCCGCGATGGACAGCACCTCCGGCCCACCAACCTCCAGGGTCGCTCGCGTCGTGGTCGCGTCTGACAACGCGGCGACGAGGATCTCGGCCACGTCGGCGTCCATGACGGGCTGAACGCGTGCGGCCCCGGTCCCCGGCAGTGGAGACCACGGAAGGTCTGCCAGCGCCCGCAGCTGCCGCCCGGCCGGCGAGCGCGGGCCCAGGACGATGGTCGGTCGCAGGATGGTCCAGTCGAGCGTCGATGAGCGCACGACGGCCTCCGCCGCCCGCTTCGAGCGGGCATACGGATAGTCTGAGACGGCCTTGAACCGCACCGCGATCGAGCTGACACACAGGAAGCGCCGCACCTGCGCGCGCTCCGCCGCGGTGACGAGCGCCTCGGTGCCCCTTACGTTCGTCTCGACGAAAGCCGCGTCGGCGGCCTTGCCGGTGAGCGCAGCGGCGTGGATGACCGCGTCGCAGCGCTCGAGCGTTGCGCGATACGTGTCGGGCGCGCCGAGCGCTCCAAGTGACCACGTGACGCGCCCCGCCGACTGTGGCCGCCGCGAGAGGCCGTGCACCGCGACCTCGGGTGGCAGGGCTGCGACCACGGCGCGACCCACGAAGCCGCTCGCACCGCTGATGAAGACCGACCCGACACCCACGGTCGCAACCTACGGTCACAGGGGAAGGGCGGTCAAGCTGCCCGCGTGCCGAGCCGGCGTAGCCCCCACAGCGCCAGCAGCGTCACGACGCCGGTGCCCGAGAGGTAGGCTGCGATGGACCAGGACGCTCCCGTTCGCTCGAGCAGCCACAGGGCCACGAGCGGCGCCGGTCCGCCCGCCGTGAGCGAGGCGAGCTGATAGCCAAGCGAAGCGCCGCTGTAGCGGAGCTCGGCGGGAAATGCGTCAGCGATGATGGCCGCCTGAGGTGCGTACTGCAGATCGTGGATGGGCTCGGCCAAGACGATCGCCAGCAGGACGAGCCAGGGCGAGGCCGTGTCCAGTAAGCCGAAGTACGCAAACGGCCAGAAGACCATGAGGAGCGCGCCGAAGGCCAACATGCGCTCGCGACCGACCCGGTCCGAGAGGTGCCCGAAGAGCGGGATGGTCACCATGGAGACCGCCGCTGCGAGCAGGACGTCGCCCAGCAGCGCGCCGCGGCTCAGGCCGAGCCTCTGCGTGCCATACGAGAGCACGAAGGCCGTGAATACGTAGAACGGCGTCTGCTGGCCGGTGCGCAGCAGGCCCGTCAGCACGATCTCGCGCCAATGGCGGCGGATGACCTCGACGACGGGTGCGCGCTCGATGCGGTTGTCGGCCTTGAGGCGGTCGAACGTCGGCGTCTCGCCCACGCCGCGCCGGATCCACAGGCCAATGCCCACGAGCACGATGCTTGCTACGAACGGGATGCGCCAGCCCCACGTGAGGAAGGCGTCACCCGACAGCGCGCTCATGGCCATGACCGCGCCATTGGCCAAGAGCAGTCCGGCAGGCGCCCCGAACTGGGGCCATGACGCGAGGAAGCCGCGCTGGTGCTTCGGTCCCCACTCGGCGGCCATGAGCACGGAGCCGGCCCACTCGCCGCCGACACCGATGCCCTGCAGTACGCGGCAGACGGTCAGGAGCACCGCGCCCCAGATGCCAATGCGGTCATAGCCGGGCACGAGCCCGATGGCGATGGTCGCGAGACCCATGAGCAACAGCGTCGCGACGAGCGACGCCTTCCGGCCGAGGCGATCGCCCCAGTGGCCAAAGAGCGCGGCACCGACGGGGCGCGCGACGAAGCCGACGAAGTACGTGCCAAACGACGCGAGCGTGGCGCTGTACGGATCGGACCCCGGAAAGAAGACCTTGGGAAAGACGAGCGCCGCAGCTACGCCGTAGAGGAAGAAAT